>JANMYL010000232.1:0-6823 GCA_031382045.1 Akkermansiaceae bacterium | reverse complement strand
ACACCAAGACAAGCTGTTACGTGTAAAAAATCACACAAAATCTAATACAAATAGATTTTAGAACAGTGTTTGAATGGCTCCGGCGCTAGGGATCGAACCTAGGACCTAGTGATTAACAGTCACCCGCTCTGCCGCTGAGCTACGCCGGAATTTGCTCCTTTCGGATGCGGGCGGACCTTGGGATTCACGGACCTCTTGTGGCAAGGGAAAAATACCTAAGGCTTACAAAAAATCTGGGCTTTTTGATTTGAACGCATTGTTGCAGACCAAGTTGTGCAGGGTAGCAGATGTGAGGTTTGAAAGTTCGATGGCGTGGCAGGGCCTTCTATTTCTTTACTTGTCTTGGAATGGCTTTGTTTTGCACTTGGTAATTTTATGTTTGCGGACTCGTGCTGGCCGGTGATGTCGACGCCGGGGGTGGGGGTGGCGCGCTTGCTGCTCCCTCCGCTTTGGCTCCTGCCTGATAAGACGAGGAGCGGTAGTCAGTTTGATAAAATCCCGCACCTTTGAAAATGATACCACCACCAGTGCCTAGCAAGCGTTTCACCTTGCCGTCACAGTCGGGCTGCGGGCAGTCAGTGAGTTTAGCGTCGTTCATGCTTTGAAAGATCTCGAAGCGCTTGGCGCATTTTTCACATTCGTAATCGTAGTTTGGCATGGTAGTTGATGCATGTTGTAACACGTTCTGCCTGCCGCGCAACCCCGGTGTGGATTGGGGGTGGATTTCGCGTGCTGTCGGCGATCTCGTCTGGTTAAGTCACCGCCATGCCACCCCGCGTCAAAACCGTCGCTTCGATCTCCGTTGAGAAATTTTTCGATGCCCACGCCACGTCACTCGGCCTCACGCTGCATGGCGAGCGTGTTGGCTTCGATCGCTTGATCAGCGAACCGGCAATGAACCGCCCGGGCCTGGCCTTGGCTGGTTTTTTCTCCTACTTCGCCAAGAAGCGCGTGCAAGTGCTGGGCAACTCCGAACTGGCCTATTTGAAAAAGCTCCCGGACTCGATGCGTGTGGATCGCTTCCGCCGGATGTGCGACCGCGACATCCCGTGCATCGTCGTGGCGCGTGGCTCCCGGCTCGATGCTAACCTAACCTCCGTTGCGTTAGACCATGGCATCCCAGTTTTTGGCACTTCCCAAGTCACGATGAATTTCCTCAACGCCGCCACCATCCGGCTAGAACATGAATTTGCACCCAGCGTCACCCTTCATGGCTGCATGGTGGACATGCGCGGCGTCGGCGTTCTTATCATCGGCAAGAGTGGCTCGGGCAAATCAGAAACTGCCATTGGCCTGCTAGAGCGCGGTGCCTCACTCGTCGCGGACGACATGGTCCGCATTAAATACGTCGGTGGCGAACTGGTCGCTACCTCGCCAGACCTTTCTCGAGGCTACATGGAAATTCGTGGCATCGGTATTATCAATGTTGCTAATCTTTACGGCCTCGCCTCCATCCGCCCGGATAAGCGGCTCGATCTCGTAGTCACGCTCAAGGCGCAGGCTGATCTCAACGAGGTGGATCGTGTCGGACTTCAACAGAAAACACACGAAATTCTGGGCCAACACGTCGTCCACGTAGAAATCCCCGTCGGCCCTGGCCGCGACACCGCGCGGATGGTCACCATCGCGGCGCTCGACCAGCAACTTCGCCGCCTCGGCTACAATATGGCCGATGAGTTCAACCAAAAGCTACTCGATCACATGTCTGGTAACAAGTGACTCAGTTAGGCTAACGGTCAAGTGAGGCAAGTGGACAAGGAATTGCGATGACTTGCATACCCGCGTCCTGCGCGGCAATAATCCCGGCAGGTGCGTCTTCGAGCACTAAGCACTTTGCAGGTGCCACGCCGAGTAGCTTGGCGGCCTTGAGAAAAATATCAGGTGCTGGTTTTCCATTCACCACGTCATCCGCGGTTACGACTTCGTCAAACCAGTCGGAGATCCCGACAATTTTAAGCGTCTTTTCAATTACAAATCGGCTGCCACCCGTTGCAATCGCCATCGGTAACTTGCCACGAAGACTTTCCGCGAAATTGGCCACTTCCTCGATCAGGGTCACGTGATCGAGTCGCTTTAGAAAAAATTCCCGCTTTGCCATGGCCACCGCAGCTGGATCGAGCCGTAGGTCGTATTCGTCATTGAGCTCAACCACGATGTCTAGAGTGGGCCGCCCGCCCATAGCGAAAAAAACGTCTTCCTTGAAAACACCACCGGCACCATAAAGCGCGAGCGCCTCGCACCATGCTTCGAAATGGGCCGGCATCGAGTCCACGAGTGTTCCATCGCAGTCAAAAATTACTGCATCAAAACCTTTGGATGGGAACGAGAAAGGACCGATATTTGCCATATGCGGGCACTGCTTAGATCCAGAATCACCGCGAAGCAAGTGCAGTGAATGAGAAATTATCGAGTGTTCTCAAGATTACCTATCTGATAAAGGTCATTCACAACCTAACGATCTGATTCTTGTAAACGCCGGGTTTCACTAACTTGGTTTCTGTCGAAGTGTTTTGGAACTCCACGTTTCCCTCGATCACTACGCCCGTCATAAATCGGATAGAACCGCTGATTTTTAATAAGTCACACCCGATTAAGCTGGGTGCTCCCAGAGTTTCGATTTGATCCACCAACTTATATTCGTCTGAAAGTGAGATCTCCGGCGGTATCCCATTACGCGAGGCCGCAAGGCAGACTTGGCCGTCGTCAAGCACATCGTAGGCATCGGATCGCAGTGCCAGCAAGTCGCCCGTGGTTTTCACCGGCGCAAAACGACTGCGTGGCACATTGATGGCCACCGCGCCCTCAAAACACTCGATCGCCGCGCCCATTGCGCTTTCCAACTGTACCACCGGTGTGGATTTCTTATTTCGTGGATCGACGGTCTTATTATTGCGAATCATCGGCAGCGGCAGCACACCAGAGTCCGCGGCGAGCTGTTCCTTGAGCAAATCCAGCCGCAGCCAGAGGCTGTTGGTATTGAAATAGCGGTGGCGGTCGATGTCCTGGAACGCATCCATATCTGTTTCCGGGCATTGCGCCACTTCACGCAACAGCAAGCGGGCGTCGGATTTTCTCACTGCGAGATGCCCGCCTTTGCGGTCTGCCGCCGTCCGCCGCGTGACTTCCATCAAGAACGGCGAGCCGGATCTGGCGAAATGACCAAGTATGGCCGGATCAAGAATCGCGCCGAGATTGTCAGAGTTAGAAATAAAAGCGTATTTCACGCCCTCCGCCAGTAAGCGGTCCAGCCACCCGCTGCCGACCAGTGCTGGATAGAGATCGCCATGGCCTGGCGGGCACCATTCCAGATCAGGGTCCGCTGGCCACTCGACTGGAAAAAATGTTGAAATGTCGATTTTGGGAATCTGGTTCTGCATCAGCTCCACTGCAGACGCGTCTGCTAGCCCTTGCTCCCTGTATTTTTCCAAGTGCGCCAGCGTGTCCTCGCTGGTGCTAAAACTGTTCATTAAAAGCAGCCGCACGTTTGCGCCGCTGGATTTGCGGAGGTCGAGAATCTGCCGCACCATCAAGTCCAGGAAGTTCACTCCATCGCGTACCGAGAGGAGGCTCTTAGGTCCCAACAAACCCATGCCCGTACCGAGTCCGCCGTTAAGTTTGATAACCACCGCTTGCGAAAGCAGCGCAGTATCCGCAGCGCAGGTCGGAGGGATGTCCTCGAACGAAGCCAGCCCCACCGCCGGGGAAATTGTCTTTTCCGGGATCATCCCGGTTTCGTTGCGCAGCAGCGCCTCGTAGTTCCTGCGGAAGGCGCGGATGGCGGCGTCTCCCATTCCTGAAGCAGTCATCTTGGTCTCAAATGCGGTGAAATTTCCCATGAGTTTTAATTTTGGTGTGCGCCAAAACTGGCGAGATGTTTTTCTGCGGTCACGCTGAAAAAGCGATAAAAGCTTTAGCGAATGTCAGATGAGACCTCAATTGCTTTGAATTTTTTCAAGGGACTGTTGAAAGCATTTTTCCTGATTCACGATCTCACTCTGCAGCTCTTCCTGTGCGCGGCGGCGTATTTGGAGAGTATGCGCGACTTCGCGGCATGGTCGGATCGCATAACCGCTCAGACTGTCTTATGATTCGAGTTGGATTAATTCAGTTAGGCTCCGCCATCGAGCAACGTGATTTTTTCAAGGCCCAAATTTTCCAATGTCGAAGCTCTCCTAAAAATCGGCGAATCAACAGCCGCGCCGGCCTTCGATCCCATGGAAGGCGCCGCCTTCACCGTCCTCTCCCTGAGCGTCCTCAACCTCGAGGCCAACGTCATCTTCCGCTAAACACCGGGCAGTTTGAAACATCGCATTAACGTACTCCGTATTTTCGAGGTAACCCATGACTTCTATTCACCGATATCTCACGCTTACCACTTTGTTTTTTACTTCAGGCTCCGTTATGCCGGTGATGGCTGTTGATGCCGTCCTCTCCGCGCACGCAGCCTACCCCAAGCCGTTTTCCAGGCCTGATTCGATGGGAGAAGATTACGACACATGGCGTGATGCCAAAGGCCCTGACATCGGCGAGACACTTGTTGACATCAGCCGCTTGCCGTCGCGCGTCGATAACTCCACCCGCCCGCAGTTCCCTCCGATCTACAAACAGAAAGGAGGAGCCTGTGGTCAGTTCACGGCCGTTGCCTCGATCTTCACCTACGAAATGAACGTCCTGAATGGCACCGAGGCCATCACCACGGCCACGCACTTTCCCGCCGATTTTTCCTGGAATATGTGCAATGGTGGCAGGAGTGACCGAGGATCGGAAGCGTATCATGGTTGGGAAACGGCCAAGCAGATCGGGATACCCACCGTTAAATCTTACGGTCGCGTGGAGGGAGACGAAGACAAGATCGGATTGTGGGCTAAAGGTTACCCCGCATGGCGCGATGCGATGGAGCATCGCGTCGCTGGCTATCGCTACACCCCGACCGCCACCATCTCACAGATCAACGAAGCCCGCGGCTGGCTCTTCGACCGCAACCAACCCCAAAAAGGCAAAGAATCCATCGGTGGACTGTTAGCACTGGACGGACGTATGAAGGAACTTAAAGAGATCACTAGGACGATTCCAGAAGGGGATTACCTGGCGGGTGAAGACCTTTGGATTCGCTGGGAGAGCAGCGGTTACGGTCACGGCATCACTTGTGTGGGATACGATGACCAAGTCGGATTCGATGTGAATGCCGATGGTAAAATCACTACTGACATCGATATCAACGGCGATGGTGAAGTTACCCTCGCTGATCGGGAGCGAGGCGCATTCATCGTGGTCAATTCATGGGGGGAAACCTGGTCGAAAGATGGCAAAATCTACCTGCTTTACAGCGCGATGGTCGATCCCACTTGGAAACGCGGAAACTATCTCGGACGGATCGAGGTTTGTCGGCATATTCCCCGCCGCACCTTAAAACTGAAGCTCGCCTGTAACATTCGCTCAGACCTGCGAGTGACCATCGGCATCGCCGGCGACAAAAACGCCATGAAACCCGAATACGAACTCGCTCCGCAAGTCCTCAATGGCTGGCCGCTTTTCGGCAATCCAAGGAACAACGTCGGCGAGGTCCCTCTGGCCGGACCTGGTGATGACAGCCCGCTCGAACTCGGCATCGATCTCACTCCATTGCTCAACAAGTTAGGCCCCGAGTCTCATGGTGATGGTCGCCTTTTCCTAAGCTTCAGTTGTGTGGAAAAAAGCGACACCACCGGAATGCTCCACGCCTGCGCCATCCGATCTTACGATGATCAAGGCTCCTTCCTCCGAGAATCAGTCGTGGAGATTCAAAAGCGAACCTTTAGTAAAAAGCCGCTCACGCTTGAAGCCATCCTCCCTAAACTCTGAGAACCGACCTCGATGTTCGAAATCACGCGCCGCCGCCTCCTCTGGGGGACAGGGTGAGAAGTCCTCTCGGAGGTATATAGTGGGAAAGAAATGGCAGCGACCTGTCTCAGCTCGGCGAGGCCTGTAAAGACCTCGCAGGGAAACTTACGCAAAATGGACCGGGTGGCGAAATCAACGAATGGTTAATTTACAACGAAAGCTTCCGTCGTTTCGTTCGGTGGGCGGAAGACAAAGGGTGTTTTATGCTGAATGGGACAATGCAGAGAAGATTTTTAACCACAGATTTCACTGATTTTCAAAGAGTCATAAAAATAAAATGCCGGAATTTCGGGTCAGTATTTGGATGAGTAAGAGCTTTGCAAAAACGTCTTCAAAATCAGTAATGTAGTGAAATCAGGGGGGCCTATTTCCTCTTGGAGTTTATCGTGTAGCTCCAGTCGCTGAAGGAGGGGGAAGGAAATACGACCTGACTTTCATCGAGGAAAGTCGGACGTAGCTAAAAATTAACGAAACCTGCTGCGGCTAGCTACGTGGTTTCCTATGATTTCGGGGCACCCACACTGGAGCTCGCGCCTCCCTTGGAATATCTGGAGCGACTTGAATTGCAAAAAGAGATTTTTGCCGACTGGGTTTTTTCGTTGGAGTGGCGGGCGAGAGGTGTCGGGCGAGGAATGTGAACCGAAAGCCTCACATTCGTAGGAAGGATACCACCCGGCTGAAATGGTTTTCCTGATGACAGTGAAACTTCGCTTCACGTTGCTTACTTATTAATTTTCAATCGGTTACCTGATTGATTTGAGATTTGAAGTTTGAACTCACTGGGACAGCTAGACCGACCGGGCCAGTTTAGCACTGACGGACGCCGAGATGAAGCTTCCGGCATACTTCGATGCAAGTGGAGAGTGCACACAAACAGGCGCACAGATTTCTAACTCTGGATGATCAAATGGTGCACGCTGCAGGGTTCGAACCTGCGACCCCA
>JANMYL010000290.1:0-15079 GCA_031382045.1 Akkermansiaceae bacterium | reverse complement strand
TGGCTGAGGGCTTGGGAGAACCAGTCGTTGTTGGAGGCCGCGCCGGGTTTGAAATCTGGAGTCCGACCCTGCGGACGAGGGCGGTTTTGCTGCGGGCCTCGGTCGCCAGACTCGGAGCGGCGGTTGTCCAGATCAACCTTGCTCTTCATGGAAAGCGCGATCCGGTTGCGCTTGAGATCGACCTCGACGACGGTAACTTGAACTTTTTGTCCGACTTTAACGACCTCTGAGGCATCGCGGATAAAATGATCTGCGAGCTGAGAAACGTGAACGAGGCCGTCTTGGTGAACTCCGACATCCACGAAGGCCCCGAAGGCGGTCACGTTGGTGACGATGCCGGGAAGCTTCATACCGATTTGCAAATCAGAGGGTTTCTCGACGCCTTCGACGAAGGAAAAGAGTTCAAATTGTTTCCGGGGGTCGCGGCCGGGCTTGGCGAGCTCGGCGACGATGTCTTTGAGCGTGGGCAGGCCGACTTGGTCATCGACGTATTTTTGCAGATCAATTTTTTTGCGAGCAGCTTCGTTGCCGAGCAATTCTTCCACTTTGCAACCGGCGTCTGTGGCCATTTTTTCCACGAGCGGGTAGCGTTCTGGATGGACGGCGGATGAGTCGAGCGGGTGCGCGCCGCCACGGACGCGGAGGAATCCGGCGGCTTGCTCGAAAGCTTTTTCGCCGAGACGCGGGACTTTTTTCAACTGTTCCCGCGAGGTGAAGGCACCGTTTTCATTACGCCAAGCGACGATGTTTTCAGCGAGTGAGGCATTGAGTCCGGAGACGTAAGAGAGCAGTTGCTTGGAGGCGGTGTTGAGCTCTACGCCCACGGCGTTGACGCAGGAAATCACGCTGTCATCCAGGCTGGCCTTGAGCGCGCGCTGATCGACGTCGTGCTGATATTGGCCGACGCCGATGGCTTTCGCGTCGATCTTCACCAACTCGGCGAGCGGGTCCATCAGACGGCGGCCGATGCTGACCGCACCGCGGACGGTGACGTCCTCGTTGGGGAATTCCTCACGGGCGACATCGGAGGCGGAGTAGATAGATGCGCCGCTTTCGTTGACCATCACGACGGGGATGGAGGAGGGGAGTTTGAGTTTTTTAATGAACGATTCAGTTTCGCGCCCGGCGGTGCCATTGCCGATGGCGATGGCCTCGATGTCATATTTTTTGATGAGCGTGGTGACTTCCACGGCAGCTTCGTAGGCTTGGTTTTGCGAGCCAGCGGTGGCGTGGAGGACGGTGTGGTGGAGGAGCTTGCCGGAGCGGTCGAGGACGACGGTTTTGCAACCGGTGCGAAAGCCGGGGTCGATGGCGAGTAAGCGTTTCTCGCCAAGTGGCGAGGCGAGGAGCAGTTCGCGGAAATTATCGGCAAATACAGCAATGGCGGTGACATCAGCGCTTTTTTTCGCCATCAGGCGGGCTTCGGTTTCCATGGATGGCATGAGCAGCCGCTTGCAGCCGTCTTCGACCGCTTGGGCGACGTGCTTGCCGGCGGGTCCACTGGATTTCACCCACTCGGGCAAGGCTTGAGAGGTCACGCGATCGAGCGGAACTTCCACGCGCATGAGGAGGAATCCTTCCTTTTCGCCACGGCGGATGGCGAGCGTGCGGTGCGAGGGGATCGAGCAGAACGGCTCGCTCCACTCGAAGTAATCGCGGAATTTTTGGGCGTCGGCTTCCTCTTCTTTGCCATACATGATCTTGGAGGAGACAGTCGCTTCCTCCTCGTAAATTTTCCGGACGCGGCCACGCAGCGGAGCATCGTCGGCCACACGCTCGGCGATGATGTCGCGGGCACCGGCGAGGGCTTCCACGGTGGTGGGCACTTCCATTTCCGGGTTGAGGAACTTGGCGGCTTCTTCGTCGGGATCGGCAGCTTGATTTTCGAAAATGAAGTCGGCGAGCGGGGTGAGGCCGCGCTCGATTGCCTTAGTGGCGCGCGTCTGGCGCTTGGGGCGGTAAGGCGCGAAAATGTCCTCGACGGTGGCGAGGGTGAGAGCGGCTTCGAGTTTTTTCTTAAGCTCTGGGGTGAGGAGTGAGCGCTCTTCCAGCGATTTCAAGACGGCGCTGCGGCGGGAGTCGAGCTCGGCGAGCTGGAGCATCCGGTCGCGGATGGTGGTGATCTGGACCTCGTCGAGCGAGCCAGTTTGCTCTTTGCGGTAGCGGGAAAGAAAGGGGACCGTGCCGCCCTCGGCAAGTAGCTTGGCGGTGATGGTGACGGAGGAGAGGGAAATGCCGGTTTCGCGGGCGATTGCTTCGAGGTGAGTCATGCGGGTGCGCGTTTTAGGGTGCGCGGCGGGCGGGGGCAAGAAATTGGAGCGCGGAATTCGTTTCGCCGCTTTTTAGGGGATCAGGGAAAGAATTTAACAACGGTAGAGAGCGGAGTTGCTAGCTGGTTTCTTCTGCGGATAGGTCTCGAAGTTTGTCGAGATAAGCGTTCTTTGGTCTGGGTTTCACTGGGCGTGGTTCTTCGGCTAACATTCCGGCGACGCGGCGGGTGCTGTCCTCAATGAGTTCCTCGATGATGTCAGCTTCGGGTAAATTTTTCCAATAACGCTTGGGCATCTCCTGCTTCATCATCTTTATCTTGAGTCGTGCAGGATTGAAAATGTTCCGGTAGTAGGTGCGCCAGGCGGCTTCGAGTTCGTCTGGGCTGTCAATCGGGTTGTGCGCGATGCCGGCGGTGTAGGTGAGTTTTTCTCCGTTCCAGTGGGCGCAGCCCTTGGGGGTGAAGATGCTCCAGTCCATGTTGGCGAAGCGTTTTTTGAAAAATGGGGTGCCGGCTTCGACGATAAAATGGTCGGGCTCGAACCATGCAGCATAGCGCTCGCGGCCGGTTTCGGGATCGGTGTCGATGAGCTTGAAACGCACAAAAGCGTGCATCTTGTGAATCTCTTTCCGCACGGCTTTCTGCAGTAGGATGGTCTTAGAAATAGCGGGATCACTGGCGATGGAAAGAAGGTGCCGCTCGCCGCCACGGACGACGCGCCAGAGGATGTGATAGAGCAGGCCCCAGCGGATGGGATCTGCGTGGCAGGCGACGCTCTGTGCAAGTTCGATGAATGCGGCGGGGACTTTTAATTTCAGCGCCGTGTCTTTGTCGGCCACGGTCTCGGCGGGGAGGAAAAGCCCGCACTCGGCTTCCCACAGGATTTCTTCTGGCGGCACTCCTTCAGCTAGCATCTTGCGCGCGGCATTGCGCCACGAGTGGAAGTCGGTGCCGGGATCAACGGATCTCATTCGGGGTGAAAAGTTCGAGTTGCTGGGGCTTGGGCAGGAACCGGGCTCGGAGACGCTCGGAATCGAGCAAATAGGCGGAAGGGTTATGATCCGCCGTCATCAGGAAGGGCTGCACCTTGGCCAGCGACACGCGAAGCCGGATTAAATCAGCGAGCCGAATGCGGGTGAAGCGGCGGATTTTTAGAATTCGCTCAACGTTGATCGCACCAAGGCCGGGGACGCGGAGTAGCTTCTCGCGGCTGGCGGTCTGGACATCCACCGGGAAATCTTGGCGGTTTCTCAGGGCCCAGGCGAGTTTCGGGTCAAGTTCGAGGTCGAGATTCGGCGTCTCAGGCGAGAGGATTTCCGAGGTTTTAAAGCCGTAGAACCGCATCAACCAGTCCGCTTGATAGAGCCGATGCTCGCGGATAAGCGGCGGGGCCTTGAGCGGTAAGATGCTGGATGGCTCCGGGATGGGGCTGAATGCGGAGTAGTAAACTCGGCGCATTTTAAAATCGCCGTAAAGCTCGTCTGAACGGGCTAGGAAATCGGCGTCTGTGGAATCATCTGCACCGACGATGACTTGGGTGCTCTGGCCGGTGGCGTGGCGGACTTTTTTATCGCCATTTTTCCGGCGATCATGCGCTTCGTCGAGTTTGTTCCGAATGCGGCCCATGGCATGCTGGGTGCGGACGATGCTTTTTTCCGGAGCGAGGACATCCAGGGATTTCTGGGTCGGTAATTCGAGATTGATGCTGATGCGGTCGGCGTAGCGCGCGGCGATTTCGATCAACTCCGGCGACGCTTCCGGGATCGTTTTTAAATGGATGTAGCCGCGGAAGTCGTGCACCTCGCGCAGGGTGCGGGCCACCGCGATGACCATTTCCATGGTGTAATCCGCGTTCCGAATGATGCCGGAGCTGAGGAATAGGCCTTCGATGTAGTTTCGTTTGTAGAAGTCTAGCGTGAGCTTCACGACTTCTTCGGAGGTAAATGCTGCGCGGCGAACGTTGCTGGAGCGGCGGTTGATGCAGTAGTGACAGTCGTAGATGCACAAGTTCGTAAGCAACACCTTGAGTAGGGAGATGCAGCGTCCGTCCGGCGCATAGCTGTGGCAAATGCCGACGCCGCCCGTGGAGCCGACGCCTTTTCCATCAAGGGAATTTCCCCGGACTGCCCCAGAGCTGGCGCAAGAGGCGTCGTATTTTGCGGCGTCCGCGAGGATGGCGAGTTTAGATTGCAGCTCCATAATGTGGCGGGGAGCGTAGTCCAGCGGGCAAAAAATGTAAGGGTGAATTTTCCCTGATTTGACTCTTGCGAGGCGCAGTTGGTTGTCTTTCCCAATGAGGGGAAGATTAACGACGGTGGTGCATTCTTGAAGTTACAATCGTATCATTTGCGGTGATTCGCCGATCGATTCAGCTTCTTCTTTAGAATTACGAGCCGCCTCTTTTTAGTTTTACGGGCGGGTTATTTTTAAACGAATGAAGCGGTGTGGGGCCTCGTCCGAGTGGACGATATCGCTGGCGGCGAAGTGGCTTGCCGTATTGACGCTGGGCAGGAGAGATTGCCATGTCGCTAAATTATCGGTGATCTCCGCGGTCCACAGAATGTCGGTGGCGGCGGTGTTTTTGGAACTGTCGATCGTCAGGTAGCCTCCGGATAGGCCCGCTGTGACGAGTGAAATACTGGGGAGCTGGGGATCAAGGGCGACTGCGTATTCGAGTAAATTTGCGAGTTGGTCGCCGTCGGGATCGGCGGTTTCGCCGCTGATCGCGGAATTAGTGAGTTCGGAATTTGAAAAATTTGCAAAGCGCCAGGCATCGAAGGGTTTGTCCTGAATCGTAATGACTGCGGATTCTGCGGGATTTCGGACCAAGGCGAAATCTGCAGCGATGGCGACGCTGACGCTGCGGTCGCCTTGGGCTAGGGTGTCGGCGATGGGGAGGATTTGCAGTGTGGTCGTGGTCTGCCCGGCGGCTAGGATGACGCTGGCGGGGAGGGCTTGGAAATGGGTGCCGGAAACGGCGCTGCCCCCCACGGTGATGGGTACGAATAGTGGCAGCGTCGTGTCGCCGCTGCGGGTGAGTGTGACGAGGCCTGCTTGCAGGTCGATTTCGCGGGCGTTGGGAATCGTCGTGGTGATAGTCACGCCGGGCAGGCTGTGCCAAGCCAGGGCGTAAGGCGTGGCGGTGGAGGATGGATTTTCGACGACGAGCGCGTAGGTGCCGGGTGGAAGGGCGGCTTGGTGAACGAGCTCGACGTTATCCACACTGCTGTCGCTCACGGCAATTTCGCTGCCAAGGGTGAAACCGCTGGCGTTGTGAAGTCGGAGGCTGAGGTTTTCGAGGCTGGCGTTCCAGGTATTGAAACCGAATTTTGAAACCACCCGGTGCCAGATGAGAGCTGCGCTGAATGGAGTGGAAGCCGCACCAGCGGGAATGCTGAAGAAGTAAGTTTTTGGCGCTGAGGAGGCGACGGATTCGGCGGCCCAGCCGAGGGGTTTGTGCACGATGCTATTCGAGGCGTTGGTCCGTCCGGCCCGTAGCGTGTTGTAGGCGTGATGGATATTGAGTTCGCCGGCACCATATACAAGGTCGAGTGGGCGGCTTGGAGTATTGGTCCACGCGGGCACGGTGTTTTTCGTCGCGGTGGAGAGGAGCAGCGATTTGATAACGCGGGGCTGGTCCGCTCCGGTGAGAGAATAAGGTGCGGCGGCGAGTTTCGAGTGAAGCAGTCCGGCGGCGCTCGCGACCATCGGTGTGGCGAAGCTGGTGAATCCATCGGGAGCGACGATGTCTGGCTTGATGCGTGCAGTGCCATCCAGAGTGGTGAAGCCCGCGCTGTGGTTGCCGTTGACCAAGCCCACGGAAATGGTGTGGTAACTTTGACATAGGATCGCCGGAAGGATCGTGCTGGTGCCGTTGTTGACGCCTACCACACTCACGAAGCCATCGCGGTTGATCGCGAAGTCCAGACGGCGGTTAATTTCCGTCGCCTCGTCAGCTGTGAAATTGGCGTCGAGAATTCCGATCCAACTGTGGTTTTGGACGGCGTGAGATTCCGTGGAGGGCCTGGAGGAACTGCCTGTTTCGAGAAAGCCCGCGTTGATCCAAGAGTTCGCATTGTAGAGTCCGATCGGGCAATTTCCGGAAGTTAGACTGCTGGTGTTGCCATAGAAATGGGTGGCGACTTGCTGGGCGTGGTCACTGATGCCGGAAGTGCCGGACAGGTGGGAGAAAATTTTCCCGGAAAAAAGCGAACTCGCGGTGTCGGGCTCGAAGTTGTCCAAGTTATCGCGGGCCTCGATCTGCACAAGCCCTCTGCTAGGAGTTGCGGGCAGCTCGGCGGCGTTGAGAAGTACGAGGCGCGTGTGGCCGATTTCATCCCGCCAGTCGGCTGATAACGGAGCACCTCCAATCAGGCAAAAGCATGCGCCGATGGCAGTTCTGACAGGGATTTTCACGAATGGATGGGTTTGGATATCAAGCTGACAGAATGCAAATTACCACTGCCGTGCAATGGGTCAAGAGCGTTTGAAATCAGCATTTGCCCTCCGGATCTATCTTGCGGAAAATACAACAAGCGATGCGTTGCCACAAATCGCGTTCATGTATAATCTATAGAAAACTAACGGCCATGGGACTCGAAAAAATCACGCAAAAACTCCAGGAAGCTCTCCAGTCGGCGCAAAGTATTGCTTCTAAATCCGCTCACTCTGAGTTGAACAGCCTGCACGTGCTGCTTGCCCTGCTCCAACAGGAAGGCGGTATCACCACGCCTATACTCCAAAAAGCTAGCGTGGATATTTCTAGCCTCAAGCTCTCGCTCGCCGCAGCGCTCGCCCGTGAGCCGAGCGTCCAAGGCGCTTCCACCCAGCCGCAGATCAGCATCGGACTACGCGCCACACTGGACGCAGCCGATACCGCTCGCGAAGCGCTCGGCGACGACTATCTCAGCGTCGAGCATTTCATCCTTGGATCTTTGAAAGGGAATTCTCCTGCCGGCAAGCTACTCAAAGACGCGGGACTCGATGAAAAAAAAGCCCGCGATGCCATCACTGGCCTCCGCGGCTCACAGAAAGTCACCGACGATTCCCCCGAGGGAAAATACCAAACGCTTGAAAAATACGGCACCGACCTCACCGCCCGCGCCCGCGAAGGCAAGATCGATCCCGTCATTGGCCGCGACCACGAAATCCGCCGCCTACTTCAAGTGCTCTCCCGTCGCACCAAGAACAACCCGGTCCTCATCGGCGAGCCTGGCGTGGGCAAGACCGCCATCGTCGAGGGCCTCGCCCGCCGCATCGTCTCGGGCGATGTGCCGGACTCGATGAAGGACAAACGCATCATCACCATGGACCTCGGAGGCATGTTAGCCGGGGCAAAATACCGCGGCGAGTTCGAAGAGCGGCTTAAAGCATTTCTCAAGGAAGTCACGGATTCCGAAGGCCAGATCATCCTCTTCATTGACGAACTCCACACCATCGTTGGCGCCGGAGCCAGCGAGGGCGCGGTGGATGCTTCAAATCTGCTCAAGCCCCAGCTCGCTCGCGGCGAGCTGCGGACCATCGGCGCGACCACGCTCGATGAATACCGCAAGCACATCGAAAAGGATGCCGCGCTGGAGCGCCGTTTCCAGCCCGTGATGGTCGGCGAGCCATCGGTGGAGGACTCTATCGCCATATTGCGTGGCCTCAAGGAGCGCTACGAAGTCCACCACGGCGTGCGCATCCAAGACGGCGCACTCGTGGCTGCTGCCGTGCTATCAGACCGTTATATTTCCGGCCGTTTCCTGCCAGATAAAGCCGTTGATTTGATTGATGAAGCCGCTGCCCGCCTGAAGATTGAACTCGACTCAATGCCCACCGAGATCGATGTGCTGGAACGCCAGATTCTTCAGCTCGAAATGGAGAAAAAAGCCCTCGAAAAGGAGACCGACAAGGCCTCCGTCACCCGTCTTGAAAAGGTGAAAGAAGAGCAAGCCAACCTCCGCGAAAAATCCTCGGGTTTGATGGCGCAGTGGCGGAATGAAAAGGCGATCATCGACCAAGTTCGCGCCGCTCAGGAAAAGATAGAGACGCTCAAAAATGAGGTCGAGCGTGCCCAGCGCATCGGTGATTTAACAAGAGCTTCGCAGATCACTTACGGCGATTTACCCGCAGCCCACGGCGAGTTGGAAGCGGCCAAAGACCAACTCCACGCGCGCCAGACGCAAGGCGCGCTGCTGACCGAGGAAGTCACCGAGGACGACATCGCCCGCATCGTTTCCTCGTGGACTGGCATTCCCGTGAATCGGTTGCAGGAAGGCGAGAAACAGAAACTCGTCACCATGGAGAAGCGGCTTGGCGAACGCGTCGTAGGCCAGAAAAAAGCGATCAAAGCCGTGGCCAACGCCGTCCGCAGGGCTCGCGCCGGACTTCAAGACGAGAATCGCCCGATAGGCTCGTTCATTTTCTTGGGCCCCACTGGCGTCGGAAAAACCGAGCTTTCCAAAGCGCTCGCAGAGTTCCTCTTCGACGACGAGAACGCGATGGTCCGCATCGACATGTCCGAATACATGGAAAAACACAGCGTCGCACGGCTCATCGGCGCGCCTCCCGGCTACGTCGGCTACGAAGAAGGAGGCCAGCTCAGTGAACGAGTCCGGCGCAAGCCATACGCCGTCGTGCTCTTTGACGAGATTGAAAAAGCACACCCAGACGTTTTCAACGTCCTGCTTCAAGTCCTCGACGACGGTCGGATCACCGACGGCCAAGGCCGCACCGTGGATTTCCGGAACACCGTGCTCATCATGACTTCCAACATTGGCTCACAATTTATTCTGCATGAGGAAAATGCCGAGCAGCGCGAGGCCAAAGTCAGCGAGGCCCTGCGCGGTCATTTCCGGCCTGAGTTCCTCAATCGCATCGATGAAACGATCATTTTCGACCGGCTTGAGCGCGAGGACATCACCACCATTGTCGATCTCCAGCTCGCCCGAGTCCGCCAGCGCCTCGCCAAACAAGGCCTTGCCCTCGCTCTTACGGAAGCCGCCAAGGAGCACATCGGAACGCTGGGTTACGATCCCGTTTACGGCGCACGTCCTCTCAAGCGTGTCATCCAGCACCTCTTACTGGACCCGCTGAGTCTCGATGTTTTGGAAGGTAAATTCGATGATGGCGACGTGATCCAAGCCGACATGGATGGCGGGCAGATTGTGTTCAAGAAGTGAGGTGACACAGGCATTCTTGCCTGTATTTTTGCAAGTGATACAGGCATTTCTGCCCGTATTTTTGCATGACTATCGAGCGTTTTGAGGAACAGGCAGGAACGCAGAGGAAGAACAGGCAGAAATGCCGTTGTCACAGGGGGAGAACAGGCAGATTATTACTTTGATTTCCCGCACGTGCGAGGGCTAGGAGCTTTCCTCCTAAGAAATCGCCTTTAGGGCGTTGGATTCCGACATCGCGGAGGTGATGATAGAAAAGGCAGAGGAAATCTCGGCACTTTGATTGATTTTCCCAGTTGCCAAAACCGTAAAGCGCGGTTTAGGTTGCGCCCGCCACAGGTAAAAAGCCTCATAGTGTAATGGTAACACCGCAGATTTTGATTCTGTTATTCAAGGTTCGAGCCCTTGTGAGGCTACTTTATCCAGCGTTCCTGTGAGGTTGAGTGTTTTTTCTGTCCGCTTGCCAGATCGTGGAAGCGCCGCCAGCCTGCGCCATGAGAATTTTTCAAGACGAGGTTTACCAAAAGGGTGCGAAATTTATCCGCATCGTGCGGCTCGACCGTTACGAGGTGGAATTCAAGACGATGAACGGCGATCCCAAGGGTGATGGCAGCGTGGCGGTTTTACCGAAAAAAGAGTTCTGTCGCTCGCTGAAGGGAATGACTTTGGTGCCGCCGATCAAGAAAGACGCGCCGCCGGCGGCATGAAGTTTAGCGCTGGGAAATAACGGGCTGGCCCTTGAGTAGATTGCTGTAGTCGAGCAGGATGTTCTGCGCTTCGTGGAGGATGATGTCTTCGGTAGGGGCTGCTGCTGCGGCTTCTTTGTCCGTTTCCGAGTCGCTTTCGAGCTCGGGCGCCTTCGGTTTCACCAGATCGCCTAGGCCAGGCTGGGCCAGGTTTTTGAGCGTGACTTCGTATGCTGCGGGCGGCTTGGAGGCGCGGGCGAGACGTTCTTTTTTGAGGGTCTCAGCGCGGGTTTTGAGCTCGGCTTTCTCCCTTTGGCGCCCGGCTTCGTTGAGCGAGACGGACTTGTCCGCGCGAAGCTTGCGGAAGCGTTCGATTTCAGACTTTAATTCGATGAAATCTGGGGTCTTGGCGATGCGCTGGTCGGAGTGGCCGCGAAGGGCGGCTAGCGATGGGTTGACGCGGTTGGCTTGCGTAAACTTGGCGGCGGGTACGGTGTCCCACGGTAGTGGGTTGGTGAGGTCGGATTCGCCTATTTCTGGCAGGTCGGTGAGTGAGGGGATGACGATATCTGCCTTGACGCCTTCAAGCTGAGTGGACTTGCCGCTGGGGCGATAGAATTTGCTAATCGTAACTTTCAGCGCGCCTGGATCGGAGCCGGGGACGATCCCTTCGCTTTTCATGACGCGGTCGAGCGGAATAATAGTCTGAACCGTGCCTTTTCCAAAGGTCGAGGTGTCGCCGACGATGATCGCGCGGCCATAGTCTTGCAATGCACCGGCGACGATCTCAGAGGCGGAGGCGCTGAAGCGGCTTGTTAGTACGACGAGCGGGCCGTCATAGGCGACGGCGTTGTCGCGGTCCTTGCCGACTTCTACGCGGCCTTCGAGGTTGCGCGTTTGCACGACCGGGCCGGAGGAGATGAAGAGTCCGGTGAGGTCGATGGCTTCTTGGAGCGAACCGCCGCCGTTGAGCCGGAGGTCGAGGATGATGCCGGTGACATTTTCCTGTTTAAGTTTGGTGACGATGCGGGCCACGTCTGCGGTGGCTGAAGTCGGGGCTCCCTTGCCGTCGCCTTCGCCAGCGTAGAAAGCGGGTAGATTAATGACTCCGATCCGCTGGGTCTTGTCGCCAGCAGGCAGGTCGATGATCTGCGCTTTGGCCTGCTGGTCCTCGAGTTTGATCTCCTCGCGGACGATGGTGACAGTTTTGCGGGCGCTGTCGTCGGTGGCGGCTGCGGGGATGATATTGAGGAAAACCGAGGTGCCTTTTTTACCGCGAATGAGTTCGACGGCTTGGGAGAGCGGTAAGTCCACGAGGTCGGTGAATTCGCCGTCTTGTTTCTGGGAGACGCCGACGATGCGGTCACCGTTCACGAGCAGTCCGCTACGGGCGGCGGGACCACCGGGGACGAGCTCCTTGATTTTGCAATAACCTTCCTCGGATTGTAGCGTCGCGCCGATGCCGGTGAGCGAGAGGTTCATGCCGATTTCGAAGCTCTTAAGCTGCTCGGGGCCCATGTAGTCGGAGTGCGGATCGTAAATCTGGGCAAGCGCGTTTAGGTAGAATTCGAGCACGGCCTTGTCGCTCAGCTTACGCATCGTCTCGGCGATCCGAACGGGGCGACGGCCGAGAATTTTGACGATGTCTTTTTCCTTTTTTCCGGCAAGTTTTTCCTGGAGGTATTCATAACGCAGTTGTTGTTGCCAGAGGGTTTTTGCGGCTTGGATATCCGCCGGGTGTGGTGCATTCTTGCGGTCGTAGGAGTAGGTTTCCTCGGCGGTGAAATCGAATTTGGTGTCCTTCAATTCGGCGGCGATGAAGGCGACGCGTTCGTCAAGGCGCTGGAGGTAGCGCTTGAAAATGAAGTATGCGAGTGTGGTGTCACCTTGTTTGCGTGTCGCCTCGGCTAGCGATGTGCGGGAGCTTGCAAATTCGTCGATGTCGCTCTTTAGGAAAATCATGTGACTGCCGTCGAGCGTGTCTAGATAGCGGTCGAGAAACTTGCCTGCCAGTTCGTCGTCGAGTTGTTGGTGGGCGAATTGGGACTGCTCGAGAATCTGGGTGGTGAGGACGGTGACGGCAGCATCCGTTGCTTTTGCGTCGAGCGGGTCTGCACCGCGGAAGCCGAATGCGGCGGCGTAAGTGATCAAACTGGCGCTGACCGCGCTAACAGGAAGGAGAGATTTGAAATGTGGTTTCATGAATTGAAGAAAAGTGTGGGCTTTTTGTTCCCATAGAACGCTGCGATGCGTGAAAACTGTCTTGAATCTTACACGCGCTGCGGGAATTCGTGCTTCCAACGGACCAGCGCGCTACGGATCTCGGCAGCATCGCGGGTGGGGCTGAGTTCCCATATGAGCGGGCAGTTGGCGGGAAAAAATTTCATCAGTGCGGCGTAATCCAGCGTGCCACTGAACGGCGTGCGGTGATCTCTGGCAGGCCATTGGACATCGTGAACATGCCCGCCAATCAGGTGTGGAGCAATTTTTCCCAGCCACTCCTCGTGATCGAGTAGGCCGAGGTTATGCTTGAGCTGGACATGGCCGAAATCATGCCAATAGCCGATCGATGGATTGTCGGCGAAGTGCGTTTGTAGGGCGATCATCTCGCGCTCCGTGGGCATGTCTTCGAAGCGCGAGCGGGATTCAATGGCCAGCTTCACCCCGACTTCTGTCGCGCGCTCGGCGATGGTGGTCAGTGCCTCGATAGCGCGGTGGAAATACAGCGGGCCTACTTTTTCCCGTTTCTTTACGAAAGCCAGCTTCTGTTTGATGTAGTCCGCGTTGTGCTGCCCGCCTTCGGAGACGGCCAGAGTCAGCGGGCGGGTCCATTTTTTCGAATCCATCGGCACCGAGCCCATGTGAAGGACGAGGTATTGGGCCTTGAACTCAGCGGCGATGTCGAGTGTGCGGAACGTCATGTCCATCGCGCGCTGGCGGTCGAAGGTCCGGTGCGAAGTGAACTCATAAGCGTCTGGTGCATCGATCATTACCTCGACGGGCGATGGGAAATAATTGTGCACACCCGAACACGTGAAAATCCCGCGCTGATAAGCCTTTTTGATGCCTGGAAGCTTGGCGATGGTCATGCCGTGGGAAAGCTCGATGTTGGGAAATCCGAGCTCTATGATTTCCTCGATCATCGACTCGCCGTCTGTGTGGCGGCTGTTATTCCAGCATGAAGAAAAAGCGAGCATGTTTGCGGGTGGCTGCACGAAGTTTGGCGAAACTTGCGGGAAGCGCCAGCCTTGTGTCGTTGATTTCAAGGCTTGGGAGAAAATAGAAAAGGCTCCCTCGTGAGGAAGCCTTTTCGCCGGGGGAAGTGTTGTGAGATGGTCTTGAGACGCCCGCTCTCCCTTGAACCAAGAAGAGCGGGTGTCTCAATTTTCCGTTAGATTCGGAACTGCCAACGTGCTTCCGTATCGCGGTCGCGCCAAGCTGGGCGGCGGGACATCGGGTCTTGTAGCGTACGGATCACCTTGCGGCCGCCTGTGGCGATGAAGCTCTCGCAATCGATAGTGATTACTTCTAGCCCCAAATAATACGTGCCATACAAAGTCGGAACTACCTCTTCACCGAAGGATTCGGTGAGATAATTTCTCAACAGGAGAGACTCTTTTCTTCCCAGAAAAAGGAAGGCGGGCGTTTCTCCATGATTGCACTTGGAGCGAATCAATTCCGATACGGCCTCGCTGTCCCAGTTGTCTTCGAAAGATAACTCGGACGGCACGGCAGAGACGTCGGGATAAGGTCTGCGTGGTTCTGTGGTGTTCATTTGCTGAGGATCATTGAAGTTTGGGCAGTTCGTTCTTATTGCCATAAGCGAAATAGCGCCCATGGAGCCGAACTACTTAGGGAATCTGGATGATCTGCAGAATTGGGGCAACTGACCGTTGGTGACTGTTTCGTGACACGGAGGCGGCGGAGTGGGGGTCGTCTTGGTGAGAAATTGCCCCCTGCAATTACTGTTATGTTTATGCTGAAGAACCGCTTTTTCCAAATTTCGGTGATTCTCTTTGCCATAAATCCGAATTTTTGTCATGCCCGCCTCAGAAAGTTGTTAATATTTCCGTATTATCGGAATGCTCTATCCAGCTTGTTTTAAAACAAATGTCTCACGATAAAGTTCAAATCATCCGCCTCACGTGGAAGCGCCTCTGCGGCGCTTTGCGGATGTTGGTGCGCTCCGAGCAGGGGCCCAAAGCGGTGATCTTTGCGGTGACATTGCTGCTGTTGATGGTGGCGATCAACGGCTTGAACGTCATTAACAGTTACGTGGGCCGTGATTTCATGTCGGCGATTGAGAGCCGCAACATGGACGTTTTCAAGCAACAGGCGTTGTTATACGTGGGCGTCTTCATCGCATCAACGGTGGTCTTGGCGTTCTTTCGTTTTACTGAAGAGCGGTTGGGAATCCTCTGGCGCGAACAACTGACGCGGCGCTTGACGGATGCTTATTTGAAGGATCGCACATATTACCGTCTGGATTCGGCCACCGGTGTCGCCAATCCAGATCAGCGGATTTCTGACGATGTCCGAGCCTTCACGTCCACTACACTTTCGTTTATGCTATTGATCGTTAATGGGACGCTGACGGCAGTTTCCTTCTCGGGCGTCTTGTGGACGATTAGCCCGCTTTTATTCACTGTTGCGGTGGTCTATGCCTTGTGTGGTACGGCAATGACGATTTTCCTCGGCAAGCCATTGATCCGCTTGAATTACAACCAACTCGATATGGAGGCGGATTTTCGCTCGGACTTGATTCATGTCAGGGAAAACTCTGAGTCGATCGCGCTGGCTCATCGCGAAGGCCGTTTCAAGGCCCGCTTGAACATGCGGCTAGACGCTTTGACCACTAACTTCCGTCGCTTGATCCGTATCAATCGTAACTTAGGATTTTTCACGAATGGATATAACTATTTCATCCAAATTATTCCGGCGTTGATCATCGCGCCGATGTTCAT
>JANMYL010000264.1:0-1808 GCA_031382045.1 Akkermansiaceae bacterium | reverse complement strand
CCATGAAATCGCGCTCGACTGCGGCGATGTTGGGCCGCGATGAATCGACTGCAGCCCGTGTGACGCGAGCGGCCATTTCCGGATCAATGTCAAAGGCGTGCACGATCCCTGTAACGTGACGCGCGGCCAGCAGAGTGAATGTCCCGTAGCCGCAACCGAACTCGACGACATCACCCGCTTGGCTCGTGCAACCAAGTATTTCGATGGCCTTGGCTGGGTCGAAGAATTCGTCGCATTGCCATTCATCGGGCATACCGCTTTCACGTTCCTTCATGATTTCCGAGGGGTTGATCTATTTCTGTGAGAAAACTTCGACCAAGCGTATGGAAGCGCGATCACTAGCAGAAGTCCCGCGAAGATCCAGCCGGTATTGGAAAACCCAAGTCGTGAGGTGAGCCACCCCGCCAGGGGATAAGTCAGCCCCCAACCCGCGTGACTGAGGGCGAAGTGGGCGGCGTAGATGTGGGCGCGCTCCTGCTTGTCGCTATTCGCCGCGAGGAGTTCGCTGCCACGGATGCCAAGCAGGCTTTGAACGGCACCAATGAGCGCCCATGCGACTAGCAACGACGCGTAGGAATGGAGGCTGACCGCCAATGCGAGCGAGCCGATCATGACGGGTGCACCGAGGTTGACCAAGGCATCGCGAACGGCGGTTCGCCCGTGCGAGTAACCGAGTGCGCCGCAAACCGACCCAAGACCGTAAACCGCCATCGCCCAGGCATACGACCGGTCGGAAAGGGCGAGTTCGTTCTTTACGAAATCGACAGAGGCTACCAGGACGAAGGCTCCGGCCACGCTAACTTGCAGCGCCAGCAGCAGCGATTCGCGCAAGGGCATCCTCCTGAACATCGCACCAACGCCATGCCATGGCGCGGTGCGGGCAGCTTTTGGAGCCTCGATGGCCATTTTCGGCAGGGCGATCACGAGGAACGCGCTGACTAGGAAGGTCGCTGCATCGAATAGGAAACTTCCGCGAAAGCCGATGGTGGCGATGAGCAGTCCTGCCAAGGCGGGTCCCAGAATACTGGAGGTATCGTAGGCGATGGAGCCGAACGCTAGAGCCTTCGGATAGTTTTTATCGGAAACCACGCCGGGAATCACCGCCTTGTAGATGGGCGTGAAAAGCGCGGAGCCGAGGTTGAGGAAGAACGCCAGCACGTAGATCTGCCAGACGGCATCCACGAAGAAGAACGCGGCGACGATGGCGATCCGAAACAAATCGCTCCAGATCAACACCGCCCGCGCACCCAACCGCTCGGCGATCTGCCCCGCCCACGGCGAGAACAGCACGATCACCGCGATGCGGATGGCCAGCGTGTAGCCCAGCACCGCCGAGGCCGAGGCCCCGACAAGTGCATGGGCTAACAAACCCAATGCCACGGAACTCACCCCGCTGCCGACGAGGCTGATGACGTGTGCCCAGTAGAGTTTTTGGAAAACGCCGTTGGACCAGAGATTTTCGGATTGGGTGATCATGAGGTGGTGAGTTCGACATCTTCTGCTTCCTTGCTGCGGAAGATCCGATAGAGGCCGGGCAGGACGACGAGGGTCAGCAGGGTGGACGAGATGATCCCGCCGATGACCACGGTAGCGAGCGGGCGTTGGACTTCCGCGCCGGTGCCGGTGGCGAGCGCCATGGGGACGAAGCCGAGGGAGGCGACGAGCGCGGTCATGAGCACGGGGCGTAGGCGCATGACGGCTCCTTCGATGACGGCTTGATCGAGAGCCATGCCTTCTTTCCGCAGATCGTTGATGAAGGAAATCATCACCAGTCCGTTGAGCACTGCGACGCCTGATAGAGCGATGAA
>JANMYL010000249.1:0-21856 GCA_031382045.1 Akkermansiaceae bacterium | reverse complement strand
AGGAAGCCTCTGGCATTCGGCTAATCAAGGCGCGGCCGTCTTATTGGACACTATAAATCCAATCGGTGACCCTTACAAAACCGCTGGCTGGTATGATGGATCTGAGGATTGGTATCAATATTCCAAGACTGCGGCCGACATTGCCAATCTTGCATTAGCAGGCGTAACGATGGGGTCTACCAGTGCCCCAAGTCTCGCAAATAGTGGAGGTAAAGTTTTTTGGTCTGGTGGAACTTCAGCTAGAGAGGCCGCCGAAGCGTTTGCCCAGCAAACTGGCGGTAAAACCTTAGAAATGACTCAAACGGGTAGATTTCTAGATGCAATTACGACAGATAAAACTTACCCGTTTTTAAAACCTGCTTGGGATGCTGCCTCGAAGCATTTTGCGAATGGCGCAGGAGTAACTACTAATGTGTTCCAATCAGCCTCAAGAGGTGTGAGGCTTGAAAGTGTATGGGCAACAAAGGAATACCCTCAGCTACTTAAGCAAGGGACTCAAATCAATTATCATCTAGCCCCTTAGTAAATGTTCGGCAAAAAGAAAGACTTTAAATTGAAGTTCACGGGAAGAGCTGGTCTCATTTACGAAGAGAACGGCAAGTCAATGCGAGTGGACTCCGAAATGCTTGTCGGCCCAACTTACGATATCGTGATATACAAAAATAGTATCAAGTCATGGGGCCCGCCGTTTGATGCAGAAGCCATCGATGACGATACTATGACTCGGATTTTGAGAAACATAATATCCGAGCTAGAACCGAGATATAAAATTGATATCGCATGATCTGCGCTGCACCACTGTAGCTTTTAAGGAAAAGTGAACGATACAAGTAAAACCAATAGCGTTGGTCACACCAACCTATTTGCAAATCGAAGCAGGAACGGCTTCTCGGCGACTGAACTCCCTTGGACTCACAAAAACCGAACCGTTCGAACATTCCGCAGGCTCTCGTTTCCGTTTCGTTTGATTGGACTCTTGAAGTTGTCATTTCAGGTAAAAGATCGCCTACATTTGACAAACACCCCAACGCCATGTCTACCTCCGAGCGCTGTCCCAGTTAACCATGGGAAGTCCTGCATCATGCCGTGGCGGACTTCCGATAAGAATTCAGTAAGGAATGCGACATACTTCTATGCTGTCTCAGCAAAGTTGGACGAGTTCATGCTTTCCATACAAGTCATGATTTGATAAAAACGTTTGCGCGTTGAGCCTTTCCATCACCATTTTCCTGAAACTGATTATTTTCCTGTTTTCGAGAGTACCTCTAGCGACTGCTGGTTTTACCTGTGTTAACCAGCAAATAAATGTATTGGACCGTATTATGCCTGGTGGAAAAACGAGCCATACCGAGTTTTTGAGAAACGATTTGGTGAAAAGAATCATGAGCCTTCCTATCAGACTATCACATTTGCCTATAACTCTCGTAACTACGTGGAGTCGAAGATAGATCCTACCGCTACGGTCATCTATGGATACGACAATAGCACATTGCTCAAGACAGTCATTGAAGGGTTGGCAGTCATCACCTGCACCTACGACGAACGCGGGAGACTCAATACCTTCACGATCGCCTACGGCGACCTCATCCACGAGTGACTTGACGCGCAACTTGAGGGCTGAATGGATCTGAGCAATGGCCGAGAAAAGACCAAGAGAGGGAATATCGACCAAGTCGATGCATTGCTTGAGTTAGTTGCTCAAACCTGTCATATTTCGTTAGTCCAGCCGCCAAATAGATTAGACTACCGAGCTTGACAGCTGAGCTTGGCATCCGAGACAGCTAGCGGATTTCTACGGTGGTGCCTGGCCTGATCAAAGTGGGCAGGCGAACGGCGTCCCAGTTAGCAAGGCGGATGCAGCCAGAGCTGCGGGCGCGGCCGATAGTTTCCGGATCGGAGGTGCCATGGAGGCCGATGCCGGGCTTACTGAGGCCGCACCAGAAGATCCCGACGGGGCTATTCGGGCCGGGCGGTATGTTGAGTGCCTCGGAGTCGGCGCTGCGTTTTCCGGTGTCTAGAAGTTTTTGATCGTAGCGCCAGTGGGGGAGCTCGACGGAGTTTCTCACTTCCCATGTGCCAAATTTAATGAACTGGGGTTTGCCGGGAGTGATGGGAAATGAGGCGATGAGTCCGCGATTAGGACGGGTGGCCGTGGCGATGGTGGTGGTGCCGGGCTCTGCGACGACGAGAGCCGTGGGCGCGGCTTCGAAAATGCGAACTTGGTTGATTTTCGTATCAACAACGGCGTGGCGCTGGCTCATGGTATCATCCGCTTTATATCCGGCACCAGTTAGGGTCTCGATGGTGAAGGGTTGGACATTCGGCACGATAATGGTGTCCCGCGGCTTAAGTTTGTTTATTTTCGAGCTGCCATTGAGGAGTGTGAGGTAAGCGATGTCGCAGTGGTAGCGCTCTGCCATGAACTCGGCGTGGCTGCGGTAGCTCATGCGTTTGCGGGTGGCTTGCAGAGCTTTTTTCGTCGGCAGGGATGTGTCCACCCAAGCGGTCGAGATGTCGGGGACGATAGCTATGGCGAGTGGATTGGGGACAGCTTTGCGGGCCGCGGTGTTGACGGCGATCCAGTCGGAAATCGGGTAGCCGTTGACTTCGTTCCATGATTGCACGGCGAGGTCGGTGAATTGACCGGGTCTGCCGTCTATCACGCCGGGTCCGAATTTTGCCTCATCAAGGAAAATCTGGAGGCGCAGGGCATCATCGCCGATGGGTTTGATTTCCAGCAGCGAGGGTGTGGAAACTGTTTTAATGGGAGTCGCTTGCACGACCGGCGGCGCTGGTCTTACGAGGATGGGCGGGGCATTGGGCGCCACGGGATCTGCTGCGGGTGCCGCTTGAGAGTTGATGTCGTCGTCGCCGCCGAGTGGCAGGGCGCGGAGAACGGGGCGCACTGGCGGCGGAGTTGGTTGGGCGGGAGCAAGCGCAGTGAGTGCGATGACAGTCGGAAAAACGAAGCGGAACATGGAACAGAATTTGATAGGAATTAGACAAGAATGACGGCGAAGGATTCGAGCCGACCGGCGATGGCGGCAGGGACGACGGCGTTGACGAGGATGTCGTCGCCTTCGTATTCGGTAGAAATCACCTTGGCCTCGCGGTGGAGCAAGCTGACGATATCTGCGCGGCTTTGGGGGATGCGGTATTCTTGGTGGCGGACTCGGTCAGCGAGCACTTGGCTGCAAATTTTGAGAAGTTCTTCGAGTCCAAGTCCAGTGACGGCGGAGGCGTGGAGGGCTCCGGGGTATTTTTTATCTAGGGCGATGAGCTCGAAGGGATCGGTGACGCGGTCAATCTTGTTGAGGACAGTGATGGTGGGTTTGTCTCCGGCGCCGAGCTCGGCGAGGACTTCGAGCGTGGTGTCGTGGAGGCGGTCGATTTCGGGCGAGGTGGCGTCGAGGATGTGGATTAGGAAATCGGCAAGGGCGGCCTCTTCAAGGGTGGCTTTGAAGGCCTCGATGAGACGGTGTGGGAGATTTCGCACGAAACCGACGGTGTCGGTGATGAGGAGCGGTTGGCCGTCTGGTAGCTCGATGCGGCGGGTGGTGGTGTCGAGGGTGGCGAAGAGCATGTCCTTGGCCATGACGTCCGCGCCGCTCAAAATGTTGAGCATGGTGGACTTCCCTGCATTGGTGTAGCCGACGATGGCGGCATGAGGCGTCTCGAATTTTTCGCGCTCCTTGCGCTGGGTTTTACGCTGTTTGCGAACGATTTCGATTTCGCGCTTAGCGCGGTCGATGACTTGATAAGCAAGGCGGCGGTCCACTTCGATTTGTTTCTCGCCCATGCCGCGCGAGGCACCGCCGCCGGCGCCGCCGCCGGAGCCAGCGGATTCGCGGTCGAGGTGGCCCCACATCCGCGCGAGGCGGGGAAGGGCGTATTGCATGCGAGCGAGTTCGACCTGAAGGCG
Organism: Akkermansiaceae bacterium; assembly: GCA_031382045.1. Taxonomy (GTDB): domain Bacteria; phylum Verrucomicrobiota; class Verrucomicrobiia; order Verrucomicrobiales; family Akkermansiaceae; genus Luteolibacter. The sequence goes on along the minus strand of JANMYL010000249.1, from coordinate 17,934 downwards.
GGCTTCTTTCGTTTGGGCGCGCTTGGCGAAAATATCGAGAATGACTTCTTCGCGGTCGATCACGCAAAGGTCGGCTAACTTTTCCCACTCGCGCTGTTGGGAAGGGGCGAGGCCGTTGTCGATGACGATCACGTCGCACTCGTGGGCGCGGGCGAGTTCAGCCATTTCTGCGGCTTTCCCGGTGCCACAGAGGAATTTTTTATGCTTTTCGCGGCTACGGCAGAGGACGGATTCGATGACTTCTACGCCGAGGGTTTTGACGAGTTCCCCGAGTTCTTCGAGCAGGGATTCCGCCTCGGTGGCTTCTTTGTTCTCGAAATAGAAGCGTACCAGTAAGGCGCGCTCGATCATATCCGGCTTTTCTCTGACTTCAAACATCTGCGGAAAAGGTAGCACCGATGCCACCTTTCGACCATGCGAAATTTCTAGTGTGTCTCCTCATTCAGCCCGCGCTCGTGGCCCCACAAGCCCCAAGCGATCCCCGTGGAAGAGAATTATCACATCGATTCCATTTCGATTCTTGCGGGTCACCCGCCTGCCAACTACTCCGGTCTTCAACATGAGTGAAGCCGTCACCCCGCAGCAGCCGCAATCCACCGAAGCAGACTTGATCGCCATCCGCCGCGAGAAGCTCGGAAAACTCCGCGAACTTGGGATCGATCCGTTCGGCGCGCGTTTCCAAGTCTCGACCACTCCCGCCGATCTCCGCGCGAATTTCGCCGAGGGCCTTCAAGTGAAGGTCGCTGGCCGCATCACCGCGCTGCGCGATATGGGGAAATCCTGTTTTTTTGCGCTCTCTGATGTCCACGGCAGCATTCAGGGCTACATGAATGTCAAGGCCTTAGATGAAACGGGAGCGGCGGCTTGGAAGTGCTTGGACCGTGGCGACTGGATCGGTATCGAGGGCGAGACGTTCCTCACCAAGACCGGCGAGCCGACCGTCAAGATGGAGAAATTCACCGTGCTCTCTAAATCCCTTCGCCCGATGCCCGACAAGTGGCATGGCGTGGCGGACCGCGAGATTAAATACCGCAAGCGCCACCTCGATCTGATGGGCAACCCCGACAGCGCCGCGCTATTTGTGAAGCGCTCGCTGATGATCGCGGAAATCCGTCGTTTTCTCCAAGATCGCGGCTTCCTCGAAGTGGAAACTCCGATGCTCCACGACATAGCTGGTGGTGCCGCTGCACGCCCATTCGAGACTTATCACAATGCGCTGGGCATGCCGCTGACCTTGCGGATCGCACCGGAGCTTTTTCTCAAGCGGCTGCTCGTCGGCGGCTTCACCAAGATTTTTGAGCTCAACCGCAGCTTCCGTAACGAGGGAATTTCACGCCGTCATAATCCAGAGTTTACGATGCTGGAAGCGTATTGGGCGTTCTCGGATTTCGAGGAAATGGCGGATCTCGTGGAGGAACTCACTTGCCACCTCGCCAAGAAATTCTGTGGCGGCCTGCAAATCGAGCACAGGGACGAGGACGGCAACGTGACCCGCACGATCAATCTCGCTCGCCCGTGGAAACGCGCCAGCTACCACGATCTCATCGCTCTCGCCGCCGGTGCTGATTTCTTCGAGATAGACGCCGCTGGTCGTCGTGCCCGCTGCGAGGAAAAGGGTGTTCAGATTTCTCCGAACATGGCCGACCACGAAGTCATTCAGCAGGCTTTCGAAAAACTGGTGGAGGAAAAAACCTTCGATCCATGCTTCGTCACCCGCGTTTCCAGCGAGCTGGTGCCGCTCGCCAAGATCAGCCCTGGTGGTCAGACGGTGGAGGTTTACGAACTGATCATCAATGGCCAAGAAATTTCCCCCGGTTACTCCGAGCTCAATGATCCCGACGTCCAGCGCCAGCGCCTTGAAGCCCAGTCCGGCGAGGAGACCCAGAAGATCGACTATGATTTCATCGAAACCCTCGAATGCGGTATGCCTCCAGCCGGCGGCATCGGCATCGGGCTAGACCGCCTCTGCATGATGCTCACCGGCGCGCCTACAATCCGAGATGTGGTGCTTTTCCCGCTGCTGAAGCGGAAGGACTGAGGATCAGCTAGCCACTTGGGGCAAATCGTCTTCATGATCGTATGTCGTAGTTCCTGTGGAGCGTCGTATAGGAATTTCGGGTAATGGATGTTTCCTGAATCAAACGGGGTATCTAAGCGCATACAGGCTTTGTTGCATCAGTATTACCACCTCATTCTCGACCCGGATCCGCAATTTTTTCGAAAACTCGGAATCTCTATAAAAAAATCTTGCGCAGGTGGGGGCGGCGTGATGTTCTCCCCGCCCGCCCACAAGGGTGGATCAACTTTTATTCCCAAACGGCCATGGCCTACGCAGTGATCAAAACCGGCGGTAAACAATACCGCATCCAAGAAGGCGACAAATTTGATGTCGAGAAGCTCGATGCCGAAGTCGATTCGACAATCACGTTTGACGTCTTGATCGTCGGCGAAGGTGAGTCCGTGAAAATCGGTGCTCCGCTCGTTGAAGGTGCCTCGGTGACCGCTAAGGTCATCAACCAATACCGCGGACCCAAGGGCGTTGCCTTCAAGTTTAAGCGTCGTAAGGGCTTCCACAAAACCAAAGGCTTCCGCCGCAGTCTGACCACACTCGAGATCACCTCGATTGCCGGCTAATTTTAATCCCTTAATTTCCCCACTTTTATGGCCCATAAAAAAGGACAAGGCTCCGTCAAGAACGGTCGCGATTCGCGCAGCAAGCGCCTCGGCGTGAAAAAATTCGGCAGCCAAGCCGTGATTGCCGGAAACATCATCATCCGCCAGCGCGGCACCAAAGTGCATCCAGGCCTCGGCGTTGGTTGCGGTCGTGATCACACGCTTTTCGCTCTCGTCGATGGTCGCGTGTTCTTCGACAAAGAAGGTCGCCGAGTGAACGTCATCGCTCCTGCGTTGGCCGCCGCCGCCAACTGAGCCGATCAACTCCATTTCAATGAAAAGACCGCTTCCGTCATGGGGGCGGTCTTTTTTTGTGCCAGCCCTTTCTTGGGGTGGGAAGACCTGTAAACTGGGGCTAAGTTCATGAAATTGCGATTCCTGTGGCTGAGTTTACTGCCGATGTTTGCCATTCTGGTAGGATGCCAGCGAAATCGCGTATCGAGTCTGCCCAAGGCGGTGCCGGTGCGGGCTGACGGCGTGGTGGAACTCAATTTAATGAGCTTCAATGTGCGCTACGAGTCCACCGAGGACCGCGGCTCGCGCGCTTGGCGGGAACGCGTCGCTGGAGCAGTGCGGGTGATCCGCAGGCAACGGCCGGATTGCATAGGCGTGCAGGAAGCATTGCACGGACAGGCAGCGGATTTATGGGCGTCGCTGCCGGATTATGAATTCTTCGGTGTGGGGCGAGACGACGGCAAACAGGATGGCGAGTATTCTGGGATTTTCTACCAACGCGATCGTTTCCGAGTGGACGCGACGGACTGCGGAACCTTTTGGCTGTCCGACACGCCGGAGCAGGCGGGTTCGAAAACTTGGGGAAACGAAATCCCGCGGGTGGCGGCGTGGTTGCGACTGGTGGACCTCGCGACAGGGCGCGGATTCTATGTCTTCAACACTCACTGGGATCACCGCCACCAAGAATCGCGCGAACGGGCTGCCATGCTCATTTCCCAACGAGTCGACGGACGAAAGCATGCGGACGAACCGGTGGTGCTGATGGGCGACTTCAATTCGGTCGAGTCGAATTCGGGAATGATTTACCTAACTGGCCGCCGCGCGCTGCTCGCCGGCTCGCAGCGAATCTGGCCGAATGGCCTGATCGATACCTACCAAGCTTTACACGCCGGAGAGAAGGACCGCCGGACGCTGCACTTCTGGCGCGATAGCCGCAATGGTCCGCTCAAGGTGGATCACATCCTCGTTAGCCGCAGCTGCGAAATCGGGGCGGCGGAGATTATTTCGGGAGACCGGCCGATGGTTTCCGATCATTTTCCAGTTACAGCACGAGTGAAATTTTCGCCAATCCGGTAGCGAAGGTATTCCGCCCGCGCTTTTAGGCAACAGAGGGTTCTAACTAGTTTGTAGGCAGTAAGTTGTCGGCACATCCTAATTCGTCGGGCCCAGACCGATAAAACGGTGATGCTTAAGCTTGCCTCACTGAATTCGCACCTCATCAATCATCAATCATGCAATCCATCACCCCAGCTCATCTCGCCACGGAATACTTTTTCCGCCATGAGCATGGGCGGCTGGTGGCGACATTGGTGGCGCAGTTTGGAACTCGGCGACTGCAACTCGTGGAGGATGCGGTGCAGGAAGCGCTGGTTCGAGCTTTGCAGACGTGGCCGTATCGTGGCGTTCCGAATAATGCGGCGGCGTGGCTCACGCAAGCGGCCAGAAATGTGATGCTAGACCATTTGCGCCGTGAGCAACGCTGGCAGGAACGTGAGGGAAGTATCGGAATTGAGAAAGAAAGATGGGCGGGAAATGCAGAGAATCCTCCAGCAATCGACGAGCTAATCCGCGATGATACGCTGCGGCTCGTTTTCATCTGCTGCCATCCGCAGCTCGCGCCGGAGGCGCAAGTGGCGCTTGCTCTGCGAACGCTGTGCGGATTCAGCCCAGCGGAGATCGCGGCGGCATTCCTAACAAGCGAAGTGGCGGTTTCCAAACGCCTTGTGCGGGCGAGGCAGCGCATCCGCGAGCTGGAACTTCGTTTTGCAATGCCGGAGCTGCACGAACTGCCCGAACGGCTCGATAGCGTGCTCGCCACGCTCTACCTGCTCTTCAACGAAGGTTACAAAGCCTCATCGGGCGATAAACTCGTGCGCGAAGAACTCTGCCACGAAGCCATCCGTCTCACGCGCATACTTCTGGAGCACCCTAGCAGCACCACGCCGCGTAGCCACGCCTTGCTCTCGCTCATGCTGCTGAATGCCGCGCGTCTCATAACCCGCACCGACGACGCGGGAAACCTCCTACGTCTCCACGAACAAAACCGCACCGCGTGGGATGTCGCGATGATCTACGAAGGCATGAAGCATCTAGCAGCATCCGCAGAAGGTGAGCAAGTCAGCGCGCTGCACATTGAGGCCGGCATCGCCGCATGTCACAGCACGGCCCCATCAGCGGAAGCCACCGATTGGCCGCGCATCGTCTCGTTGTATGACCAACTTCTGGAAATAGCGCCATCACCCGTTGCGGCGTTGAATCGCGCCATCGCCATCGGTCGTGCCAGCGGAGCTAAAGCAGGCTTGGAGGCATTGAGCGAAATTCGCATTCTTGAAAGCTATCATTTGCTCCACGCCGCCCGTGGCACCTTCGCTGCGGAGTGCGGAGAATACTCTGCGGCTGTGGCTCATTTTCAGGAAGCACTTGTCCACGCAGTGATTCCATCAGAGCGCGAGTTTCTCGAAGGGCAGATCAGCCACCTTGAGTTGGGATCAGGCCGTATTTCCCGGAGGAAATAATTTCCGGAAAAATCATCGCCTTCGTGTCCTGATGGCATTCCATCGTTCGTTGTATCTTTGAAAACCCCGATTCCCAACTCAACACCCCCACATCACCATGATCCAGAAAACCATTGCCGCTCTCGTCACACTCGTAGCCCTCACCTCATGCCAAGTCGCCACCACTGACCATGCAGACTGCTCAAACATGCCGCCCTACAAAGGCTCTGCCGCCTTTGGACGCATGAAAACCCTCGTCGGGAAATGGTCCGGCGAATCCCCACAGATGGGTAAAATGAACACCGAGTTTCGCCTGATTGCCGGAGACTCTGTCATCGAGGAACGCTTCGCTGGCGGCACGCCGATGGAAATGCTCAGCCTCTATCATGACGTAAACGGCAAGCTCACTATGACCCACTACTGCATGTTGCGCAATCAGCCACGAATGAAACTCGTGAAAAGCACGGCAGACTCACTCACCTTCGACCTCGCGCCCACCCCCGGCCTCAACCCCGCGAAGGATATGCACATGCACTCTGCCACCTACACCTTCATCGATGCGAACCACCTCAAGCTCGATGGTGTGGCATGGGAAAATGGCAAACCGTCCCCCTGCGGGCCACCCGTCATTTTCAAACGCAAGTAAGTGATTCCAGAAAACATCACGCAAACCAATAACCACCCATGAATCATCCAGCAAAAAACACCATCTGTCTTTGGTATGAGCGCGACGCTGAAACTGCCGCACTATTTTACGCCAAAACATTTCCCAATTCCTCTATCGGAGCCGTGCATCGGTCACCGAGTGACAACCCATCGTGCAAAGAAGGCGAGGTGTTGACCGTGGAGTTCAACGTCATGGGAATTCCCTGCATCGGACTCAACGGAGGCCCCGGTGTTCAGCACAGCATCGCATTCTCGTTTCAAATCGCGACCGAAGACCAAGCTGAGACGGATCGCTACTGGAGCGCCATCGTGGGCAATGGCGGGGAAGAAAACGAGTGCGGCTGGTGCACAGACAAATGGGGAATCAACTGGCAAATCACACCGACCGCTCTGACCCATGCCTTCATCGGTCAAGACCGCGAAGCCGCCAAACGGGCATTTGACGCTATGATGACTATGAGAAAAATCGACGTTGCTGCGATTGAGGCCGCAGTCCGCGGTTAGCTCATTCAAACAATTTTTCAAACACACCACCCACCCTCCAGTATGTTTAAAATAATCATTGTCGGCCTCGTGGCCGTCATCGCCATCATCCTCATCGTCGCCGCGATGCAGCGCGCCGAATACCACGTGGAACGTAGTAGAACCATCGCCGCGCCTGCCGCACTGCTCTTCGACCAAGTGAACGATCACAAAAAATTCGAGAAATGGAACCCATGGCAAAAAATGGACCCTGAATCGAAGACGACCTACAGCGGTGCCGACTCCGGCGTGGGAGCCATCGCGAGTTGGAAAGGCGAAAAAGTCGGAGAAGGCAGCGCCATCATCACCGAGAGCAAGCCCGCCGAACTCGTCCGTCAGCGGATGGATTGGAAAGCGCCCATGGAAGGTGTCAGCACCGTGGATTTTACTTTCAAGCCCATGGCCGACAAAACCACCGTCACTTGGGCGATGTATGGCACTAACAATTTCATGGGTAAAATCCTCAGCCTCTTCATGGACTGCGAAAGCATGTGCGGCCCGGAGTTTGAAAAAGGTCTGGCAGAACTGGAAAAAGTCGTCACGGCCACCAAGTAAACTTCAATAAAGCAACCACATACTAAAATGAGCAACTACATAGACGGCTTCGTCCTCTGCATTCCAACAGACAAACTCACCGAATACACCGCTTTAGCCACACAGGCTGGGGCTATCTGGCGTGAACACGGCGCGCTGGAATATCACGAATGCGCGGCGGACGACATGAACGCCCACGACATGGTCAGCTTCACAGATATGGCAAAGGCAAAGCCGAACGAAATCGTGATTTTCTCATGGGCAGTATTCAGATCTCGCGAACATCGCGACGAGACTAACACTAAAATCATGGCCGACCCGCGCCTCGCCCAAATCTGTCCCGCCACGGCGAATATCTTCGACTGCAAGCGCATGGCCTTTGGCGGCTTCAAAAGCATCGTCAGTCTGTAAAAAATGCACACTTATCTCCTTCTCTCTCGCGGTAAATGGGATGTGAACTCATCCAAAGCCGACATCGAGGCCGATATCGGAAAATTCTACACTTGGTATGAGGCGAACCTTGAAAACGGCAGCTTCAAGCCCGGCTCCCGCCTGACCATGGAAGCTGCATTCGTCACTCGCCACGGTATCCGCACGGACGGTCCCTTCGCCGAGGGCAAAGAAATTATCGGCGGTTACTGGCTCATCGTCGCCGAAAGTCTCACTGCTGCGTCAGCACTCGTGGCGAAGAGTCCCGTCGTGCGACACGGCATCGAATACGAAATCCGCCCGCTCGAACCCGAACGCGGCTCCGTATTCCGAACCACCAACGAAACACCCTCTGCATGACTCCTAACCCGCAACAACCCACCGGCGAGCACCTGCTCTTTATTCGTGGCACACACTGGAACCACGGCATGTCACCCGAGCAGCTCCAAAAGATCATGACCGACTTCTACGGCTGGTTGGAAGACCTCTCACAGAAAGGGATTCTCAAAGGCGCGCAGCCACTCGTCGAAGCCGGGAAAATTGTCTCCGGTAGCCAAGGCAGACACGTCACCGACGGTGTCTTCGCCGAGTCAAAGGAATCCATCGCCGGATATTTTCTGCTAGGAGTTCCAGATGAAGCTGAAGCCATCCGCATTGCGCAGGCTTGCCCCATCCTCGAATACGGAGCCACCATCGAAGTTCGCCCCATCGCCGACATGTGCCGTCCGCTGGCGGTGGTAAAGGCGGCGTCTCTTTGATCGATCAATATTTAGTCATATCTCCCATGCCCAGATAAGGTCACCCTGACCTGCCCGCTGGACCCTGCGACGGCGATCTGCATGAAATCAGAGCAAACCTTGCTCGCGCAGAGTTTCCTCCACATCGTTGTAATCTTGGGAAACCATGCCCGCATCGCGGATGCGTTGGATCTTACGGCGCACGCCAAGCTTGCTGCGCGGGCCTGTCACCAAGCCGGTGACGCCGCCAACGACGAACGGCAATAAGGCCACTACTCCTAACACACCCAATCCGATCCCTAGACCGCGCCGTGCGCCGCGGTGCATCAAATCTCCTAGCAGCAGTCCAGCCGCCGCACCTAGTAGCGCAGGTGCAGTCAGGGCACTCGTTTCAATCCATGCGGGGGTTGTGTCAGAATACTCGTCGGCCATGGCTTAGCTTTATTCCTTTTCAGGACTAACGACAACACCTGAAACAGGAAAAATAGGTAAGCCGACTAGGCAGCACCTTGTCACAAAGAGACTGAGGCCGGGTTTTCACTTTTAGTCTGAATGGAACCTCGAATCACGTAAACATCAGCACCCGTGCCAATTCGGCCGTATAGATCGGCAACATCGCGGCTGCCCATACGGATACACCCGTAGGATGCGGGCGAGCCCAAACGGCGCTCCTCGGGAGTCCCGTGGATGTAAATGGTCCGGCGGAAAGTATTTTGATTTCGCGACTCGGTGCCAGTGAGCCAAAGAATCCGAGTGACGACCGGATCGCGACCGGGGGAGTTGGGTTTGATGACTTCTCCGGTAGGGCGGCGGCTTTTGAACACGCTGCCAATCGCGGCGTTGTCGCCGATTTTCTTGGCCACTTGCAGTCGCCCTAGCGGCGTGCAGTTGCTGCCGGGCCGGTCACCAATACCGAACTTGGAGGTTGAAATCTTGTAGGATTTGATTGGAGTGCCGTCGTGGACCAGTAGCATTTTTTGATCGCGCACACTGACGATCATTTTGTTGCGGTTATCACCGCTAAATGACAAGGAATCAGAGCCACAACCACAGAGTCCGACAGCAGCCAGAAGGCTGAGAGACATGAAAAAAAGGATGCGCGGCGTAGGGATTCCGATCATGGGGCTTTCTGATTCACAGTCTTGGAAGCAGGTGCCTCCGAACCGGATGGTAACAAGCGGATAAGAGATGCAAGTGAAGTGTAGAAGAAGCCAACAGGGAATGGAAGAAGTAGAATTGCCGAAGACCAATTCGCCTTCATTGCTGCCTCGACGACGACAAACAGGAAGAAAAAACCGAACAGAAGTTCGACAAAGGGCGTGAGCGTCTTCATCGCTTTGTAGCTGCTTTTTTTCCAATCTTGGCGCTTTCCTTGGTCGATACCGTATTTCGGCGTGCGGACGAAAGCGGTTTCGTGGTTGCAAAGTGCTTCAATCACGGCCTTGGCGTTGCTGATAGACATCCCAATCCCAAGTGCGAGAAGGAGCGGCAGGTAAGGGATTTCGCGCCACCAAGAACCCGGACGAAGTGCTTTCTGGGCCACCAAATAAAATACGATCACGGATACCGATGCGAAGAAGAAGATCGGCACATTGACGATGTAAGTTGTCAGTTTCCCGAAATCCGGCTGGGCCTGTTGATTCGGATAAATTAAGAAACAAAGGCAGATTAGTAGCAGATAAGCGAAGTTCGAAGTCAGATGAGCGGTGGCCTCCATCTTGATGAAGAGTGGCACGTCGCTCTTCCAGATTGCAGGAAGCACTTTTTTACAAACTTGAATTGAACCCTTCGTCCAGCGGTGTTGCTGGCTCTTAAAGCCGTCCATATCCACGGGCAATTCTGCGGGAGTTTCTACATCGTTGAGGAAAATGAAGCGCCAGCCCTTGAGTTGCGCGCGATAACTGAGATCCATATCCTCGGTGAGCGTGTCGTGCTCCCAGCCGCCAGCATCGGCGATGCAGGATTTCCGCCAGATACCGCCGGTTCCGTTGAAGGTGAAGAAGCGCCCGGAGCGATTGCGGGCAGTTTGCTCGAGTTCGAGGTGGCCGTCCAAGAACATTGCTTGGATGCGGGTCAATACGTTAAAAGTCCGATTGAGGTGGCCCCAGCGCGTCTGAATCATGCCGATCTTGTCATCGGAAAAATAATGGATTGTTTCCTGAAGAAGGTCGGGATTGGGGACGAAGTCTGCGTCGAGAATGAGAAGATACTCGCCCTTTGCGAAGTGGGTTCCGTTTTCAAGCGCGCCTGCTTTGTAGCCAGTGCGATCAGTGCGGTGAATATGCTCTGCATCGAAACCACGAGCTTTCAGTCCTTCAATCCCGGCCCTGCAAATTTCGACAGTCTCATCCGTCGAATCGTCCAGAAGCTGGATCTGCATCTTGTCTTGTGGGTAATCCAGCGCAGAGACAGATGCTAGCAAGCGGTCCACCACATGCATTTCATTGAAAACTGGTAGCTGGATGGTCACCAACGGCAATTCCTTGAACAACTCTTTGGGCTTCGGATGCTTTCGCGAGTGTTTCAAATAAAGAAAAACGATTGTTAATCGGTGCGAGCCGTAGCCAGCAAGACCAACGAGAACAATAATATACGAGGCATACCAAAGAGGTGAGGTCCAATCCATAAAAGTGAGAAGGGCGGTGTTCAGATAAATTTCCGAGCCTAAACAATCGTAATGAGAAATTTTCTCGAATAGATGCTCGGTGAAAGGCAAATGATTGGGAATCAAGCGCCAGACGCCGCAGGCATACTAGAAGCAAGCCTGCCGTCAAGTCTCAAGTCGGGTTTAGAAAGGCATCTGCATTGCGCCAAGTGGAATGACACCGGAGGGAGATTGAAAATCGGCTGTTACCGGTTGGTTCGCCAGAAAAAATGACATTCAGATAAAAACATTATCTGAGATCATGAGTTACCGTAGTAAAGAAGAGTATCTGGAGATCTGTTGGGAGCGTTACTCAATCAGAAACCGAGCGGGTAGAACCGCGATGATTAACGAAATAAGGGACACCTTTGGCGGGATCGCAAGCACGCCATCAAGGCCCTCAACCGTCAAGTCACGCATTGTCGCATTACGCCAAATAGAATGACACCAGGGACGGTCGAATCGGATCATCGTCATTGATGGCGTTGACGGTAAAAACATGAACTGGCAAGACGCCGTGTGAGCCAAGGAAACTCGATATGAGGCTCTGAGATCAGCTTTGAATTTTCACGAACACGATCTATATTCTATTTGACTTGGCGTTTTGGGCGTCTCAGTGGTGAAAATCTCTTCATTCTCCCCAACTGAGTCACCCTGTTTAGAAAGGCTTGTCACCAGACGGGAAATCCACTGGCAGCGCGATTCTTCCTGCTTTCGTTACTTCTTCTTTTTAGCTTCGAGGCCCTCTTTCACCTTTCCTTCGATTTCGGCATACATGATAGCATCTCCTTTGAGCAGCTCCTTGGCGGAATCTCGCCCTTGGGCGAGTTGGGTGCCATTGTAGCTAAACCACGAGCCGCGTTTCTGAACGATTTCCATTTCTAAGGCCAAATCGAGCAAAGACCCGGTCGAGGAAATCCCTTCGTTATACATAATGTCGAACTCGGCCTCGGTGAACGGAGCTGCGACTTTATTTTTGACAATTTTCACCTTAGTACGATTGCCCGTAACTGTGCCATCGGTTGATTTGATGGCTCCGATCCGGCGGATATCGACGCGGACGGAGGAGAAGAATTTGAGTGCCCGGCCGCCGGGTGTGGTTTCGGGATTGCCGAACATGACGCCAATTTTTTCACGAATTTGATTGGTAAAAATACAGACGGTCTGGGCTTTGGAAATCAGGGCGGTGAGCTTCCGCATGGCTGCGCTCATGAGCCGAGCTTGCGCGCCAACGGTGGAGTCGCCGATTTCACCGTCGAGCTCCTGCTTGGTGACCAAGGCGGCCACGGAATCGAGCACAATAACGGCAATCGCGTTAGAGCGAACTAAGGCTTCGCAAATTTGGAGGGCTTCTTCTCCGGACGATGGCTGGGAAACCAGAAGATCGTCGAGATTTACGCCCAGCTTGCGGGCATATTGGGGGTCGAGTGCGTGCTCGACGTCAATGAATGCTGCAAGACCACCACGTTTTTGTGCTTGGGCGATAACAGTGAGGGTAAGCGTGGTTTTTCCTGAGGATTCCGGGCCGAAAACTTCGACAATCCGACCGCAGGGGAAGCCGCCGACACCTAGAGCGCGGTCGATGAGCAGGTTTCCAGTAGGGATCACGTCGACATCGACGCAGCGATCGTCGCCCAAACGCATGATGGCGGATTCACCGAACTCTTTCTGGATGTGCGAGATCGCAAGATCAAGGTTGCGCTTGCGAGCTTCGTTAAGTTTTTCGGTGGCGGATTCTTCGGATGTTTGTTTGGCGGCCATGGGAGTTATGCTGTGCTTGCAAAGGTCTTAAGGAAGTCGAAGCGACTTGCAAGAAAAAGATGTTCGCTCGAACAAAAAAGTGTCACCGTGAGGATCACTTCATTCCGAAGATGAGACGGGCTTTGCCTTCAGGGTCTTTTGAGATATCTGAAGTCCAAGTCATGGAAAATCCATCGATGAGCGGTGCTGGCTGCTTGTTTTCGAGCATAATCGATGAATTTTCTGAGGCAATGACTTCAATTTTTTTACCATTGTAAGCGTCGAGTTCGAGTAGCACGGAGGTGATTCCAGGGCCGCTAATTTCCTTGCTGCTCGCATTGATTTTTTCGGTCAAGGACTGCTTCACAGCTTTCTTGTCCGTCCAAATGAGCTGCAGTCTGTCTTTTTTAGCTTTCTCCTCTTGCGCCTTCGCCGCCTTCTTGTCGCCACCTTTTTTGGTATCGGCGTAAACATCAGGAATTTTCAGATCGATTACAAAACGCATTGGGTTTTTTGATGTCCCGAGCTCCAGCAAGCGTCCGCCAAGTGAAATCCCTCCGCGTTCTTCGTTGATGAAAATCTCGAAACTCGCTGAGCCCGTGACTTTGCCTTTAATCACGATGTTTTGTGGATTGTTCGTTGCCGGTTGGGCTGACTCCAAGGACTGAGGCTGAATTTGCCGCGAGATCACTTTCCCGTCTGGCAGGGGTTCCAGTATTTTAAAATCCACGGGAATTGTTAGCTTAATGCTCGCAGGCTCGCCCTTTTCCCCCATTGGCTTGATCGTCGCCTTGCCTTCGGAAGTGATGCCAAACAGGAACGCCCTGTGTTTCATTCCCACAAAATAACCTAACCATTCCTTTTCTGTCAGGGTCGGTAAGGCGGCATGCACCGGTAAAATTCCGATCAGACCCATCAGACCTGCCGCAAGCATTCCAGCCCATATTTTAGTTAGGATCATGCTTGCAACCAATCGCAAATCACCTACATGTGCCAGCGAAAAACCCTTTTATAAATACGTGATCAAGCCTTTCACTGTCTCGTCATCCAGCCGTCTCACCAAGGCGATGGCCAAGGCAACCATTTGCAAATAGTCGTTCAAGTCGATGATTGCATTGTGCGAGTGAATGTAGCGCGCCGGCACGCCCAACACGATGCTCGGAATCCCCTCGTTAGCCACATGGAAGGATCCCGCATCCGTCCCGCCGCTCCGCCGCACCGTTACTTGATGGGGGATTCCCTCCTCCCGTGCCGTCTCGATCGCCAGCCGTGCCAGCCGCGGATTCGTGATCGCCGAGGGGTCAAATAAACGAATTTGCACGCCGCCGCCGAGCCGCCCTTGGCAGTCTGCCCTCGCGAATCCTGGCGTATCATCCGCCGGCGGTCCTTCGAGGATGATAGCCACATCTGGCTTCGCAAAATTTGCCGCCGTCTTCGCCCCGCGCAGCCCCACTTCCTCCTGCACCGTTCCGCACAGGATTAGCCGGTTCGGATGTGCAGACTGCGATAAAATCTGCCCCGTCTGAATTGCCCCTGCCATCCCCACCCGGTTGTCGAACGCCTTTGCCATGAACAAATCCTCCCTCCCCATTGCAGTGAATGCCGACACCGGCGCGATTGGATCGCCCAGGGAAATTCCAAAATTCTCCACCGCGTCCCGTCGCGACTCGGCGCCTACGTCGATGAACATTTGGTCGATGGTCATCACCTGCCGCCGCTGTGCCTCGGGCAGGAAATGCGGTGGCCGCGACGCCACCACGCCCAGCACCTTCTCCCCGCTCCGCGTCAAAATTTCCACCCGCTGTGACAGCAAATTATGCTCCCACCACCCGCCGATTCCCAGAAACTGGATGAATCCATCCGGCGTGATGTTCTGCACCAGGAACCCCACCTCATCCATGTGTCCCGCCACCAACACCCGCGGCCCATCGTCGCCCGTTTCACAAAAAACCGAGCCATTTCGGTCCGCCGAAAGTTCACCACACTCCGCTAACTCATCGACGAAAATGGCCCTCACTTCATCCTCATGACCCGAGACGGAATGAGCCTCCGTCAACTCCTGCAACAATGAAATGGCCTTCGTGCGCATGAATAAAACCCTGCAAAAGCAAAACCCCGCTTCCAAGCATCAAGTTCGCGGGTTTCATTTTCATTCACCGCTGGCAAAACCTCGCCCTTTTCATAACCTGCCGCCCATGCACCCTCATTCCCAACTCGCCGTCATCGGCGGCGGCCCGGCTGGCCTCCGCGCGGCGGAAGTGGCGGCCAGCGCGGGCTTGCAAGTCACGCTTTACGACGGCAAGCCCTCGGTCGGTCGGAAATTCCTCGTTGCCGGAAAGGGCGGGCTCAATCTCACCCATGGCGAATCGCTCGACCGCTTCGTCACCCGCTACTCCGGCCCCGGCCAGCCCGCGGAAATTTGGGGAAGCCTCATCGCTGGCTTCGATCCCGCCGCCCTCCGCAGTTGGGCGGCAGACCTCGGCGTGGAAACCTTCCAAGCCACCAGCGGGCGGATTTATCCGCGAGCCCTCAAAGCCGCTCCGCTGCTCCGCCGGTGGATCGAGCGGCTGCGCGGGCTGGGCGTGCGCTTGGAAATGAACCACCGCCTAGTTTCCCTCGAACCTGGAAAACTCGGATTTGCCAACGGCCAGACCGCCACTGCTGACGCCGTCATCCTCGCTCTTGGCGGAGGCTCGTGGGCCAAGACCGGCTCCGACGGAGCGTGGACCTCGATTTTCGAAACTCTCGGAATTTCCCACCACCCGCTTGCTCCGGCAAACTGCGGTTGGGAACACGAATGGCCGGCCGAAGTTCTCGCACAAGCCGAGGGGAAACCGCTGAAAAATCTCCACGTCCGCGCCGGCGAGATCACCGCCATCGGCGAGCTCATGCTCACCCGCTACGGCCTTGAGGGCGGCGCGATCTACCAACTCGGAGCTGCCCTCCGCGCGATGCCGAAGCCCGCCATCGCCATTGATTTCAAACCCACTTTCGCCCATGAGCAACTCGTCGCGAAGATGCAGTCCGTCCGCCGGGATTTCCTCCACGAGGCGCGCATCCGCTGGAAACTCAGCGATCCCGCCTACGCCATTCTTGCTCGCAAAGCCTGGGCGGACGCAGATGCCCTCGCCCGCGAAGTCAAAAAATGCGTCATCCCGCTCGCCCGCCCGCGACCGCTCGATGAGGCGATTTCCTCCGCTGGCGGCGTTTGTTGGAGCGAGATCGACGACACGCTGATGTTGAAAAAACTTCCGGGGATCTTCCTCGCCGGAGAAATGATCGACTGGGAAGCGCCCACTGGCGGTTACCTCATGCAAGGCTGCTTCGCCACGGGCACGCGAGCCGCAAATTCTGCGGCGGAGTGGTTGTCAAGGTAGCTCGCGGCCCTCGAGGATCGCCAGCGAGAAAGGATCGCCCGCTGCTGCGAACTCGCGGAGATGGGTCATGGCGAGTTCGCGGACTGCCGGTGATGGGTTTTGAAGAGCGGGAACCAGCACCTGCCACTCAGAATAACGGTTGAGCATCATCTCTGCCTCTTCCAACGAAGCGCTGGGAAGGCGTTTCTTGTAGTCCGCACGGACCACAGATTCGAGGTGCTCGATATCGCGTAAATCCTTGTCGCGGCCGGTGTCCAACTTGCTTTGGATCAAATCGAGCGGGTGAGGAAGCAGGGTGCCGTCTCCGCTGCGGGAGGTTCGAGATGCGACTTGGTCAAATTCAATTTCGTCAAATTCGTTGGGTCGGCGGAAAATATCCAACGGGCAGTCGAGTCCGAGGATTCGCACCATCCCGGTTTCTTGAACTGCGGAGGCGAGTTGCATCCCGATCACCTCGGTCCAGCCCGGAAGACGGTGAATCGTCGCACCTTTAAACTTCGTGCAGACTGATAGGACCGCGTCAGCCCACTCTTCAGCCGAGGACATCGGATCAAGCCAGATATCTGCATCCTGAGTGTGGCGGGAGTATCCGTGAGCAATAACGGCGACACCGCCGAGCACGACGACCCGATGATTCAGGGTCAGTTGGTCGATGAAGGATTGAACCGTTGCAGCCATAAAGCTTCACTTTGTTTGACACGGGATGAAATTTCCAGGTAGTCCGAAACCGAGTTCGGATTGGCCAGCCACGGCTCGCTGTTATCGGTGATCTTGCCCTTGGGCGGGCGCGGGCCGCGGGCGGCGATGTATTTCCGCCGGGCGATGCGCGCGGCGAAGTCTTCCTGCAAGCGCCGGATAGAGGGATGATACTTTGTGAGTTTCACAAGGCGAAATTTAGCACGGCTGCGGGCATTGGAAAGCATCAAGAATGAGTCGCCGAAATTCAAGATTCCAAGGGCTAGATTTCCCGTGATAACCTCCCGCATGGGAAAAGGTTACGAGACACATCAAGCGCGGGTGGTGGCTTTGCAGGCACTCGGCAAGGATCTTGCGCGGCGGGCAAAATCGAAGTGCGAGCTGACGGGCGTGGCCGGAGTGCCACTGCGGCCCTACGAAGTTCCGCCGGTGGCGGATGAGCCGGATATCGAGCGGACGCTCTTGATCAGCGAGGCGTGCCACGAGGTTTTGGAACACCCGAAGCGATTGAAGGGCCGCGAATGGCAATGTCTGGCGGAGGTCGTTTGGAGCGAGATGCCGGCCGTCCAAGTCGTCGCTTGGCGGATGCTCAATCATTTGGCGAAAAGCGAGGATTGGGCACGGGAGGTGATCGAGGAGCTTTTCTTGGACGAAGAAGTCGAGGAATGGGCGAAATCCGCAGAGCTGTGAGCCACATGATTTTCACCCGCAACTTCGCGCGCGCAGTGAGGTTGAACGCTCCATGTTCAGCGCTGACCTCGCCGCGACACCTTTTTTTCTAAAAATGGAGGCTGATTCCGTTCCAAACCCGGCAGATGGCAGTGCGATTGATTTCGCACTGATGTTACGCATTGGCGCGGGGGATCACGAGGCGTTCCGTGCTCTTGTCGAGCGCCATCAGAACGCGGTGATCGGCACGGTGGCTAAGATGTTGGGAAACGCTTCTGAGTCGGAGGACATCGCCCAACAGGTTTTCCTGCGGATCTGGCGGAATGCGAATCGCTACCGTCCAGATGCGAAATTCACGACTTATCTATACACGATCACGCGCAATCTAGTTAACAACGAAGCCCGCCGGAAGAGTCGGAAAAAAGAAGGTGCCTCGGACGAGCGCGCGGAGAATTCCCCCCAACTCATCGCTGCCAGCCCGGACCGCCAACCGGATTCGGAGCTGCTGCAAGCTGAAC
>JANMYL010000226.1:0-26727 GCA_031382045.1 Akkermansiaceae bacterium | reverse complement strand
CGCGGACTTCCACGGGTGCCTTTTTATCAGTATAGATAAATCCGGTGACGAAGAAGAAATCATAGCAAATGCCGTGGAGTGCCACGCCTAACAAAAGCATCCAAGTCACCTGATCGGGAGCGCCGAGGGAAAACAACACGTAGCGCAGCACCCAGCAACCCATACCGACGAGTAGCATCAGTTTCACGCCGAGCTTACGGAAGAAGAACGGAATGAGGAGCATGAAAATGATCTCAGACATTTGACCAAGGGTCATCGTGGATGCCGCTTGTTTAAAACCTGCGGCACCGAGAAATGCGGAAGTTTGCCCATAGTAGTAGCCGAGCGGGATACAAATCAGCATCGAACAAATGGCAAACACCAAAAACGACGGATTCTTCAGCAATTTGAACGCATCCAGCATGAAGAGTGAGCCGATGTCGATGGGCTTGCCTTTCGCAGGCGGTGGCGTGTGAGGCAGCGTGAAGCTATAGATACCGAGCGCGAGGCTTGACACTGCCGCGATCCAGAATGTGTTCAATGACGCGGACCAACCGGCGATCCCGAGAGCGAGGCCGGCCGTGATCCAGCCGATAGTCCCCCAGACCCGGGCTTTCGGGAACAATTCCTGCGGGAGATGGGTGAATGTGATGGTATTCCCCAAGCCAAGGGTGGGCATATAGCAGAGCATGTAGGCGATCATCAACCAGACGATTTGTCCGCCTTTTTCCGCCCCTTGCGGTGCCATTGTGGCGATGACGCACATGATGCCACCACCGATCAGCATCAGCACTCCCATGACGCGTTCCGAGGAGAACAATCGGTCTGCGATGAGGCCAAGGAAAAGCGGTGCGAAGATGGCGGCGATGGGTGCGCTTTCGTAAGCACCTCCGATAGAAGCGGATAGGCCATTATTTCCCATGGTCAGGGCAAGCGTGGCGAACCATGATCCCCAGGCGAAGAACTGGAGGAACATCATCACGGAAAGCCGGATGAGGGGAGTGCGTGGAGACTGATTCATGGTTATAATTTGGATTGATAAGCTCAGAGTTTCACGGGTGCACCGCTGCGGATGGATCGCTCTTCGGCTTCGCAAATTTCCAGCGCGCTTACGCCATCGAGTGCAGTTACAGTGGTGGGCGCCTGATGCTTTGCCACGCATTCGATGATGTAGTCGATTTCCTTCGAGTAGCCATCGCCTTCACCCGTATCCACCGTGCGAGGTTCTTTGCCGGTTTCGGAAATGATCAGAGCCTTGTCACCGCGCGCTAGATCGAAGTCGATGGTTGCTTGTTCGCAGAGTAGCGTGTAGGACATATTAAATCCTTGGGTCAGCAGCCAGCTTCCCTCTGCAGAAACGTTAGGGCCGTTCGGATAGTTATATTGAGTAACTACATGGTTGATTGCGCCGCTGTCACTGAGCACGCCAGAAGAGAATACGCTTAAAGGCCTGCCAAAGAGATAGTTCACGAAGTCGGTGTCGTGAATGTGGAGATCCAACAACGCGCCGCCCAAGTCTTGGCCACCGGAGTAGGTGCCTTGCTGGCTCCATGCGGGCATCGCGGAATCCCGGCGAAAGCGTGCGGCCAGTACTTTACCATAGGTTCCATCTGTCACTGCTTGCTTGAGCCAGCTCCAACCGGGCCAGAAACGCATGCACATGGCAGGCATCAACATGCCGGGCGATTCAGCCGCAACCGCTAGAATTTCCCGGGCCTCTGCTGAAGTGCGGGCGAGTGGTTTCTCGCAGATGACATGCTTGCCGGCGTTCAACGCGCCGATGACTTGTGCGGCATGTAGGGGCGTCGGGGTGCAAAGATCCACTAGCTCGACGTCTGGGTCGGCAAAAAGTTCTTCGCTCGTGCGGTAAACTTTCACGCCGGACCCGAGATTGATGTCGTCGGATTTAGTGATGTTACCCGACACTCCGGCGAGCACGCCGTTGACCGGCACGCGCGTAGCGTCGCAGACGGCTACGACGCGGGCTAGAGGATTTGCGAGATAGGCGCGGAGGTGGGTTACGCCCATGAAGCCAAGGCCGACGACGGCTACATTCACGGGTTTTTCGCTGGTGGCGGACATAGAGTTGGTTCTAACGTATGGATTGAAAAATGACTTCCCGGGCGGTGCGGATGTCCGCGAGGCGTTGGTCTCCGGCTTCGCGTTCGATGACGATGTCGCCGATGAAATGGATTTCAGAAAGCGTGGAGAAAAAGGCGGGCCAGTCAACTTGACCGCTACCGACGGCGACTTCCTCACCCCAGGTGCCGGGGGTGGTGGTTTGGTTAGCATCTTTCACATGGATTTGGCGGATCCATGGGGCGAGCAAGCGCACCGCTTGAATGGGATCGCCCTTGCCATAGAGTAGCATGTTGGCGGGGTCGAAATTGACGCTCACGTTCGGTTGCTGGAGTTCTACTAATAAATCAGCCAAGCCTTCTGCGGTTTCCTGGCCAGTTTCGAGACCGACGTTCATATCTGCGGCAGCAAAAATTTCTGCCACAGTTTTGAGGCGGGTGACCATCTTGGCAAAATCTGGGTCCGACGGATCATGTGGCACGAAACCTGCGTGGAAGGTGACGAGTTTTAATCCCAGCGCGGTGGCGATCTCTACCGTGGCATGAATGTTCTTCAGATTTTCCTCCCAGGTGCCATCAGGAGCGATTCCACCGGTCAGGCGGATGGAATTCAGCGTAGAGTAGTCTTCGCCCACACAGCCAAACATGCCGGAAACAACGCTGATTCCAGCTTGTTTCAAGATTTCTCCGGTATTGTACCAGTGGGCGGGGAATTCGCGCAGTGGGTCGAGCGCAAGCTGAACACGGTGAATGCCAGTGGCTAATAGTTGAGTTACCAAATTATGGGGATCAGTGGGAAGGAGCGACCAGGAGCAGACGGCGAGCCGTTCGGTATCAGGAGATGAAATCATAAATTATTTCTTTAATTTGGGTAAACTGGCAGCCGCGACGGCTTGGCCGACACGGCGGGTCTTCTCATCTGGTACATGTATGGCGATGGCAGCGGCGGTCTCTGGAAATTCGCTTTCTAGCACTTCGCGTGCTTTCGACAAAACAATGTTGCCGCCTTGGCCGGTCGTAACACGACCTAAGATAAGTAAGTGAGAGTAATCGTAGAAATCTGCGTAGTGAGGGATCGTGTAGCCGAGATAAACGCCGATGGTTTCGTAGATTTTCGCGGCGCGTTCGTCGCCCTTGGCCATGAGTGCCTGAACTTCCTTAAGCCGCTCGGGCAGATCCATGGATGGCGGAAACTTGATTTTTGCTGCGGGTAGTAGTTTGTTGACAGCTTGTTGGGAAAAGTAGAGCGCTCCTACGCCTTGGTCGCCTGACCATTCATCGGCTGGAGCTTTGGGGTTGTAATCGACCGGGGCAAATGCCAGTTCATTCAGCCAGCCAAGAATTCTGCCTTTCTGATCCATATATCCTGCCGCCTCGCTCGATCCCATGGCAACGCCTAACATGCCGGTCTCGTTCAACGACATTGCGCCAGCGAGTGCGGTGACATCGCCGTCGTTCATGATGACGATGGGCACGTTCCATTCTTTTTCAATCCGCTTAAAGACTGCCGCGGCTTGTGGGAAAAGTTTTTTAGGGATCGCACGCAGTAAGGAGGCGACGCGGATTTCATTATCCACAATGATGCCGGCAGTACTGCCACCGATGGCATCGACGCGCGGCATATACGCGGCGGCGCGGTGGAGCGCGGCGGAAATGTGATGATAGTGATATTCCGGATTCGCCTGGTTCTTGGGATCCCAAGGAGTTTCCTCTGTAAATACGGCATCACCGTCGATCACGGCGGAAACTTTGTAATCGCTGGCACCGAGGTCGAAGCCGATCCGGCAGCCTTTGAGATGCCCACCGGCGGGCACTTGCATGTCTTTGGCTGCAGGAACCTGCTCGGGGGTGGTCAGTGTGACTTCGAATTTTTTGCCGTAAGCGAGTTCCATCATTTGGCAGTCAAACTTGCGGGCACCGCGAGCTGAGTATGTTTTTCGAATCGCCTCGCCGATAGCTTTAGGTCCGCCGACGTGTAGCTTCCAGCCACCACGCGACCAGAGGAGAAATTTCACAATGCGCTCGACGTAGAGCAGAGTCTCGGGATCGGCAGTCAGTCGTACCGATGTCTCAAAACGCGAGACAAGGCCGCACTCACGCTCCAGTCCGAGCACCAATGGGACGCCCGTTCCTGCAGCGAGGACCGCTTGGCGGTAGTGACGATTAAAGAGCACCGCGGGTGTGAATCTGGGATCTAGCGGTGCAGTGATCATAGGGTAAGTCATTGGAAATATGAGGGTAATCAACGGTAAAGGACAACGAGGAAGATGACAGTTTCGCGTTTGCCTGAGTTGGCTATGGAGTGAGCCACATCGGCACGATAAGTGGCGGAGTCTCCTTTGCTGAGGGATTCGGTGAAATTTCCCGACTGGAGATCCACAGCGCCTTCTTTAATAGTTAGGAATTCACGGGTGCCATCCACATGCGGTTGACTGGTCAATGCGCCGTCCACGGGTAATCGCACTTCATAAAACTCGATGTCTTTTTCGAGGTTGAGCGGCGAAAGAGTGCGGATTTGGCACTGCTTGTCCGAGCGAAAGATCTGCGCACTGTCATTGGATCGGGTGACTTGGATGGACGATGCTGAATCCGCGCTTTCGATGAGATCCTGCAAGGATAAACCGAAGGCGCGCGCAATGCGATAGGTAACGCTTAGAGTCGGATTCGCACGTTCTCTTTCGATTTCGCTGAGCATCGAGCGGCTCACTCCACTCACGGAGGCAAGTTCTTCCAGTGACCAGCCTCGATCAGCGCGAAGTTTCTTCACCCGACGTCCGAGATCCTCATTGATGGATTCGACGTCGGTCACGGCAGAGGTCTTTTTTTCTTTTCTCGCAATGCGCTTAATTGGCACGTGTGAGCGGTATATTGGTGGATTTTTCCTGTAAAGTGGAAAGTTGGACTTGCCAGTTTAATGGATTGAATTCCATTATCTTGGAACTGATCCGATTCAAATAAAGACAATTTCCGCATGAAAGCACTGGTCAAAGCAAAATCAGAACCCGGATTGTGGTTACAGGACGTCCCTGAACCCGCCACTGGCATCAATGACGTGTTGATCAAAGTCCGTAAAACCGGCATCTGCGGCACCGACCTGCATATTTACAACTGGGATGCCTGGGCGCAAAAGACGATTCCCGTGCCGATGGTCGTCGGCCATGAATTCGTAGGTGAAATTGTGGAAGTCGGCTCGAATGCGAGTGGTTTCCAAGTCGGAGAAATTGTCAGTGCCGAGGGTCATGTCGTGTGCGGACGTTGTCGAAATTGCCTCGCAGGGCGACGTCATCTTTGCAAGGACACCATGGGCATCGGAGTCAACCGCACGGGTGCATTTGCCGAGCTCATCAGCGTGCCGATGACTAATGTGTGGCGCCACCAAGCGGATGTGGACGAGGATGTTGCTGCCATTTTTGATCCCTTTGGCAATGCTGTTCACACGGCACTCTCTTTTGATTTGCTGGGTGAGGACGTGTTGATCACTGGTGCGGGACCTATCGGCATCATGGCAGTGGCTGTCGCCAAACATGCGGGAGCCCGTCATGTGGTGATTACGGATGTGAATGATTTTCGCTTGGATATTGCGAAGCAGCTCGGTGCCGATGTGGCACTTAACGTCACCAAGGGCAGTCTTGCTGAGGTGCGGAAATTCCTGCGTATGAAAGAAGGCTTCGATGTGGGGCTAGAAATGAGCGGAAATCCCGGCGCATTCCGGGAGATGATCGATTCGATGTGCCATGGTGGAAAAATTGCCATGTTGGGAATTCCCAGCGAACCGCTGCAGATCGACTGGAACAAGGTTATTTTCAACATGCTCACCATCAAAGGCATTTACGGACGCGAAATGTATGAGACTTGGTACAAAATGGATGTCATGTTGGAGAGCGGATTGGACATCAAGCCGGTGATCACCCATCGTTTCGGGGCGGATGATTTCGAGAAAGGCTTCGCAGTCATGAACTCCGGGATGAGCGGAAAGGTCGTGCTCGACTGGTCGGTATTTCACTAATTTATAACTATGAAAACTCCATTTATTCAACATCTCCAGTCACAACTCGACAGCATTCGCGAGGCAGGCACCTATAAGCATGAGCGCCACCTTTCGACCCCGCAGGGATCCATCGTCTATGCGAATGGTCGAGGACCTTTGCTCAACATGTGCGCCAACAACTACCTGGGGCTCGCACAACATCCGAAGGTGCAGCAAGCTGCTCATGAAGCGATTGAGAATTGGGGTTATGGTCTAGCCAGCGTGCGATTCATCTGTGGCACTCAGGACGTTCATAAACAACTTGAAACCAGCTTGAGTGACTTTCTCGGCACGGAAGATACCATTCTATACGGTTCTTGTTTTGATGCGAATGGCGGCTTGTTTGAAACTCTACTAGGCTCCGAAGATGCCATTATCAGCGATTCGCTCAATCACGCTTCGATCATTGATGGCATCCGTCTGTGCAAGGCGATGCGCTTTCGATATAATAACTGTGACATGGCCGACTTGGAGGCGCAACTCATTGCGGCTGACGCCAAGGGTGCACGTTTTAAATTGATCGCTACTGACGGAGTTTTTTCGATGGATGGCGTCATTGCGCCACTCAAAGATATTTGTGAGTTGGCAGATAAATATAACGCGTTGGTCATGGTGGATGATTCTCATGCTGTGGGCTTTATGGGCAAACACGGTCGTGGCACTCATGAGCATTGCGGCGTGATGAGTCGCATCGACATTCTCACTGGCACCTTGGGTAAAGCCCTTGGTGGTGCCAGCGGGGGCTACACGAGCGGGCGCAGGGAAATTATCGAACTGCTGCGCCAGCGCTCGCGGCCTTACCTGTTCAGCAATACGCTTGCCCCGATGATCGCCGGAGTGTCGCTGGAGGTGATTCGTATGTTGGAGGATTCCACCAGCCTGCGCGATACGCTGGAGAAAAATACTCTTTATTTTCGTCAAGCGATGATTGAAGCAGGCTTCACCATCACGCCGGGGGAGCACCCGATTGTGCCAGTCATGTTAGGTGATGCTGCGCTGGCCGCAAGATTTGCGGATGCCATGCTCGAGCGCGGAGTCTATGTCATTGGTTTCAGCTACCCGGTCGTGCCACAGGGGAAAGCTCGCATCCGGACGCAGATCAGCGCTGCACATAAACAAGAGGATTTGGAAATGGCCGTGAAAGCATTCATCGAAGTGAAACGACAGTTAGGGGTATAGCGATGGACACGTTTTCAGCGACGATTTTGTTGCTAACAACCATGGATCCACTGGGAAATGTGGCCAACTTCATTGGTGGACTCCAACTTGTGCCGCCGGAGCGACGTTTGCGAGTCATTGCTAGAGAATTGCTCATTGCGCTCATCATTTTGGTTACGTTTCTATTTTTCGGGCCAAGCCTTGTGGGGCTGCTTCATTTGTCCAAGGAGGCTTTGTTCATCAGCGGAGGTATTGTTCTTTTTCTAATAGCATTGAAGATGATTTTTCCGATTGCGCACGGCACAAAGGACATCGCGCTTGCAGAACCATTTATTGTGCCGCTGGCGACACCGTTAATTGCAGGACCATCCGTGCTGGCTACTTTGTTAGTTATGGTGAGTTCACATCCTGAACAAATGAATTCTTGGTTAATTGCCGTGCTCACTGCATGGGGAATCACAGCGGCGGTGCTTTTATGCGCTCCAGCGATTTCTAAAATCTTGAAAGAAAAAGGAACCATCGCCGTGGAACGTCTCATGGGAATGCTGCTGGTAATGATAGCCGTGCAAATGTTTCTTAACGGCCTTGAGTTCTATTTAAAAAAATAATCACACCGGGCAATCATGCCGCTAACCTGCGCGAAACTGCGTCGGAGTCACACTGGTGACCGCCCGAAACGCTCGAGTGAACGCGCTGTGGTCGTAAAAACCACATTCCAGTGCGATTTCCGCCACTTGGCGGTCGGTTTCTCGCAGCAACCGCGAGGCGGCGGCGATTCGGGTTTTTGTAATTAATTGGAGCGGAGAAATTCCATAAATCCGCTTGGTGACACGCGCGAATCGAGCCGCCGGTAATCCAGCGATGCTGGCCAGCTCACTCGGGGTGAGGGGACTTCCGTAACCTGTTTCCAATCGCCGCAGCGCCGCAGCGACGCCGTCGGGAATTTCCTTGGTTGGGATCGGTAATCTGACGTCTTTGGAAATCCCGATAATGCCGGTCACATTTCCGGCTGAATCGTGCAGCGGTAGCTTGGTAGTCAGGCACCACACAGGCTTTTGAGGCAGATACCAATGCAGTTCGAGCCGCTCGATGATCGCGCGCTTGGAGGAAAGCACGTAAGCATCTTGCTCGGCCGGGATGCTGCCGAAGTCTCCGGGGCAGAGATCACACGGGCGGCGGCCGAGTAATTGCGATTTTTCGCGCAAGCCGTAGCGTTCAACGAGCGAATCGTTAACTGCGATGTAACGGCCGCCGGGGTCTTTGACGAAAAAGGCAGTGTCTGCCATGTGATCAAAGAGCTGTTCGAGAATCCTGATGTCCACCTTTTCAAGCACGTCAGACGCTGTTAAAAGAAGGGCGGCGGCTGTGCTGATTTTCATGGTCTCGTGCGTCTCTGTGCCAAGACAGGAGTGACTCAGGTGAATAAGGTCAATTTTAGATTTGTTCAACCCTGTATATAAAATTTTGATGAAACCCGCCGTAGCCAACAATCCATGAGTCAAAAGCCTGAGCCTGAAGAAACCCATCATGAAACAACACTTGATGACGTCAAACAACTTGGGCTTTGGGCCGCATTTGGCAGCTTGGGATACGTCTTTTGGGTGGTCGGTGGTATGGAATTGATCGAGCGGCTCGCATATTATGGCGTGCGGACAGTGTCCACGATCTATGTGACTCGGGCGAAATCTGACGGTGGACTCGGTGAAACGATGGCAACGTTCGGTTGGTTGAGCTTCACCTGGTATCTGGTGCAGATGGGAGGAGCGATCTTCACCGGCGGCATCTCAGATCGGTATGGTTACAAACAGACTATCTTCGTTTCTACCCTACTTAAATGTTTTGGCTATTTGTTGATGGCTTGGTTTCCCAGTTATTGGGGTTTCTTCTCCGGGGCAATGTTTCTCGCGCTTGGCACCGCTGTTTTCAAACCAGGCATTCAAGGAACGCTGATCCTTGCTACTAACCGACGCAACAGCTCAGTGGCGTGGGGAGTTTTTTATCAAACTGTGAACATCGGAGGTTGGATTGGCCCCTTGATCGCCCTGCACATGCGTCAGACATCATGGTCTTTAGTCTTTTACACCAACGCTGCTTTCATCTGTCTAAATTTAGTTTTGCTCATGACATACAAAGAGCCGGGCATTGAGAACCGTCTCGCACGCCGGGCACTGGTGAAATCCGGTAAGGTCCGGGAAACTAACCTCGTTAGTGAGTCGCTGCAGGAACTCAAGAAGCCTCACCTATATCTCTACCTGATTATTTTTTCACTCTGGTGGTTTATGTTTCCCATGATTTGGGATGTTCTTCCCAAATACGTGGAAGACTGGGTCGATACGAGGACGATCGTAAACACGCTCTTCGGACCTGACGGCACCCGCAGTGGAGTTGCTCATTTCCTACTTGGCATGAAAGAGGATGGTATGTCGATAGAGCCTGAGGGCATCGTTAATATCAATTCTGGTTTGATCATGCTTACGTGCTTTCTCTTTGCTGGCCTCAGTGCCAAGATGCGGGCAACAACCAGCCTTTTAATCGGCACCATTTTGGTTGTGGCGGCACTTACTATCATCGGTCTGTCAAATCTTGCATGGATTTGTGTCGTAGGAATGGCCGTCTTTAGTATCGGAGAAATGCTGGCCAGTCCGAAATTTAGCGAGTTTATCGGCAATATCGCCCCGTCAGATAAAAAAGCGATGTGGATCGGTTTTGCACAGATACCGATCCTAGTAGGGCAGACACTGGAGGGCAAACTGGGCCCACAACTCTATCACATGTTTTCGGAAAAGGATGTGCTGTCCAGGGCCATGCTGATCAATAACGGAATGGACCCGGCCCAAGTCACTGAGGCCGTATTGCCAGTCGGTGAGGCATTCCAAAAATTAGTCGAGTTCACCGGAAAGACTCCGGCTGCACTGACTCAGGCGCTTTATGATGCAAACCACGTCGGCTTGCCATGGTTGATCTTCGCATGCCTCGGCGTGATATCTGCCTGCCTGATCTGGGCCTACGGCAGATGGTTCCGAAAATATGCTGCTCGTGAAAAGCGTGCGCAGCAGGTAACTCAAAATACAGATCCTACGCCGAATCATCCGGGCATGTCATCGTGATGAATCCAAGTGCTTTTACTTTCCTCCATCCATACTAAATCATCAGACAAGCAATGAAAATTACTCGAATCCTCGCATACCAAGTCGATCTGCCGCTCCATGAAACCACTTATAAATGGTCTGGTGGGAAGTCCGTGACCGTTTTTGATAGTACCATCGTCGCAGTGGAAACAGACGACGGACTTGTAGGCTACGGTGAAGTCTGCCCGCTCGGGCCATTTTACCTGCCTGCTTATGCCGAAGGTGTTCGTGCCGGAATTAAAGAACTGGGACCACATCTCATCGGCTCCGATCCGCGTGAACTCGGCAAATTGAATCTGCTCATGGATGCTGCGCTCAAAGGCCACCCGTATGTTAAAAGCGGCATTGATATCGCCTGTTGGGATATCCTTGGGCAAGCGACCGGACTGCCGGTCTGCGTGCTTATGGGTGGGCGCTATGGCGAAAATATCCGACTTTACCGTGCCATTTCTCAAGAGTCGCCGACGGAAATGGCGGCGAAAGTCGCAGGCTACCGGGCGCAAGGTTATTCGCGGTTCCAACTCAAAGTTGGTGGCGATCCAGATACGGACATCGACCGCATTCACGCTGTTTCCGCAGAAATGCAGCCGGGCGAGCGCTTGGTAGCAGATGCGAACACCGGCTGGTCCCAGCACGAAGCCGTCCGAGTGGTGCGCGCAGTGCGTGATCTTGATGTTTACATCGAGCAGCCTTGCCTCAGTTACGAAGAGTGCCTCGCAGTCCGCCGCCAGACCGACCATCCATTCGTTATGGATGAAAATATCGACAATCTGGACATGCTATTGCGTGCGAAAGGCGATCTAGCAATGGATTTAGTCAATTTGAAGATCAGCAAACTCGGCGGTCTTACAAAAATCAAGCAAGCGCGTGATCTCTGCGTGACAATGGGTATTGCCATGACTTTGGAAGATTCATGGGGCGGAGATATCACCACTGCTGCAATTTCGCACCTAGCACATAGCACTCCGGAGCAATTTCGTTTCACCAGCACGGACTTTAATAGTTACGTCACGGTAAGCACAGCGGAAGGGGCACCACAACGAGTCGATGGATTCATGACCGCTAGCACCGAGCCGGGCCTTGGCATTAAGCCACGGATGGAAATTCTCGGGAAACCTGTCGTGATTGTGAAATAAGTGGCGCGACTGTGCTGTATGCAGAAAAAGATTCTTAGCTAAAATGAATTGTTGCCAATGGTTTCTGATGATTCAGAATAATTGATTGAATCACTCCCCGTAATACAATCATCTTTGCCAATATAAATATCTTACCATTGGTAAGATATCTAGTTATGAGGTGATACTTTTTCAAATGATGTAGCCTTAACAAAATCAGCTAAAATTTCAAAAATTAAATTATGAAAGCTATCTTTATCCCGACAATCATGTTTTGCAGCCTAGCTGCCTTCGCGGCTGAAAAGGCTGGTCTTCCATCTGCCCACACTGATCGAAATGTTGAAGGTTGGAACGTGCGAATCGACAACCGTTTACTTGCAGGCGAGACCGGCCTCGTCGGTGAGCAGGCGCTGAAAGTGCTCAACGCAAAATTGGTTAACATTACTCTACTCGTGCCGAAAGAAGCGCTTTCCAAGTTACGAGCAGTTACGATTGAAATGGATTTCGATTATGGTGAATTATCTCCGATGCAGTATCACAATGATGCGGTTTGGTTGAGAGACAATGGCTATAGCGAAAAGCTCGCCAAGTGTGTGCACATCCCTGTCGCAGATCATTTGATGTCCACTTATGATAATCATCGCATGCCATTGGTGATCCTCCATGAACTGGCGCACGCGTACCATGACCAAGTGCTTGGGTTCGATGAACCAAGGATTATGGCTGCGTGGAAGAAATTCTGTGAAAGCGGAAAGTATAAATCTGTTCTCACCAGTCCCGGACACATGCACGAGCATTACGGCCTCACCAACCAGATGGAATTCTTTGCAGAAATGACTGAGACGTATTTCGGATCGAATGATTTCTACCCATTTGTCGCTGGTGAGCTGAAACGAGACGAACCCGAAATTTATGCCCTCATGTCCGAAATCTGGGGACCCTTGGCCCCGCGCGAAGCAAAGCCAGCCACTAAAAAACCATGAAAAATCGATTCACTGCATTGCTTTTCTGTTTGTGCACTGTCTCGGCAATAGCCGCCGAGAATCCCACTAGCCTGCCAGATCTCACGCAGAACAATGCCGTGGATCGCAGCCAAACCTACAACCTTGGGGCCACTGGCCTACGTGGTTGGATCTACACTAAGGCTGCCAATAATCTCGATAGCCATCAAGGTCGAACTACCACTGCTAGTCGCCAGATTCTCGTTACCCATGTCGGCAAAAAATCGCCTGCGAGTGGGGTAATGAAAGTCGATGACATCATCCTCGGTGTGGCGGGCAAACCGTTCACCGACGATGCCCGCAAGTCCATTGCAAAAGCTATTCAAGATGCTGAAATGGAGACAAACCGCGGTGTCCTGAATCTGATGATCTCGCGAGCGGGTAAGCCTGCAAACGTTGTGCTCAATCTTAAAGTCATGGGTACTTATAGTGCCACCGCGCCCTACAATTGTCCGAAATCTAAACTTATTTATGATGAGGCCTGCAAATTGCTTGATGAAGAACCTCTTGTGGCCGGTTGGACTGGAGCGATCAATGGTCTTGCACTCCTCGCCACCGGTGAGTCCAAATATCAATCTAAATTACGCAAATATGCCCGTGAAATAGGTCATAAGTCGCTTTATTTAAAAGACACTCAAGTCAACACTTGGCATTGGGGTTACGTCAATTTATTCTTATGTGAGTATTTTTTAATAACTGGCGATAAGGAAGTTCTCCATGCCATCGAAGAATATACTGTCTCTCTAGCCAAGGCACAAGGAATGTATGGCACCTTTGGACATGGCGGCTCAGAGTTAACCACCAATGGTGAACTCCATGGTCCCATTCCGCCCTACGGCCCAGTCAACGCAGCGGGTCTCATTGCAAACATGTCCATCGTGATGGGCAAAAATTGCGGCATTAAGGATGAAGAGGTGGATGCTGCGATCATTCGCGCCTCCAACTTCTTTGCCTATTATGTGGATAAGGGTTCTATTCCATACGGAGAGCACATGCCATGGTCGAGCCACGAAAATAATGGCAAAAATTCCATGACAGCTATGTTATTTGCGGTACAAGGCAACAAGATTAAAGAAACACAGTTTTTTGCAAAGATGGTTACGGCTTCATACGCTTGCCGGGAGTATGGCCATACCGGACAAGGCTTTAGTTATCTGTGGAGTGCACTGGGAGCAAATACAGGTGGACCAATGGCTACTGCGGCATTTTTTAAAGAATCTTCCTGGCATCTGGATCTTGTGCGGCGCTGCGACGGCTCATTCACCTATGATGGTGCCGAGCAATACGGAGGAGGTAAAACTGATGACGATACATACTACGGTGCAAGTTCCTACAACGGTATCAGTCCTAACGCCACTTATGTCCTAACTTACGCTCTGCCGCTTAAAAAAATCGTCATTACCGGCCGCGAGTTAAATCCGACTCATGCACTGAGTAAAAGTGACGTGACTGAAGCAATCGCCTCCGGGCACTTTGATCTGACCTGTAAAACTCTAACAGAAGACCAACTGGTCGAAGCCTTTAAAGATTGGTCGCCTATTGTACGCAGCTGGGCGGCAGAAGAATTGGCTAGCCGCCCTGCTGGGAAAAAATATACCCGAAAGCTTATCACAATGGCGGAGGGACCAGACGGTCGCATGCGCCAAGGTGCTGCTGAGGCACTGGGATACATTAAAGATCCCAGTGCATTGAAAGTATTGTCCCGACTGCTCACCCACGAAGACAGGTGGCTCAGGGTGAAGGCGGCCAACGCCCTCAAAAATATGGGGGATGGTGCGAAACCGGTCATCTCCGAAATGCTCGAGGCGTTGGTCCAAACCGCAGAGCCGGTTTATCCGGTCGTCTGGGAGGATCCGATCCAGCTGACTCATGGCGAACTCGCGGCAGCTCTTTTTGGCGGGATGTTAGGGCGCTCTATTGAGGGAATCAGTCCTAAATTACTTTATCCGGCGATTCGGGCAGTGGCGAATAATCCGGATGCAATGGCGCGGGCGACGCTAGGCGGAATCTTCCAAAATCAACTCACCGAGAAAGATGCTGCGATACTAGGGCCGGACCTTGTTGAGGCGGTTAAAATACCTGCTCCGGCGGATACTATGTTCAGTGCAGAAATTCGAATGGGCGCGTTCAAGGCTTTGACCAAATATCACTACAAGGAGGGAATTGAATTAGCTGTGATTTTTGCTAAAACCCAAGGGGGCCATGGCAGTGAAAATAGAACGATAGAAATCATGAAAGAGATCGCGGGCTACGGATCTGCTGCGAAAGAAGCCATTCCGGGGCTGAAGGAGTTAATTAAGGAGTTCGACGCGCAGACTCTAAGAAATGAATTTCCAAAGGATCTTAATGGATTGAGAACCTCGTCGGTGGAAGAGACCATCAGAACGATCGAGTATGCAACCACTCAGCCTAAACTCAAAACTATCAAGACGATGATAGAAAAACCGATGAACCCTGTGAAATTGGCTAATTTAGAAAAGCCAGTCCTTCGTAATACTGGCAAACGTTATGGCACCGGTGAAATCACTATTTTAACTACGCCAGATGGCGCAAATTTGCCTGCTTCCGCTTCTATTGACAACTTTCCCATGTTGGTTCGGCTGCACAAAGATTGGTTCGATTTTAAACAAGTGAAATCCAGTGGCGATGACATTCGCTTTAGCGACAGCACTGGCACAGCGCTCGCTTATCAGGTCGAAGAATGGAACCCCGAGTTAGGGACTGCTAGCATCTGGGTGCTAATTCCGCGCATCACCGGCAATGCACGACAGACGATCAACATGCATTGGGCAAATAGCAGTGCCGTCAGCAAGTCAGATGGAAAAGCAGTATTCAATGAATCTAATGGATACTTGGGCGTCTGGCATATGGATGATGCGGCGATGGATGAAGTGGGAAATTTGAAAATTACGGACGCTGGAACCACGGCCACTCGGGGGATAATTGGTAAAGCTAGGCATTTTGCTGCTGGGCAGGGAATATCGGGGGGAGACAAAATTGGCAATCTTCCAACAGGAGCCAGCCCGCACAGCTCCGAGGCTTGGTTCCGCGCAGACAGGAGTAATGGAAACATTCTCGCTTGGGGTAAGGATGAGGATCGGAGTAAAGTTGTGATGGCTTTCGCCAGTCCGCCACAAATTAAGATCGACAGCTACAATTCCAGTGCAGATGTCGTCGGGGAAAGTGCATTGTTGCTTTCTGAGTGGACTCATGTAGTCCACACCTATGAAGAAGGGGATTCTCGGATATACATCAACGGAGTCTTGGACGGTGTTTCTAGCGGGAATGAAAAACCGCTGAACATTCCAAATCCAGCCGAACTCAGGATCGGTGGCTGGCGCAAGGATTACAATTTCCTCGGTGACATCGACGAAGTGCGGATCTCCAAGGTGAAGCGCTCAGCCGACTGGATTAAATTACAATATGAAAACCAAAAGGCGCAACAAACCCTAACTGGACCCATCATTCAGCCGGGTAATGAATTTGCGGTGAGCCAGCAAGAAGTGACCCTGGCCGAAGGGAAGAGCGTGACTATCTCCGCGAAGGCGGGTGGTGCACAAAAAGTCTTTTGGATTTTGAAAGCGAACGGCAAAGAGACGGTGGTTTCGACGGACCGCTTTTCGTTTCCTTTCGACGCAGGCCGGGTGACAGAAAATCAGACGGCAACCTTGCAATTTAAGGCTATCTATCCAGATGGAGTTAAGACCACTGATATCCCCATCTCCATTAATGAGGCAATCGAAGATCCCGTGTTTACCTTGAAAGCGCCAACTACATGGGACGGGCGCACGCCGATTGAAATTGTCCCTCAGATTGGAAACATGACTGCCATGCAGGCGAAGCAAGCGGGGGATTTGAAAATTACCTGGAATATTTCTGGCATTGCAGTCAGCAAGGAAATCAAAGCTGATAATCTTTTGCTCAAGCGTTCGCAAAACAGCGGCAAGATCGTCGTGACCGCGACAATTTCCAACGGCGGGAGGCCAAGCACCCGGTCCACTACGATCCAAGTCACCGAGCCTAAACAAGACCCATGGATCGCCGCAGTTTCGGCGAAAAACGAGCAGCCTGAAGATGGTCAGTTTTATGCCCGTGACGATAAAAATGAAGGTACGCTTTTTTATAACGGAACACTGACCGAAGCTGCTGACTCGGTTTTCGTGAAAGTCTATGCCGACGGTAAGCTCTACAAAGATGAAGTTTTGAAACCGGCAGTGGACAAATCCTATGCTTTTATTGTAAAACTCAAACCGGGTTTGATTAAATACAAACTCGAATTCGGTAGTGTCATCGATGGTCGCGAGACAGTCTTGCGCACTATTGAGGATTTGGTTTGCGGTGATGCCTATCTGGTCAACGGCCAATCAAATGCAGTCGCGACTGATTGGGGTGACAAAAAATTTCCCGAGACCAATGAATGGATTCGCAGCTATGGTGGTGCGGGTGAGGATCCCACCAGCGTCAAATGGGGTCCTGCCATTCGCAAAAGCCAAGGCGATCGCCTAGCCATTGGCTATTGGGCATTCGATCTGGCAAAGCGCTTGATGGAGAATCACAAAATGCCGATTTGCATTATTAATGGTGCGGTCGGAGGAACCCGCATTGATCAGCATCAGCGCAGTGATGAGAATGCTGAAGACCTCACCACTATTTATGGTCGTTTGCTATGGCGCGTGCGGCAGGCGAAGTTGACCCACGGCATCCGCGGTGTCCTCTGGCATCAAGGTGAGAGTGACCAGGGTTCCGATGGCCCGACCGGCGGCTTCGGCTGGGAAAGCTATAGGCAGAATTTTATCGATCTCTCTGCCGCGTGGAAAGAGGACTATCCGAATATCCAGCACTATTACCTCTTCCAGATCTGGCCTCGTGCCTGCTCCATGGGGCGCATGGGCTCAGACAATCGCTTGCGAGAAGTGCAACGTACTTTGCTAGATGCTTTCTCTAATATAAGCATCATGTCCACGCTTGGCATTGATCCTCCTGGTGGCTGTCACTTTCCGCCCGAAGGTTATGCAGAATTAGCGAGACTCATTGGCCCTTTGGTCGAGCAGTTCAACTATGGAGTAAAACCAACGGTTTCAATCACGCCACCCAATCTCAAGCAGGTATATTATACCAGTGCCAAGCGCGACGAGTTGGTCATGGAATTTGATCAATCCGTCAAATGGGATGATACGCTCGCCAGCCAGTTTTATCTGGATGGGATGCCGGACGATGTTGTTTCGGGTAGAGCGAACGGTAATTTGGTCACCCTGAAGCTGGTAGGAGGTTCCGGAGCTCAGGACATCACTTACACCAATGGTCAGTCGTGGAGCCAGCAAACATTGTTACGTGGAGAAAACGGCATTGCCGCACTCACTTTTAGCGAAGTGCCAATTGCGTCAGCTCGAAAATGATCATTTTTATGAAACTTCGAAAACAGATTATTGCGAGACCGATTTTGAAGATCAAAGTGATGTTTGCAACTTGCATGATCGGGCTTGTCTCACTGGATTCGGCAGCCGCGGATGTAAAGGAACCTGTGCTACGAACAATTCTTTCTTCGGAAGGTTCCGAGAGCGTTAAGGAGCTCTATCCATTGTTAAATGGCGGCAAATTTGAAGGCCCGCTGATTAACGAATCGCCAGATCCTCTGATTCGTTATCGGTGGAATGAGCCGAAGGAATCCGATGGGCTTCAAATCTACTTCCTTAAGCCGGTATCTCTAGATGCAGCTGGAAGCGATTCGTTCCTTGGGCTTTCTTCGGGGACCACAGATACAACGGCGATTACGATTAAAAAGCCAGGTTCCATTCGTCTGGACTTCGGAGTTGTAAGCGGTGCTTGGGTGGAATTCGATAGCCCTGACTGCCTGGGTGGTGTGGAGATGAGTATCAGCGAATTCAACGAACCTGGAGTGGGGAAAACTGGTGTGCCTGTAAAACATGGAAATACCTATAGACTGGAGCTTAATTCCGAACTCTACGAAGGACTACGCTTCGCTTGGATCCATGTCAAATCAGTCGAAAAGCCATGGCATATCACCGGTATTCGGGCTGTGTGCCAAGTGAAGCCGGCCAACTACCAGGGAAGCTTTTCATGCAGTGATCCATTACTCACGAAAAGTTGGTATATGTCCGCTTATGGCGTGAAAGCATCGCTGTGCAAAGATTACTTCGGATCGATTTTGATGGATCGTGGGGATCGGATGTCATGGACCGGCGACGCGCATACCACTCAAGCTGCTGCGTTGGTTGCTTTTGGTAATTTCGATTTTATTCGCAAGAATATCGATAATACTTCGGAGCAAAGCAACGGTATTCGTAGCTATTCATTGTATTGGATTCTTAGTTTGCTAGATTATTATCAATACACAGGCGACACTCAAACGCTCAATCGTTACATCGACAATGCTTGTGCGAAGCTGGACGATGCTTACAGTGTTTTCGGAACAAACCCGAGTCTAAGATTTTATGGCTGGGATGAGCGGTTGTGCGCCGGGTTTGAAATCTGGTTCAAGTCCAGTGAAGAAGCTCAAAATGCTTACAAGATGTTATCTATCCGAGCATGGAATGACTTTGCCAAGGTCATGGGACAATACGGGCGGAAAGACTTGGAAAAAAAATACGCCGGATACGCCATGGCCAAAATGGCAGTACTTCGCGAGAGTGCATCATGGTCCACGGGCTTCGGGCTCCATGCTGCAGCTGACGCCATCAATACCGGAATTTTGAGCCGACAAGAAGGAATTGCAATGTCTCGCAGGCATTTTCAAGATCGAGTTAATCGTATTTCATTTTCGCCTTTTAATCAGTATTTTATTATCCAAGCAATGGCGCGAGTGGGAAATTATGATGAAGCTTTGGGCTCCGTCAGAGACATGTGGGGTGGTATGGTTAAAAATGGTGGCACTACAACCTATGAGGTTTACAGGCCGTCTTGGAATGACGTGATCGCGCCAAATGAAGCTGTTCCTAATGGTCAAAGCGGAATCGTTAGCCTGTGTCATCCTTGGGGAGCCGGCGTCGTTAAATGGCTCAATGAGGAAGTGTTAGGAATTAGTCCTACGCTACCGGGCTTTAAAACCTATGACATACTGCCTCATCCCGGTAGGAGCTTGACCCAGGTTTCCGGGGAGACTCCCACTCCCATGGGAATCATCGCTGCAAATTTTAATTTCACGACTGGAATATGCTCGGTATCCGCGCCCGAGGGAACTGTAGGGCGCATCGGAATTCCAAAAATTGAGAGATCTATAGCCAGCATCACTATCAACGGCAAGCTGGCATGGGATAGCGTCTATCACGCCGTGGCAGGAATCGGTGGAGCGAATGAAGATGCGGATTTTGTTTACTTCACTGCGGTGCAGCCAGCCAATTACTCTATTGCGGTTCACTACACCGGGGCTCCCCCGGTTTACAAAGAGCCTGCATTGAAGTATGCTGCGAAGGTGTCCAAATCCGACACTGCTACTCATGGAAACTGGGGTGGTATTTATGGTAAAGACGGTCACATCTTATGCAACTACGAGGGCGGTGGCCGTGACAGGAAATCACTTCCTGCCTATGTGAAGTCGATTGAATACTTCAGGGCCTTTCCAAAAAATGGTGTGCCGGAGCCTACTGTCTGGGTCTCTGCCATTACTGACAAGCGGGCGCTCGCCTCCGATGCGCGAAACAGTGCCGAGCGTAATGCAACCTGCTATTCCAACTCAGACAACACCATGACGGTGACTATCGGCATGGATGGCAATCGGGAACATCAGATCGCTTTATATTTCGTGGATTGGGAGCGAAAGGGGAATCGCATGGCAGTGGAGATCTTTGATGCCGAAACTCTAGACTTAATCGCACCTGTTAAGATCGTAGAAAATCATGCCGAGGGAGCTTACCTCATTTACAAGTATAACAAATCGGTGAAATTCAGAATCAACAAGATACGAGGAGATTCAGTCTCGTTAAGTGGAATTTTCTTCGATCCGGCACTGTAATGATAAGAAAACATAGGTATTTTCTGTTATGAATTTATTAAATACCTATATAAGATAACGAATTTCATAGAGTATGAAATCATTTAGTCGGCGGTATTATTTAGTTAAACTATCTTAGCCCGTAATTTTTACTGAGCTATTCATGGCCCAAGTTATACCGCGATGTGATCGCACAAGTTAAAAGTCTAACGAAATTTTTAGATTTTTATTATTCATCAATCGATGGGATACCGACGGCAGCGTCGGTTTCAGCGCTGTAATCCACACCTGAGAGACCGAAGCCGAAAAGACGTAGAAAGCTGGATTGGTAGCCGGAGAAATCTCCGAGTTGTTGGAAGTTATCGGTGTTCACTTGCGCCCAGTGTTTGGCGACAATCTCTTGAACTTGAGATTTCATTTCCCAGTCGTCCACACGAATGCGTCCAGCATTGTCGGGTTGTGGGTTTGCGTTATAAAGACGATCACGAAGCATACGGTCCATTTGTTCGATGGTGTCCTCGTGGGTGCCCTCGTCTTTCATGACTTTATAGAGTAAAGAAATGTAGAGCGGGACGACGGGAATAGCGGAGCTGGCCTGCGTGACGAGTGCTTTATTCACGGAAACCCAAGCTTTGCCGTGGAGTGGGGCGAGTTTCTCGTCAAGCGCGCGTTGGACGCGTTCGAGGTCTTCCTTAGCTTTGCCGATTGTGCCGTTTTTATAAATTGGCCAAGTCATCGATGGCCCAATATAGGAGTAAGCGACGGTCTGGCAGCCATCGGCGAGGACGCCTGCTTCGAGCAGTGCATCTGTCCAGAGTTCCCAATCTTGGCCGCCCATGACGGCGATGGTATTGGCGACATCATCGCCCTCGGCGGGCTGAATGGTGATTTCGTTAACGACGCCAGTGGTGGTATTGAGGTTTTTGTTCGTATAACTCTCGCCGACAGGCTTAAGAACCGATTTGTAAATTTCGCCAGTTTTCGGATCGGTGCGGCGCGGGGAGGCAAGGCTATAAATGACTAGGTCAACTTGACCGAGGTCAGCTTTTACGGCTTCGATGACTTGGTTTTTTACGGTGTCAGAAAAGGCGTCGCCATTGAACGAGCGGGCATATAATCCGGCGGCGGTGGCTTCGAGTTCGAAGGCGCGAGTATTGTACCAGCCCGCTGTGGCAGTGCTATTTGCGGAGCCGGGACGCTCGAATGCGACGCCGATGGTGGAAGCGTTTGCACCAAAGGCAGCTGCGATGCGAGAGGATAGGCCGTAGCCGGTGGAAGAGCCGATGACGAGTACGCGCTTCGGGCCATTCTCTATGAGGCCGCGGTTTTTCACGATGGAAATTTGCTCGGCGACGTGCTTAGCGCAGCCTTCCGGATGGGCAGTGGTGCAAATGAATCCACGGATTTTCGGTGCAATGATCATATCGGCACGCACGATATCGGCGCAGAGCGGAGTGGCAACTGTTTTTGCGATGGTCTGTCCGCAACGAACTGATACGAACTTCTCGTCATGCAATGGTATTACTCGAAAAACGGCACTCAGCTCGGTCCGATTACGGAAAATGAGATTCTTGCAAAACGAGCTTCTGGCGAGATTTCTAGCATAGATCTGGTGTGGAAGAAAGGTATGGCGGACTGGCGGCCTGCGGGAAATATAGCGGAACTCGCATCTTATAATGTGGTTTCGCCTGTGGTAAATTCACCTTATGCCCCGCCAACATTTCCATCCTTGTCGACGCCCAGCGGGGCAAGCATTCCAAACTATCTATGGCAGTCGATCGTGGTGACGATCTTTTGCTGCTGGCCGCTGGGGATTCCGGCGATTGTTTACGCGGCGAAAGTCGATGGTTTAAAGGCGCGCGGTGACATAGCGGCTGCGATGGCGGCTTCCTCCAGTGCGAAAACCTGGTGCATTGTGGCGGCGGGAATTTGGTTGGGATTGATTGTCGTGTGGATCTTGTTCGTGGGAATTGCCGCGATGTTTACTGCTTAAATCATGATGCGTATTGAGAGGGCAGGCTGCGTGGCGCTGTTTATTTTGGTTTTAGTTTGTGGGGCATTTTTCCTTCGTGAGCGTGGGCCGAATGGTTTGCCTTGGCTGCCTGATTGTACCTTTCACCACCTCACTGGACTGCATTGTGCTGGCTGTGGTATGACCCGAGCTGCCCACGCCACACTGCACGGTCGAATCGGTGAGGCGTTTCGATTTAATCCGGTCGGGATGGTTTTGCTGCCGCTGGCGTTCGTTGGTATCGGGATTGAAATCCTCGGGTGGATTCGAGGGCGGCCGCTGTCATTTCGTCTAAATGTCGGTGCGTTTGGAGCTTGGGCCATTGTCTGGATCGTGCTTATTTTTTGGATCTTGCGGAATATCCCATATTGGCCCTTCAGTTTACTCGCGCCGTAAGTGAGTCTTGCGAGTTGGACTTTCTGAGGTTATTCGCTTCTATGCCTTTGCTTCTTGGAGTCAATATCGACCACATCGCCACCTTGCGACAAGCCCGCTATGCGAATGAACCTGACTCGACGAATGCCGAGCCCTGCCCAGTTATAGCCGGTCATGATGCATTGGCGGGCGGGGCGGATTCGCTAACGATCCATGTCCGTGGCGACCGCCGCCACATGCAGGACGCCGATGCCTATCGCATCCGGGAGGAAATCAGAGTCCCGCTCAATTTAGAAATGGGAGTCACTGAGGAAATGGTAGCGCTCGCCCTTAAACTAAAGCCGGAGTTTGTCTGTCTAGTCCCGGAAAATCGCTTGGAAATCACCACCGAGGGTGGACTCGACGTGCGTGCCAGTCTCGATAAGACTCGCAGAGTTGTCGTTCGCTTGCAGGATGCGGGCATCCGGGTCAGTCTTTTTATCGATCCAGATTTGAAACAGGTCGAAGCCGCCAAAGAAGCCTGCGCGGATATGATCGAGCTCCACACTGGGGCCTTCGCCAATGCCATGGGTGATGCTGTGCAAACTGAATTAGACCGTCTAATCGCCGCCGCCAATGAGGGGCATTTGAGCCTTCAGGTAAACGCCGGCCACGGCATCAACTACACTAACATCCAACAAATTCTTACGATTCCTCACCTCGCTGAGCTCAACATCGGCCACAGCATCATCGCCCGCTCCACCCGCTTCGGCCTGACCGCTGCGGTGCGTGAGATGAAGGAACTGATGGAGGTCTATCCCGATTGATCATGCGTATTTTTGGAATCGGTATTGATGTGGTGGAGGTGGATCGAATCGCTTCGGCCATTGAGCGACATGGCGAGTCATTTCTTGCAAAGTTGTTCACTGTGGACGAGCGCGCTTACTGTGAGGCTCAGAAAAAATCCGCGCTCAACTACGCTGCGCGTTTCGCCGCAAAAGAAGCGGTTTCCAAAGCGCTTGGCACTGGCATCGGCGGCCAAGCCGGCTGGCTGGAGTTGGAAATTACCCGCGATCTGTCAGGAGCGCCGAAGTTATTGCTTCAAGGCAACGCCGCTGAGTTCGCTCGCATCCACGGCATCACCGAGATCCAAATCAGCCTTACCCACGCCCGCGAATACGCGGCTGCGAACGCGATCGCCATCGCATTCGACAATCTCAAATCTTAAATTTGAAATCTCAATGAACCGTCCCCGCCGCAACCGTCGCACGCCTGCTATTCGCTCTATGGTTCGTGAAGTCACGCTCTCACCTGCTGACTTTATATTGCCTCTATTTTTCCACGAGGATGCGGAGGACACTGCCATCGTTTCGATGCCTGGAGTCACGCGCTGGTCGTTAACCAGTCTGGTCCGTGAGGCTGGCGAGGCCCACGCTCTGGGAATTCCGGCCATCGTGCTTTTTCCAAAAATCGAGGATACTTTCAAAACGCCGCTGGCCGAGGAATCCTTTAACGACGAAGGACTTGTCCCCCGCGCCATCCGCGTGCTCAAGGCGGCGCATCCTACGCTCTGCGTCATCACTGATGTTGCTCTCGATCCGTACAATTCTGACGGCCACGACGGTATCGTCCGGCGCGATGAGCGGGGAGAGCTTGAGATTCTCAACGACGAAACTGTCGATATTCTCTGCCAACAGGCGCTCTGCCATGCCCGCGCCGGAGCAGACATCGTCGCGCCGTCCGACATGATGGACGGCCGAGTGGCTGCCATTCGCGATGCCCTTGATAGCGAGGGGTTCACGGGCGTTTCAATTCTCAGCTACACTGCGAAATATGCATCCGCATTCTACGGTCCGTTCCGTGGTGCGCTTGATTCCGCACCGAAGGACGGCGACAAAAAAACTTACCAGATGGACCCCGCAAACGCTCGCGAAGCCATCCGAGAGACCCTGCTCGACGAAGCTGAGTGCGCGGACATGCTGATGGTAAAACCTGCGGGCCTCTATCTAGACATCATCGCAAAAGTGCGGGAGACCAGCACTTTACCGCTTGCCGCTTATCAAGTGAGCGGCGAATATCTCATGCTTAAAAGCGCCGCTGCGGGTGGTTGGTTGGATGAAAAAACCATAGTTCTCGAATCCTTGATCTGCATCA
Organism: Akkermansiaceae bacterium; assembly: GCA_031382045.1. Taxonomy (GTDB): domain Bacteria; phylum Verrucomicrobiota; class Verrucomicrobiia; order Verrucomicrobiales; family Akkermansiaceae; genus Luteolibacter. The sequence goes on along the minus strand of JANMYL010000226.1, from coordinate 1,774 downwards.
AACGGGCCGGCGCAGACATGATTCTCACTTATTTCGCGACGCAAGCGTGTGGCTGGCTGAAATCATGAAGATTTCCCGGCTGACTCAGACGGGAAATCCTGCGATCTTTCTTGCTTGGCAGTTTCCGCAACTCGCGAAACGATGACGGCCATGGCAGGTATGATTCATGAACTTGAAGGCCTTCGCGTGAAGGTGGATGACGTGGTGTATATGCCCAGCCTCGATGCGCCTGCGGAAAAGCCACATCCATTCGTCTATTTTATCTCGATTCACAACGAAACGGAAGTGCCGGTGACGATTCGCGGTCGCAAGTGGGTGGTCCAAGAAGACGAGGGGGAAATCACCGTGGTTGAGGGCGACGGCGTAGTGGGGCAGACTCCAACGATCGAGCCGGGTGGGCATTTTTCCTACAACAGTTACCACGTGGTAGGCCGCGGCGCGCGGGTTTCTGGGGCATTTTTTGGCGAAACCGCCGACGGCGAATGGATCTTTGCGCGGATTCCAGATTTCCGGCTGGACGTTCCGAACTGGGCATGAGCCGCGGTTTTTTAGACTGAAATGACGTGATCCATTCGCACGTCGTGTGGCTCGGGGAAGGTGTCAGCCACCAACTGAATTTTGAAGCAGATCCCCAACTTGAGAGCGTCGGGGCGGGCGTTGGCGAGCATCCGGTCATAGAATCCGCGACCGCGACCGAGGCGGCCGCCGCACGGGTCGAAGGCTAGGCCGGGGCAGATGAAGGCGTCGATTTCAGCAAGCGTGACTGCGGGCGATCCCGTGGCGGGTTCGAGAATGCCGAAAGCACCGGAAACAAAATGGAGTCCACAGTGGAATGTCAGTTCGGTGCCATTCACTTTTGGATAGACCCATTGCAATCCCGCTCGCGGCAGGATAGTAGCAGATAGATCCACCTCGCCGGGAAGTGCGGAATAGACCGCCACGGTGCGAAGCGCGGGGTGGGCGAGCAGCCATTTCTCCAAGGCCACACAGGCTTGGTCAGAAGTGGGTTGCTGTTCGCGCAGAAGTCGCCGCATGTTTTTGCGGAGTTGAGATTTCTCAGGAGTTGATTTGGGATTTGCCACTTGCCAACAATCGGACTTTTCTCATTCTTATCCCAGATGATGTATTTTTGGCAAGTAGCGGCAGTTTTTTGTGTGATGACTTCGTTACTCGGTGCGGAGGAGTTGAAGAAGTCGTTCGTCTGGGATGCGCCGAAAATTGTGGCCAGCGTATTTACTGCGGATCTTGGGATGCTCGATTCCGAGCGCGAGGAATACGCCACCAATTTGGCAAAGCAGGCTTCAAATCAAGTCACGGTGTCCCAGGCGGCACCTGGGGCGCTAGCGGACGCACGACGTTTGCTTGCGCTTGCGCTGCAACTTTCACCGCGCAATAAACGGGCGGTTGTGATTAATTTTCAGCTTTCCAAGGGAATTCTCCCGGATGCGGTCGATGGTGATTACAGCCAGCCGGTATTGGCGCGACTGATACTGACTCGCGGGCAGTTGCTTTTGAAACAAGGCGGTGAGGAAAACCAACGGCTGGCGCGGTTTTTTATCCAACTCGCTGCCGAGCTGGACCCGAAAAATGAAGATGCGGTATACGCCAGCGAGGTCCAACGGCTGGACCATGGAGCGGTTGATTGGACGGCGATCACCGATCCTGCCGCGAGAAATCCTTGATCTACGATTTTCTTCATGGCTGCCGAAATTGAACGCAAATTCCTAGTTGCCGATGATTCGTGGTGCGATGGGGCGCCAGGAGTTAGGATGGC
>JANMYL010000215.1:0-10068 GCA_031382045.1 Akkermansiaceae bacterium | reverse complement strand
TTCGGCTGCCTAGAGCTTGTCGGAGCGCATCCATGACTAACTCGCTGCGCATGTGATCTGCTAGCGCCCAACCGACAATTTTGCGTGAGCAAAGATCAATGACCACTGCGAGATAGAGCCAGCCAGTTGAGGTAGGTATGTCGGTGATCATTTGCCGAAGTTCGCTGGGGTTTTGGTGCCGAGGATAACTGCTGCTTTTTTTAAAATGTCGTTCTCCACTTTGAGAAGGGAGTTTTCGCGCCGCAAAACACTCAGCTCGTCCGCTGCGTGCTCTGCGAGTGGCTTTTCCAGTAGTAGAGCAGATTGCTGCTGATGCAGAACTCTTGAGCAACTTGGCTGACGCGCTTGCCGGTGGTAAGGAGTTCGAGTGCTTGGGCTCTGAACTCGGCGGTGTAGCGCTTCCTTGGCTTGGATTCCATCTGTTGGTTATTTCTCGTTGGCGCGGGTCCAGGAATCTAGCTCACCTCACATTGGAGTGAGAGGTTATGGTTCGGCACTTTTCTCTTCTTTCGCCTTCATGATGCCGGATAAATTAGGACTCCCACACGCCGGATGTGATCGAGCAATGGTCGATAGCGAATGTGAGCCAAAGGCTGGACTTCAAAGCGGTAGGGAAGAGGAAGTTCGTCGAGTTCGGCCGCGATGCCTTCAGCCCGCAATGGTCCGACATCACCAGTGACCACAAGATCCACGTCTGAACGCTCACTGTGGGTGCCTTTGGCACGAGAGCCGAACAGAACGGCGGTCTCAATTTCCGGATGAAGCCGGAAAACGGAACGAACCATGTCCAGTTCGGTCGGCTTGAGGGGGGGATTCATTTCATCGCCTCCGCTTGCAGGAATTCGTGAAGCTGATCGAAAGCGTCGAGATATCGCTCGTGGACCGCTATGATGGCCTCCGCAGACTTCGCGAGGTCATAGGTATGGGAAAGCAGGTTGCGATGATCGAGCATGTCGATCCAAACTTGGCCATCGGGGAGGATCTTTGCTACGAAGGCATCCTTCAAAACTTGGCGGGGCGTGATGGTGGCAAACACGAAACCATCTTGCTCCATGAAGTCCTTCAGCGTTTTCCATGCGAGTTCAAAACTGAATTCGAAACGTTGGATGACTCCTTCCTTCTCCAATTGGTTCAGAGTTTCAGGCCCGTTTTCCAGCGCGTCCCGCAAAAGGACAAAAGCCCGATCGAAGTTCTGAAAGCGTTGCTTCCAGCGGATGTCGGGTTTTTGGTTCATGACTTGGAATTTAGACTTTTCAGGTTTGCGCGTATAGCGGTTTCTAATTTCGCGGACTCGTGTCATCGATCCTATCAAAATACACCACTTCGGATGGGTATTTTTGATCGACAGCGTGGGTGTTTGGCAAGGTGCGAACGCATTTTTTTGCGAGGATGTATTGATCTAAATTAAATCGCACATGGGGTATGACGTGGGGGACAAATCTTCTGTTCTCGACGGCGGCCTCAGCTCAACACTTCAGCCCGCATCGTCAGCCAGACGAGGACTCGCGAGATTTGGTCTCTTTGCCGCCAATATGACTCTGAACAATCACTCGCTACGAGCTTATTAATTATAAAGCAGGACCAGCCTTTGATCATTACTATTCTTTCTGCATTTTAGAACAGCGTGGGGTTTGGTATTAAAAAGCTAAAATTTCCGGTTGACGCAGGCGCCATCGAGTGGTGTCTTCCCGTTGTTGAGACTCAGTCTCAAGACCAGTTAATTTTATGAAAGTAAATACTATTCCCTGTTCCACCGCAGCCTGTTTGGCGGCGACCCTGTCCATGGCCAGCTTGGCCACAGCTCAGAATCCAGTGACCAAGCTCGAATCCTTGGTCGTGACCGCCGAGTCGGAAGCGGATGAAACGAACCAGAAAGGCTGGCTACCAGACGTGAGCGGAGCCGCGATCTTTGCCGGCAAGAAAACCGCAGTCATCGATCTGGATGCTCAAGCACGGATCATCGGCAACAACTACCGCCAAGCGCTTTCCCAAACTCCCGGCCTGCTGCTCGCGGAAGAATCCTCGCCGCTGGTCAGTCTAGGATACCGCGGCCTCAATCCTCACCGCGCGCAATTCACTCAAGTGTTGCGCGACGGAATTCCGATTCACGCTGACCAATTTGGCTATCCGGAAGCTTATTACACGCCACCGCTCGACACCGTGGACCGGATCGAATTCCTCCACGGCGGCGCCGCCCTCCAACACGGCCCGCAGCCCGGCGGCGCACTCAATTACATCACCCACCGTCCACGCACCGACAAACCATTCTCACTGCGCACCCAGCACATCGTGGGCAGCGACGATCTTTACTCCACCTTTTCCTCCGCAGACGGCACAGTCGATAAACTCGGTTATTACCTCTATTTCAACCATCGCGAAAGTGACGGCTTCCGCTCTACCAACAGCGACTACGACCTCAATAACGGTGCAGTTAAACTCCTCTACTCGCTCGATAACGGTGGAAAAATCATTCTCAACGCCGACACCTACGAGGAAAACCACGGCGAACCCGGCGGCCTGAGCATCGCAGATTTCAAGTCCGGCAGCCTTCAAGCTACCCGTCTTAACGATCGATTCTCGCTCGACCGTGACTCCGTTTCGCTGACTTACGAGATCGAGCCCACATCAGATTCCTTCTTCACGGCCAGCGCTTGGTGGTCCGATTACACGCGCTACAGCAAGCGCCAGCAGGGCGGTGGATTCGGCACACTCGCCACGGGAGCCAAAAACCAAATCGAAGATCAAAATTTCGAAACGCTCGGCCTCGACGCCCGCTACCGGGTCAACTGGGGCAGCCAAGCGCAACACACGCTGAGCACCGGCATCCAGATTTACCACGTGGACTCCCCTCGCACCGACGAGGTGGGGGCCAATCCTTCCGCCTCGTCCGGCACGCTCGCCCGCCAATCGGATCGCGAGGTTCTTTATCTTCCTGTATTTGTGGAAAACCGTTTCGCTTTCGGGAAATTTTCCATCACTCCCGGAGTGCGAGTCGAGACATTCAGCCAAGACGTGAACACGCGCTTCATCGATCCCGCACGAGCCACTCGCACCCGCAATGAAGACGACACTCTCGTCCTCGGCGGGCTGGGCTTGGAATACGAAGACTCGGAAAAATCCGCGTTTTACGGAAATATCTCGCAAGCCTATCGCCCGGTGATTTTCACCGAAGCCGTGCCCACCGGTGGCGGACAAGTTGTCCCGGACGACCTTGAAGAAGGGAAATCCATCGAATACGAACTCGGCTACCGCACCCGCGCTAACGAGTGGCTTACGCTTGATACCAGTGTTTTCCTGCTCTCCTTCAAGGATCAAATCGGCACGCTTGGCAACACCACCGCCAACGTCGGCGACGCCATTCACAAAGGCATCGATCTTTCCGCCAGCACGGATCTGCTCCGCGACATCGCCGGTACGGAACAATACGGCGCGCTCGAGTGGTATGTGAACGGCACACTGCTGGATGCTGAATTCACCAGCGGTCCGAGCGACGGTAAGACACCGCAATACGCGCCGGATTTCATCCTCCGCACCGGCCTAAACTATAACTATCAGGATAAGCTGAAAGTGAGCTTCGGTGGCACTTTCCTGGACGAACACTTCGCCAATGACAGCAACGACGCCTCATTCGCCGTGCCCGCCTACATGGTCTGGGATCTCACTGCGGAATATAAAGTCCACGAGAATGTGCGCCTGATCGCAGGCATCAACAACCTCTTCGACGAAAGTTACTACGCCCGCGTCCGCAATGACGGGATCGACCCCGGAAACGGCCGGAACTACTACGTCGGCGCATCACTCGAATTCTGATCTGCCTCCTTAAGCGGCCTGTCGCAGGGATTGTTTTCTTGCTGCAGCCGCCCTAGTTTCCGCGCGTTTACATGACCGCCCTCTTCCACGCCCTCAATATAAGCACGCTCGCCGGTTGGCTAAGCATGGCGACATTTGGCACCGTGGCGTTGGTGGTTCCAGGATTCCGGGGCACTCCCGTCGCCATAAAAATGGCACATGAGATCCACCCGGCCCCGGAAGATTTCACCCTCGGCGAAGCGGAAACCGCCGAGGAAATCCCCACAACCACCGCGCCCACGACCACCGAAGCTCCTGCGGAAATTCTACCAGCGCCCCCCGCACTGCCGGAAATTACCGATTTCTCGCCTCTACCCGAGATCCCAGAAATTTCCCGACCCGTGGTAACATCATCCCCCTCCCCTGCTCCAGCCTCCACCCCGACCCGAGCACAAACCAAGCCCCGGCCGAGCCAGCCCGGGAAATCCACCTCCACCGCAAGGCCCGCTGGAACTTCGAACACCGGAAACCCTGGACCTCCCTCGCCCGCCTCCCAGGCGTCCGCAGCTTCACGCCTCGCTCAAGGCAACATGCCCAAGCCGTCCTACCCCGCGCAGGCCAAACGCGCAGGCCAGACTGGCACGGTCGTCATCGAGTTCACCATCGATACCACGGGCCGCGTCATCTCCGCCTATCCTAAATCCTCTTCCGGCTGGCCGCTGCTCGATGCCGAAGCTGTCCGCACCGTCCGCCGCTGGACATTCCCCGCCGGCGGGGTCATGAAGCTCCAGCGCCCCATCGTTTTCCAACTCCGCTAACCACACCGTGCTCGCTAACATCGTCGTCGAAACATTCATCAAAGGCGGTTGGGTCATGTGGCCCATCCTCGCCACCTTTTTCCTCGCCCTCTGCGTCATCCTCGACCGCGCCGTTTGGTGGCTCCGTCTGCAAGCGACGCTCCAGCAGGAAAAACAAGAACAGGCCCGCGTCGCCGTCGGCACCGGGGATTTCAACACCGCCTGGGAGCTAGGGAAAAACACCCGCGAGCCATTTCTCACAAACCTCCACGAAGGCATGACCCACGCGCACACTTCCATGCTCGCCGCCATGCAGCTTCACGCCACCCATCTCATCGAGAAATCCGAAGCCCGCATGTGGGTCATCAGCACACTCATCACTCTCGCGCCACTGCTCGGATTGTTCGGCACCGTCGTAGGCATTATGAGCTCATTCTCCTTCGTCGGAGACGAGCAACTCGCCGCCAGCAAGGTCTCCGGCGGCATCGGCGAGGCACTCATCGCCACCGCCTGCGGCATCGCCATCGCCATCCTCTGCCTGCTTCCTTATAACTTTTTCCGCAAACGCGTCGCCGTCCTCCGCGGCTCCTTGGAACGCTGGATCAATCACACCGAGTTGCTGGTGAAATCCGCAAAAGAACACGGCCACGATCTCGAAACCTTCGCCGCAAACCGCACCCCGCGCTGATGCCCGTCCAACTCCACAGCCGCTCCTCCGACGACGAGGGCGATGAAGCGCGGATCGAAATCATCCCGCTCATCGACATCATGTTCTTCCTGCTGGCCGCCTTCATGTTAGTGAGCCTGAGCATGACTCAGCTCCACCGCGTGCCGATCAATTTACCAGAAGCCTCCACCGGCGTGGCCGACACCAAGACGCCGCCATTCCAGATCGCCATCGATGCCAGCGGCGTGACGACTTGGGACAGTAAAATCATCACCCTTTCTGAAATCACCACGCGCTTGAAAGCCGAGGCGAAGCCAGACGAAACCCGCGTCCTCATCGCCGCCGACGCCGAAGCACGCCACAAGCAAGTCCTCGGAGTCCTCAACGCCGTGCGCGATGCCGGCGTGGAAAAAGTCAGCTTTGAATCGAAAACTCCCCATCCTTGAAGCGTGAAATCCCGCGTTCTGCCCATTCTCAACACCATCGGCTGCCTAATCCTCAGCGCGTTGATCCTCATCCAATGGCAGCGGGAACGCGCCGCCGGAGCATCGTTGGCGAAGCTCAAAACTGAACTCGCCGCCGCGCACGATCTAGCAGCGGCCGAGACCCAGCGCGCCGCGGATCTCGCGCGCGACATCGCCGTTCTCAAGGAATCCATCGAAGCCACACAAAAAGCTGCCGAAGCCTCCGCCCGCTTGATGGAGGAAAAAACGACGCAAACCGCCAGCCTAGAAGTTGAAATTTCCACCGCCCGCGAACAGGTGAAAACCTGGGAAACCGCCATCGCCGCGCGCGACGAAAAACTCCTCTCCCTCGCTGCCGAACTCACCGCCACCCGCAAGCGGCTAGACGAAGCGATTGCCAAGCTTAAAGAAGCAAGCATACGCTAGCCGTCTGATGACGCATCTTCCTGCATGGCTGGATCGATACCGGACCCTGCCGAAGTGCGTCCTGCAATTCGCCGCCGGGATGTTCCTGATCAACTTGATCAACGCGTCGCAGTTTCTCCTGCTCAACCTCTTCCTGAAAGCACGCGGGCTCGACGACCCAACCATCGCAGCGATCACCTCCCACCGGTTTCTCGCCACCTTTTTTCTCGCCCTGCCAGCCGGCCTGTGGTTGCGCGGACGGCCGCTGCGCACGCCGCTCGTCATAGGCGCAGTTTTCTTTCCTCTGACCGCGCTGGCCACGTTAGAAGTCGTGCGGTTCGGCGCCATGGACGCCGCCCCATACTGCTTTCTTGCCATGGGCTTCGCGGCACTGATCCTCAATGTCGCCAGCCTACCGATGATACTCCGTATCGCACCGCCGAATCAATCGAGCGAGGCACTGAGTCTGACGTTCGCGACTTGGGGAGCCGCCAGTATTTGCGGCGGCGTGCTCTCCAGCGTCCTGCAAGGTATCGGTACCTTTCACCTCGGAAGCATCCACCTGGTTTTCGATGAATACTCGACATTGCTAATTCTAACAATCTGCGGTTTGGCAGCGCCTTTCTTTTACTCCCGCCTCCCGGACCCGCCGGTGGCGGAAAAAACCACTCGCCACTGGCTGCACGTCCACCGCGAGGATTTCCCGGTGTTGCTGCGCGCGCTCATCCCTACGTTCTGCATCGCGACTGGAGCCGGTATGGGCATTCAGTTCCTCAACCTGTTCTTCAGCAACGTCTATCACCTCAGTTCAGCCAGCTTCTCAGCTTTCGGCTCTGTCAGCAATCTCCTGGCATTCGTCGCCGGACTGATCGTTCCGGAAGTGCGCCGCCGCCTCGGTTGGCGCGGCGCCATCATCGGCGTGCAATCCGCCGCCGTCGTCCTATTGGTGCTGATGGGACTCACCGAACTTTGGAAACATGCCAGCTGGGCACTCCCATTTGCACTGGTCTGTTTCATCTTCCGCCAGCCGCTGATGAACATGGGCGCTCCTTCCACCAGCGAACTCTCGATGGCCTACGTCGGCGAGCACAACCGCGAGCTGATCAGCGCCTGCAACGGCGCGATCTGGAGCGGCTCCTGGTGGCTGGCCGCGCGGATCTTTGAAAACCTGCGCGCCCACCAACTTCCCTACTGGCAGGTCTTCATGGTAACCGCCGCGCTCTATCTAATCGGTACGATCTCCTATCTCGGGCTGATCCGCGCGGTGGAACGGCGCAAACCACAAGAATTGGTTCCCACCAACGCTCCCGAGCCGGGACAGATCTAACGATCAATCCGAAAACCGGAACAATTCTCCAGCAGCGAAATATTCTCCGCCGTTAGGTTTTTAATGTGGTGGGCGACGGTGGATTCCTCGGCGATCTCCTTGATGAAAGACTCCACCTCGTCTTCCTGGCCCATGACTTGCAACTCCACGCTGCCTTCCGGCAGGTTTTTCACCCACCCGCAGACGTCAAAGCCGCGCGAGAGGTCCTTCACGGTGTAGCGGAAACCAACGCCTTGGACGCGGCCTTCGAAGATAACTCGTTTGGCGATCATAAGTGGTCAGTCAGCCCCGAGCGCGGCGGCGGTCGCTGCTTCGAAGGTATTGAGAAAACGGACGCGAGAAGGCGACGAACGGGTGATTTTCAAGTGGCGTTTTTCCTGCGCACCGGCCATCGCGGCGACAAGCTTGGAGGCGGCAGCTTGGAGCTTGTCGGCAGCGGCGGCGTTTTCTAACTCGATCTCCCAGAGCACTGCGCTGGAAGCCTCACCATCCGGGAAAAGGACATAGCGGTCACTTTTCCAACAGGCGGCGATTTCGGAGGCCGCGCCGATGTCGCCGAGCGGCTCCAGCCACAGTCGCAGGCCTAGCTGGCCCGCAGTCTCGGTGAGGAAAGCCTCCTCAGGCACGGCGGGAAGCTCCAGCGCCTTGGGCTCGGCCGTCGGCTCGCCGGGGAAGAAAATCGCGCGCGTGGTCTGCGGCGAATTGCGAAACACGGCTTGGAACTTATCGTTGCCCTGCACATGAAGAGTGTCTGCCAAGCCCTTGCCCTCCGAGGCGGTGAAAGTAGTCAGTCCTCGGAGAAACGTAGAAAGACTGGCGAGAAGTTGCACGGCCTCTGTGTTTTCTTTCATCGGCATAAAACCGATGGCACGGGCGCTCAACGCAAAAAAGCGTGCCTCGGATCCGGAGGCCGCGCCTTGGTGAAGAGCCTCTCGAGCACGCGCTGCGTCGTCTCCGGGATAGGCCGGAGTCGGCGGAAAATGCTGGTGCAGCAGAGCTCGGGCAAGCAGCCGGACAAGTGCCGCTTGGTCCGGGATGTTTTTTAAATCGAAGCCGTCAGTCACCCAACCCTCGCCGGTGACATCGTCGAACCACGCTATAGCACCAACCGCGCGGACAGCAGCTAACTGGGAGAGCAGGTCATCGTCCGGCCGCAGCCAGCCGATGAGTTTGTAGGACTCTTGGCGGTCGTCGATGCCCGCCGGACCGTAGCGGCTTTCGATAGCAGCCATGATCCTGCCACGGAGCTCCTCGCCAGCGAGGCGGTGGACGACCGGGCTTGATAGAAAGCGCAGGCCGAACTCTTTCTCAGCGCGGTCGATAAATTCTTGCGGCACGGCAAGCTCGCCGCCGCCCTGCGCGAGCGAGCGAAGCGATTCATTCTCGCGCTGAAGCATTTCGTTTTCTTCGCCAGCGATGCGGAGCTGGTTCTCGAGTTCCACGAGATCGGTGGTGCTGCTGGATGAGCGCCAATGAAGGCCCTGCAGGATACCAGCAGCGCCGATGACCCCGCCGAGCAGCCAAGGAAGCAAGGTCTGGGGAGAGGGCACGGCTTACTTGAAGGGATTCGATTCCAGCGCAGAGGATTTCACGCCGAACACTTGCTCGAAGGTCTTTCCGGGCAGCAGATTGAAAACCATCGGTGCACTTCGTTTACCTTCCGCATCATAGAGGTAAACAATCCGCTGCACCGGCAGCTCTTTGCCGTTAGCCGGATTGAGGCGGCGCACCCGCGAGTCGAACATGAGCTCCTCCATCAGCAGTCCAGTCACCTTGTGGTAGCCGTAGCTGACTTTAAACATCTCGGTATTCTGGCCGTCCTTGATTTTACAACCGAGCGGGTTGCCGTTTGAATCCATCCTATAAGTGGTCAGCATGGAGAGCTTTCCGTTAGGTGAAAAGGTCTTTTTCGTAAGTGTGCGGCTATCAGGGCTGCGGGTGAAAACCGCACGCGAACCGTCCTTGTGCCTCATGCATCGCACATACGGGCCATCCACCGCCTCAAGATCATTTGCGTTACAGGGTAATGAAGCGAAAAGCCCTGCGGCGATCACGCAGATTTTCCAAGTTGCCAGCGGGTTCATGGAGCGCAAAGTAGAGTCCTCAGGCGGACGCCGCAAGCCGCCAATTTACCGATGATTTGGAAAACACGACGCGCCTCGCTCGACCTCACCCACCAGGCGCAAGCCATGGGAATTCTGAACGTCACACCAGACTCGTTCTCCGACGCTGGCGAGCATTTTGGTGTTATGACTGCACTGAATCACGCCCGCCGGATGATCGCCGAGGGCGCAGCGCTCATCGACATTGGCGGCGAATCTACGCGCCCCGGTTCGCTACCCGTCCCTGTTGCGGAGGAAATTTCCCGCGCGGTCCCGGTCGTCGCTGCGCTGAGGGCGGAGTGGGACGGGCTGATTTCCATCGATACGACCAAGTCATCCGTCGCCGCTGCCGCACTCGCTGCCGGGGCGGATATCGTCAACGATGTGAGTGGCCTGCTGGCCGATCCGGAAATGGCGAAAATTTGCGCGGCCAGCGGCTGTGGAGTGGTGATAATGCACATGCAAGGCAACCCGCAAACCATGCAGACAGCACCGCAGTATGTAGACGTCGTCGCGG
>JANMYL010000141.1:0-2396 GCA_031382045.1 Akkermansiaceae bacterium | reverse complement strand
ATTTATAGCGACCTTGGAACACATGCCCCTTACGTCCGCGCACGCGGTTCCAGCCCTGGCTGAAAACGCCAAGCAGCCATTTCATGCCTGCCACCAGATTCGCTTGGGGAGTCTCCAAGTCTCCAGAAGCAGGTGAAAATGGTTGCCGATCAACACCCAAGCATGCACCCGCCACCCGCAACTGCCACAGGCTTTCCACCAGGCGGTGGAGGAAAGCCTCGCAGTCGTCCTTGTTTTCGAAAACCATCTTGCCCCCGTCCCTGCGAGCGATCACGTGGTAGAACGCCCCAAAAATCCTGACTCGCAAAACGGCGGCAAGCCCTTATGCTAGAGCCATGACAGCGGAAGTGATTTTACAAAAAAGCGTTCGGTATGACCGGGGCGGCAAGCCGCTTGAAGTGGTCATTCCGTATGAAGAATTCGTGGATTTTATTGAGACCAACAGACTTGACCTGACTGATGAGGAAAAAGACAGCATCCGCGAAGCAAAAGCCGATCGTGAAGCGGGCCGGATGGAAAAATTTGTGAGTCTCGAAGACCTTAAAAAGGAACTTGGGATCTGATGCGGAGCATTGTTTTTCATCGCCGTGCCGCCAACTATTTCAGCCGGATACCGCGTGACCGCGCCGCCCAGGTGCGTGATGCGCTCGTGGAAGTTGCCGGGCTGGAGAATATCACCTGCTACCCAGAAATTAAGCAAATGAGCGGAGGTATGGCGGGCTGGTCGCGGCTTCTGATCGGAAGTCACCGGGCTATCATGCAAGTAACCGTAATCGAGACCTGAGAAGTGCTGTATGTCGATGCCATCGGGCCACGTGGCGACATTTACAAAGGCTGAAAATCCTCCTTCCTTTAGCCGCCAAAATGACTCCCCGACCAAACTCCTAAAAGATGGTTCAAGTTTTACAGAGCGCCCCTGACGACCGGGCTGAGTTGAGTAATTGAAAAAATTGAGATTAATTTTGAGGACTGCGACTGCGGGCCTGGACCCGAAAATGCTTCTCCGCTTGCGACGGGCGACCCATCGATGAAAATACCACTAAATTTGTTGAAATGCGTAACCCAACCCTATTTGTGAGGAGTAATCACCCCAGCAAAGACAGAAACACATTTTTAAAAAACCCATGAAATACCACCTAGTCTGGACCAACGCCGGCACTGCCATCGCCAGTTTCGCCCTCGGATGGGCGCTTACACCCAAGTGGAATCAATCTCAGGAAGATGCTACCGCAGCGGCGCAATCGGCGATTTCCAGTTCCTTCAATTCCACAAGCAGACAAGCCGACGCTTCAGAGGAAACCTCCGTCCGCACCCATGTCGCCAAGCGGGACGAAAAAAAGAAACCCCGTGAACCATGCGTTTCACTCCCGCTGACCACCATCGCTGGAATGATCCGCGAAAAATCTCAAGGCGACTTTGACTTTCAGAATCTTCAAGATGAAATGAAAAACTCCCTCACGCTCCTCGGGGCCTCGGAATGGGAAAAAAATGACGTCCTCGAACTGCTCAAGAACATCGGGGCTGAGATTTTTGCTGAAGAGAAGAAGCTGATAAAGCCCGTCCAGGCCAGCGATAGTGAAATCCACTTGGACAACCGAGCGATGGAAGCCTTTTCCAAAACCATCGCCCCAAAGATCCAAGAAGGAATCCGCGCCTCTTTGCCTGCCGATCTGGCTGAGATCCTGATCTCTTCTACCCAGTGGGACAAACTTTATCCCACGGGCGAAGAATCCTTCCCGGTCCTCACCATCATTCGAAGGTCTAACGGTGAAATGTTCGCATCTTTTCGCCAGCCAAAGAGTTCGATGTCGGTGTGTATCGATTCAAAATTTTTCGATGACGGCACACCGATCCCAGCGGACGACTTGTTTACAGGCATGTACTGGAACCCCCTCGTCAAGAGGCTCACCCTGCTACCGAAAGATGAGAAGTAACCCATCCCAAAGAGGACTGAATCACGGGAAATTCCCCACGATTTCTCGGTTTAAATGGGTTGAGGAAAGCGCCAAGATAAACTGGCTTGAAACAGAGAATGAAAGAATCTTACAGAGAAAACTTAGCCACTCGCTCTGGCCACGAACCCTGCGCTGGGAGCAGTAATCGCTGAGCGTCAGGCCGTCTTGCTGGCCAGCAGTCAAACCCAGCTCGGGCGCATAGCGCAAGATCAACTCTTCGGCACCCTTCTCGCCGTGATCCCGCCAACTCTCCGCCGTGCCTTCCCGCGGTCTTGTCCTTTTGCCGCCTTTCAGCTTCTCCGTAAGCGTAGTCCGAGGCGCCATGCGTATGGGTTTGCTACGGTCATTGCGTAGCAGTCATATTGGCGGAATCTATGACCGCTATGATGTCAAGCTGCGGCGTGGGTGCTTTTTCCGCTGCGAGCTTTCTTTGCCTTGTGC
>JANMYL010000140.1:0-9074 GCA_031382045.1 Akkermansiaceae bacterium | reverse complement strand
CATGCACCCGCAAGTCGGTAAGCGCGTTTATGACCTCGCCGACGAGCACGGCCGCGAACTCTCGACGGATGAAATTCGCGAGACGTTTTTCGAGGAATTCGTCAATATTTCGACACCGTTGGATGTGATCGACTACGAGCTGATCCACCACACCGGCGAGCGTGGCTTGGTCCAGTGCAAGGCGAGTATCCTCGTCGGTGGAGAAAAAAAAGCCATCGAAGGCAATGGCAACGGACCCATCAACGCCTTCGTGCACGCGATGGAAGGTGCGGGTCTGAAGGATTTTAAAGTCACCGATTACCGTTCACACGCGGTGCGCGGCGGTTCGGATGCGAGTGCGGCAGCTTACGTCCAAGTCCAGCACGACGACGGCCGCTTGCTGTGGGGAGCGGGCGTCGACCCATCCATCGAAATGGCCGGACTCAAGGCGCTGGTCTCCGCGTGGAATCTGCTGCGGTAGTCGATTATTTCCAGCCGCCGCCGAGGGAGCGGTAGGCTTGGACCACGGCCCGCAAGCGATTGCTGCGGGAGTCTGCCAATTCGAGTTCGGAGGCGAAGAGCTCGCGCTCGGCGTCGAGCACTTCCAGATAGCTGGAGGCGCCGCCTTGGAAGCGCTCAAGGGCGATGGAAGAAACGCTTTTCTGCGAGGCGACCAACTTGGTTCCTTCGGCGATGATTTCGCCGGTTTTTTGGTAGGCATTCAGCGAGTCCGCAGCTTCCCGGAAGGCTTGCTGAACTGCTTTTTGGTGGGCGGCGAGCGATTCCTTGGCGCGGGCTTGCGCGACTTTTACGCGGGATTTACCGGCTCCGGCATCGAAGATCGGGCCTGCGAGTTGTGGGCCGATGGAGTAGGCAGCAGAGCTTTTTTTGAGCAAATCACTCAGGTCATTGCTGATAAAGCCACCTTGACCGGTCAGCGAAAGGGTAGGGAAACGAAGGGCTTCGGCGACTCCGATCTGGGCGGTGGCGGCTTGGAAATCTTGGTTAGCGGCGGCGATGTCTGGGCGGCGCTCCATCAACGAGGAGGGCAGCCCTCCGCGGATGCTGAGGGCGGAATCCAAACTGCTCAGACTGCCGCCGCGAGTGATGCCGCCGGGGAATTCTCCGAGCAGGGCGCGGATTTCATTTTCCTTGGTGGTCATCGCTTGCTCGGTGACCGGGATGGTGATCTGCGCTTGGGAGAGCAGCGCCTGGGCTTGGCCCACTTCCAAATCCGAGCTGATGCCGCCATCTCTACGGGCGGTGACTAGCTCGAGCGAGCCTTGGCGGCTTACCACGGTGCGGCGGGAAATCGCCAGGCGCTCATCGAGGTTTTTCAGATCGATGTAGGCGGTAGCGACGGCGGCGACTAGGGAGGTCTGGACGCCGTCGCGCTGGTATTCAGTGGCGAGCAAGTTCGCGCGTGCGGCTTGGTTGTTGCGACGGATGCCGCCCCATAGATCGGCCTCCCAACTGAGAAAACCGTTCAGGCTGGAGGATTCACCGGCATTTTCAAAGCGGTAATTCGTAGCGGCGTCCGCGCTGCTGTCGAGCCGGGGAAACCAGACTGCGCGGGAAATTTCCGCTTGAGCACGGGCGGCTTCGATGCGGTAAGTGGCGGCGACTAGGTCCGGGTTATTTTGAAGGGCGCGAGCGATCAGATTTCGCAATGTGGTGTCTGTGAAAACCTTGCGCCACGCCTTATCTCCGAAGGAAATACCGTGCGGCGCTGCATCTGCGCGGATGGCGGAGGGAAGCGCAGTTTCCGGCGAGCCGGGCTCAGGGCCAAGAACGCAGGAGCTCATAAGAATGACGCTTGGTAAGATGAAAATCGGGCGCATGTAGAATGGGGACTCGTAGGAAATTGCTGGGATACCGCAGTGCCGCGCAATGCTTGTCGTGCACGGCGGGCGGAGGCTAGCAACATCCACAGGAACCGAGCGAGAATGATTTTTTGGCGAAATGGGTTTTCGGTCGCCCATATTTTCCATAGAACACCCGGCTCACCAAGCATCGCGCAGTTTCGATCATCCGGACCATCATCACAGGGTGATCAAGAGGGTGGGGCAGCTGCTGATTTGAAAATAGTCCATCGCTCATAATTCCAAGGACTACTTGCTCATTAAGCTTGAAATTAAGAGATTCTGAAACATATTCTCGGGCGCAAACTCAGTAAACTGGCTTTTTTTTGCTCATGACCGACTCTCACGAACCTGCTGGCTTCATCGCTCCAGAATCCGCCGACTTAGCACCGCTTTTCCCGGGATATGAATTCGAGGGCCTCATCGCCACCGGAGGCATGGGCGCCGTTTATTGCGCAGTCCAAAAATCTCTGGACCGGACAATCGCGCTGAAAATTCTGCCTATGGAATTCAGCCAAGACGCAGCATTTTGCAGGGGCTTCGAGACTGAGGCCAAGGCAATGGCACGCCTCAATCACCCAAATCTAATCGGCGTGTATGACTTCGGCTCGATCAAAGGGATGCTCTACATCGTTATGGAGTTCGTGCCCGGCAAGTCGATCTATCATTCTGCCCACGGCCAAGCGATCGATCCAACGGAAGTCATCCGCCTAATCACGGCCATCTGCGGCGGACTCGCCCACGCCCACGAGCACGGCATCATTCACCGCGACATCAAGCCGGCCAACATTCTTCTCGATCTCAATGCTCAGCCCAAGATCGGTGATTTCGGCCTTGCCCGCCCCATCGAGCGAAAAGTCGAAGAAGGCGAGGAAATTTTCGGCACGCCCCACTACACCGCTCCCGAAGTGGTTGAATACCCCAATTCCGTGGATTTCCGAGCAGACATTTTTTCGGTCGGCGTGATGCTTCACGAACTGCTGACCGGGAAACTGCCAGCGGATGATCCACGGCCGGCTTCACAGATCGTTCGTTGCGACATTCGATTCGACGCGATTATCAAACGCGCCACCCAGCATCTGCCGGCTGCCCGCTACGCCAGCGCCAATGAGATGGCAAAAGACTTGCAGGCGATCACTAATGTCTCCGTTTCAAAAGCTCGCGGAGCTCAAGGGGCACCCCGACCGGCAGTGCGCCGACCGGGACAAACTGTAGTCCGTAGTAAGTCCTCAAACCTTCCAGAAATCCTGATTTTGTTGCTAGTCATTGGTGCCAGCGTTTACGGCTTCAACTATTTCCGTAAAAACCAATCTTCTAAGCTAGTCATCCTACAGCCTACAGGCACCAAACGTCCCCCTAAAGTTAATCCCACGATCCAACCTGAGCCTATCCCTGAAGTGGTGCCTCTGCCTTCTTCCGTGAAAGAAGTCTCTCTGCCGGAGCCAGAGCCCGACATTCCAAACGTCACCGAGCCGCCTAGATTCGACGTTCCCGGATTCTTCGTGCGCGCCCGCAAGATCATGCTCGATCTCGCAGCTCCAGCCATTGCCAAATACAATCTCGGATTAAAGAACAACTTATGGAGCCTTGAAAAGGAAGCTCTCCTCTGCGCTGCCAAGTCCTCGACTAACCGAGCTGATGGTGCAGCTCGGATTAAGCAAGCCATCAAAGAACTCAAGAGCGACGACGGGCGCATAAAAGACTACTTAAAAATCCCAATTAGTGACATTTTGGGGGCCGAAGCTTGCCACAAACAAGCACTTGTGAAGCAAAAAAACATCGACCTAGAACTCAGTAATTCTATGGCTCAACTCGCCTCGACCTATGTTCTCGGTCTCGAAAAACAAATCGAACGACTCAAAGCGGACAAAGACACCGGCGCGATTAAACTAATTGAAAGCGAAATAAAACTCACCAAGCAAACGCCCGAGTATTTTTACGAACTGATGATGGACAGGCCGTCGGCCGCCGAGTGATCTGAAACTTTCACCCATCCAGCACACACTTCCGCTGGCGGCCCGATTTTTCCTGCCTAACCTGCGGCGTGCCTCAAGCAGATAAGAAATCCACTCCTCGCCGCCTTCAGCCCGCCATCCTTCTCCGCGGTTGCCGCCAGCATAATTTACAAGGTTTCGACCTCGATATCCCGCTCGGCAAACTCACCGTCGTGACCGGCCCGTCCGGCTCCGGGAAATCCTCACTCGCCTTCCACACGCTCTACGCCGAGGGCCAGCGCCGCTACGTCGAGACATTTTCCCCCTACGTCCGGCAGTTTTTCGACCGGATGGATAAGCCGCTGGTCGATCACATCGACGGCA
This sequence comes from Akkermansiaceae bacterium, assembly GCA_031382045.1. GTDB lineage: Bacteria > Verrucomicrobiota > Verrucomicrobiia > Verrucomicrobiales > Akkermansiaceae > Luteolibacter. Next base: position 4,915 of record JANMYL010000140.1, on the reverse strand, counting down.
TCCCGCCTGCCATCGCCATCGAGCAGAAAAACCACGTCCGCTCCACCCGTTCCACCGTCGGCACGCTTACCGAGATCAACGACTACCTCAAGCTACTCTTCGCCCGCCTCGCCGTCGGCTACGATCCCCGCACTGGCGAGGTCATCCAGCCAGATTCTCCCGAGTCCGCCGCTGCCTGGGCGAGGCAAAATCTCGTGGATCAGGCGCTCGTCATCACATTCCCGATCCCGGTTCCAGCCGATGCGAAAGCAGAGGAACTCTTCCCATTTCTCAACGCCCAGGGCTACCTCCGCATCCTCGTCGAGGGCGAAATCATCCGCACCGACGAGCCCCCGAAACTTCAAACTTTAAATTTCAAATCTCAGATTCACGTCCTCCAAGACCGCCTCACCCTCACTGCCGCGAACGAATCACGCCTCCTCGAAGCCCTCGAAGCCGCCTTCACCCTCGGAAAAGGTCACGCCACCATCAGTGAAACAGGCATTCCCGCCCGTTCTTCCCGCACTTTCACCACCACCTGGACCAATCCCAAAACCGGATTCACCCTTCGCAAACCCACCGCCGCCCTCTTCTCCTTCAACTCCCCACTCGGCGCCTGCCCGAAATGCCGTGGCTTCGGCCGTATCATCGGCATCGACCTCGAAAAAGCCGTCCCCGACCCATCCCTCTCCATCGCTCAAGGAGCCATCAAACCCTTCCAAGGCGAGCGCGGCGACGAGTGCCTGCGTGACCTCGTTAGAAACTGCAAAGAGCGCGATATCGACATCAAGTGCCCCTTCGAAGACCTCTCCACCGACGAGCAAGAATGGATCTACTACGGCGACCGTAAAACCGACAAGCTCACTCAAGACGAACTCGAAGACCTCTGGCAATCCGGTGCTTGGTATGGCGTAAAAGGCTTCTTCGACTGGATGGAAACCAAGGCCTACAAGATGCACGTCCGCGTCTTTCTCAGCCGCTACCGCTCCTACACCACCTGTGATTCTTGCCGTGGCAAACGCCTTCAGCCCGAGTCCCTCTGCTTCAAGGTCAGCGGTAAAACCCTCCCCGAGCTGTGGGCCATGTCGATCGCGGATCTCCGGTCTTGGTTCTCTTCGCTCATCACCGATCACAGCTCACACGGCACTCCCAAAGACCCCACCCTCAACCTCGTCCTCACCGAAATTTCCTCTCGGCTCAGCTACCTCGACCAAGTCGGTTTAGCCTACCTCACCCTTGACCGCCAAACTCGCACCCTTTCCGGCGGCGAGGTCGAGCGCGTCAACCTCACCACCTGCCTCGGTGCTGCCCTCACCGGCACCCTCTTCGTCCTCGATGAGCCCACCGTCGGCCTCCACCCGCGCGATATTGACCGCCTCGTCTCTGTCATGCACGGCCTCCGCGACAAAGGGAACACCCTCGTCGTCGTCGAGCACGAGCAGACCGTCATGCTCGCCGCCGACCACCTCGTCGATCTCGGCCCCGGCGCAGGTTCTTCCGGTGGGACGTTGCTCTATGCGGGGAGCGTAGGCGCCCCGCCGAAATCTCTTTCTGGCACTCTGCCATGGCTCACCGGCCAGAAGTCCATCGCCATCCCCGCCGTCCGCCGCCAGCCTACCAAGCAAATCCTCCAAATCCGCGGTGCCACCCGCCACAACCTCAAAAAACTCGACGTCGATCTCCCGCTCGGCCTCTTCGCCGTCCTCACCGGCGTCTCCGGCTCCGGGAAATCCACCTTCGCCCATGACGTCCTCTACCTCAATCTCGCCCGCAAGCTCGGCCAAGAAGCCGAGGGCGACGCCGCACCCATCAAAAGCCTGAAAGGCTCCCAACACCTCAGTGGCGTCGAACTCGTCGATCAAACCGCCGTCGCCCGCACCCCACGCTCCACCCCCGCCGTTTTCCTCGGTGCATTCGACCCCATCCGCCAGCTATTCTGCGACACACCTGCCGGGAAATCCGCCGCCCTCAAGCCCGGTTTCTTCTCCTTCAACTCGGGCGACGGCCGCTGCGACCGCTGTGCCGGAAATGGCTTCGAGAAGGTCGAAATGCAGTTCCTCTCCGACCTCTACGTCATCTGCCCCGACTGCAATGGCCGCCGCTACAAATCCTCCACCCTCGACTTCCTTTACCACGAAAAATCCATTGCCGACGTACTCGACCTCACCGTCACCGACGCCATCGCTTTTTTTGAAAGGGGAGTAAGCGTCTCGCCTGCATCTTCCAAGCGCCAAGCCCAAGTCATCAAACTCCTAGCCCCACTCGTCGAAGTCGGCCTCGGCTACCTCAAACTCGGCCAACCCCTCAACACCCTCTCCGGCGGCGAGGCCCAGCGCCTCAAACTCTGCCAACTCTTAGCCGTGGCTGGGACTTCCAGTCCCAGCCCGTCATCCAAACTCTTAATCTTAGACGAGCCCACCACCGGCCTCCACTTCTCCGACATCGAGAACCTCCTCACTGTCTTCCAAAAACTCGTCGATTCCGGTCACTCCCTCCTCGTCATCGAGCATAACCTCGATGTCATCAAATCCGCCGACTGGATCCTCGACCTCGGCCCCGAAGCCGGTGCACATGGCGGCCAACTCATCGCCCAAGGCCCCCCCGAAATCGTCGCCCTCCTCGACACTCCCACCGCCCATTTCCTAAAACCCCTAGTGGCTGGGACTTCCAGTCCCAGCCCATCCCAAGCGCGCCCCGCGCCATCTCAAATTTCAAATCTTAAATCTCAAATTTCTTTAAGAGGCGCCCGCCACCACAACCTCAAAAACATCTCCCTCGACATCCCCCGCGACAAGCTCGTCGTCATTTCCGGGCTCTCCGGCTCCGGGAAATCCACCCTCGCCTTCGACATCCTCTTCGCCGAGGGCCAGCGCCGCTTTCTCGACTCCATGTCCGCCTACGCCCGGCAATTCGCCGAGCAGCTCGAAAAACCCGAGATCGACCAACTCCAAGGCCTCCCGCCCACCGTCGCCATCGAGCAACGCGTCTCCCAGGGCGGCGGCAAGTCCACCGTCGCCACCGTCACCGAGCTTTGGAATTTCATCCGCCTTCTCTACTCCAAGCTCGGCACCATTTACTGCCCTGGCTGCGAAATCCCCGTCGAAAAACAATCCCTCGCCGCCATCGAAAACACCGTCCGGGAGCAGCTCAAAAAAGGCCCCGTCACCCTCCTCGCCCCAATCATCCGGGGGAAAAAAGGCTACCACAACGAGATCGCCGAGTGGGCACTCAAACAAGGATTCACCCGCCTCCTCGTCGACCGCCAATTCAAAGAAGCCGAAGGATTCACGCGCCTCGAACGCTTCAAAGAGCACGATATCGACGTCGTCGTCTGGGACTCAAGGAGTGTGGACGTCTCACCCACAAGCCCAAAAAAATCCCCCACCCCCAATCTCCCATCCGCCATTGACCAAGCCTTAACCATCGGCAAAGGCCTCATCAAACTCTTCACCGCAGACAAAAAATTCATCCTCCTCTCCACCAAATCCAGTTGCCCCTGCTGCAATAAATCCTTCGAAGAGCTCGATCCCCGTCTCTTCTCCTTCAACTCCCCCCACGGTTGGTGCACCGAATGCCGTGGTCACGGTCGCGTTCCCAAGCGCCGTCAGCTCCTCGACACCGCCCGCTTCGAATCCGTCCTCGAAGCCGAGATCGACGCCGACCGCGCCATCGACCGCATGGACTCCATCGAGCTCACCCAATGCCCCGACTGCCTCGGCTCTCGCCTCAACGCCACCGCCTCCGCCGTCCGCCTCAACAGCAACTCACCTACTTCCCCAAAAACTAAAAACTCCAAACTCGCAACTTCCTCCACTCCCATTTCTACCCTCGGCCACCTCTCCATCAACGCCGCTGCCACCCATTTTTCCAACCTCACCTTCACCGAGCCACGGGACGCCCTCATCGCCCGCGACATCCTCCCCGAGATTCGCCAGCGTCTCAGTTTCCTCCAAGAAGTCGGCCTCGGCTACCTCCAGCTCGACCGCTCCGGCAACACCCTCTCCGGCGGCGAGTCCCAGCGCATCCGCCTCGCCGCCCAACTCGGATCCAACCTCCGCGGCGTCCTCTACGTTCTCGACGAACCCACCATCGGCCTCCACCCACGAGACAACGCCGCCCTCCTCAAAACCCTCATCGCCCTCCGCGATCAAGGAAACTCCCTCATCATCGTCGAGCACGACGAAGACACCATCGCCGCCGCAGATCACCTCATCGACCTAGGCCCCGGAGCCGGCCGCCTCGGCGGAGAAATCGTTTACCAAGGCCTCCCCCCAAGGAACGTGGGCGTCTCGCCCACGAGTAAAAAGTCTTCCTCTTCAAAATCCCCGATCCCCAATCTCTTATCCCCTACTTACCGCGCCCTCACCGCCGTCATCACCCACCCCATCCGTGGCTCCCGCCGCCCCGTTGGAAAGGACCACCCCCACATCACCCTCGCCGGTTGCCACGCAAACAACCTCAAAAACATCGACGTCGCCATCCCCATCGGCCGCCTCACCGTCCTCACCGGCATTTCCGGCTCCGGCAAGTCCTCGCTCCTGCACTCCTGCATCGCCGCGCTCTTTCACAACGAAGCCAAGACCACTCGCGTCAAAAAATCCAACCTCCCCTTCGGTAAAACCAGCGGCGAGAAATCCATCAAAGCCTGCTTCGAAGTCGATCAATCCCCCATCGGCAAGACCTCCCGCTCCTGCCCCGCCACCTACGTAAAGGTCCTCGACCACATCCGCGCCCTCTACGCTCAGCTCCCAGAAGCACGGATGCGCGGCTTCGACGTCTCCCGCTTTTCCTTCAACACCGACGGCGGCCGCTGCCCCGAGTGCAAAGGCAACGGCCGCGTCAAACTCGAAATGGATTTCCTCCCCAGCACCTGGGTCCATTGCGAGTCCTGCAACGGCCAACGCTTCAATCCCGCCACCCTCGAAGTCACCTTCCG
>JANMYL010000123.1:0-7796 GCA_031382045.1 Akkermansiaceae bacterium | reverse complement strand
CGGCTGGACGAGCTGCCCAGCGACCACGCGGGCAGCTAGATTTTCATAAACTCCATGCACCTCGTCACGCGGCGCGTTCTCGATCCACCGGCTCACCCACAGGCCACGCACTTGGATGTCGCGGAAAATCAGCAGGCCGTTAGGGACAGTCACTGGCTTGCGCCCCATCGCGCCGTAAGTGATGTGGCTACCGCCTTCCCGCAGCAATTTCATCAAGCGCAGTGCGCTGTCGCCACCCACGGCGTTGTAGGCTAGCGCAGCATTCGCTCCGCCGAGAATTTCTTTGGCAGCAGCGTGACCGGCCTCGTCATCGAGGAAAACCTGATCCGCGCCGAGACTGCGAAGTTCCTCGATGACCTCGGGTCTCCGGACGAAGGAAATCGTGCCGATGCCAAGGTCCCTCGCGAGTTGGATTACGCAGCGGCAGACCGCTGAATTGCCCGCGTTCTGAACAATCCACTCACCCTTTTTTAGCTCGCCGAAGCCGTGGAGCAGACGCCACGCCGTCGCCGGATTCACCTTGAGCATCGCGGCTTGGAGCGGATCGATGCCCGCTGGTAGTTTGAAAAGACTCTCGCCAGGCACCGTCGTGTGGGACGCCCACGTCGATGCACGGCGTAGGAAAATCACGCGATCGCCTGCCTCGAAATCCGCAGAATTACTCATTTCCACCACTCCGCAGCCTTCAATACCGGGCGCGGCGGGAAGTGGCGGCTTCACCCCGTAAGTGCCTTCGATAGTATTTAAATCCGCAGGATTAACTGGAGCTGCTAGGATGCGGACTAAGACATTGCCCGGCTCAAGAGCCTGCGAAACTAGACACTCACCTTCGAATTCGAGAACATCCCGGGGATTACCAAATTGCCTGAAAATCAACTCTTTACCGAGGGCCGTTGAATCTTCGTTTGCCATAAAAACAACTTACTAAAAAAACGTGGCAAGCCAAGTGGGAAGAATCCCTAATTTTTCCCGCAATGTTCGCTTGTGAGACGCCACATAGATTTGCATCCTAAGCAGGATGCGTCATGGGATATTTCATTTGGTGCGAGTCGTGGGATTGCTGTTAGTTTCGGTAACCTGCCTTCGCGCGGAAAATTTTGCGCCTCCTGCAGAAGGACCGGCAGCCTTTAGGCGCGATCGGATTCCGCTAGATGTGGAGGCCATGACTGGACTTGCCCGCCAGCTGACGATGCTCGCGGAGGGATTGGATTTCAAAACTGCCACGAATCGCCGCGCGGTGGCACAGTTACTCGCACTCTCGGTTGCACTTGACCCGGCTAACGGCAAGGCACGGGAGCTCATCACCCGATTTCAAAAAAACGAATACCCCAAAACCGCTGATCCCGAAGAAATCACGAAATCCAGAGAGCAGATCTGGCAATTTCTCACCTGGCTGGAAACGCCCGAATCCGGAAGCCAAGGCAAAGCACTGGCCTGCTGCCTGACGGACGTCATGCGCATTTCCGATCCTGAACACCCACGAGCGGAAGCCATGCGCGCCGCCGGGGAACTCGGTGCATGGCAGGGCTGGATTCCTGAACTCGCTGCCTACCAGCCCAAGCCCGAGGTCGCAGTCAAACCCGCGCCAAGCGAGGAACCTCCGCCGACCAAACCCGGCATTCTTTTGGACAAAGCACAGGTTTTTACGTTGCTTTGGAAAAACATCGGCAAGGAAGAGTCCGAAAAATGGATTCTCAGCCGCGCGCCACTTCAGATGGCCGCGGGAATAAATCCCGCCAAGAATAGCGAACCATTCTCGGTGACCATCGGTGCTTGGCATGATGATCTCCGACTCTCGCAACTGAACATCCTGCTTCTCAAACTCCTTGAAAAACAACACGATAACCTCCCCACCGGCGGCCGTGTCACTATCACCAGCGATGCCTTGGAAATGTCATTACACTCCAACAAGCGCCAAGCCATCAGCGCTGCCGCCGCCGTCCTCGCCAGTTCCGCGCTTACCGGCCGCAATCCAGACGCTACGATCATCGGGGTGATCGACGAAACTGGTGCATTCAAACTGCCGATAGGATTCTGGGAACAACTCCAATCGCTAGGCCCTGGCAATGGCGGACGGCTGGTCCTCCCTGCCGCAGCCGCAGATCACCTGCTCGCGATGCTAGCCTTGGAAAAGCCCGGCTTCTTTTTCGAATACGAAGTGCTTTTGGCCGCGAACTTCCAAGAACTCTTGGATCTCACCGAAAAAACGCCCGGCGAAAACCTATCTAAAGCCTCCGCACAGTTCCGAGAAATTCGCGAAAAAGTAGGCACTCAAGCAATCGGCCAATACGTTTCTAATAGCTTCGTTCGTCGCCGTCTAGCGGAAATCAGCCAGTATGCAGGCTACCATTATTCAGTCAAAATGCTTGCACTCCAAGGGGCTGGAAATCGGCCCGCTTATATTTCCCGCTTGATTCTAGCCTCCGAACTCCGCCGTGCAATCGAGCCCATTGCGCGAATCGCCAAACAAGAATATTACAAAATTAAAACGATACCTCTAAGCCAGTTCGGAGCCATTCAGAATGGCTGCCGGGACGAGCTTGGTCGCCTCTTCCGCGTAGCAGACAAGAATGATCGCGAATTGCTAGATCATGTCCAAGAAATGATCCCCGCCCTCCGCACTTTGGAGCGATCCCTTAAAACACGCGAAGAATGGGCTTCTGAGAGCGTCACCGCTCACTCCACGCTGGTCCGCATTCACGAGGAAGTCACCGAAGAACTCGCCATTGCAGTCGGCGACTCCGAAGCGACCGCGCCTTGATGGCTAGATTCGAATTTGGAATTTTGGGATAGAAAAGAGTGCACCAATGAGACGGATGCCGATGTCTACCCGCAGCGAATCTATCAGCATATCTCGCTGGACTCACCATGCCAGAAGCCGGGTGATCGCAGCACGCAGCGCGGTCTCTAAGACCGCCGCCTCGCCATGACTGAGCGGAATGCTCACCTTGCGCAGGGATTTATCTTCCGTCGTTTGACGGGAAATACTCAGAAAATAAGGCGCACGCTCCGGATCGTCCTGATAAGTCAGCTCGAACGCACTGTTCGCCCTCTCCGACTGGTGGAAAAGCTTGGCCTGAGGCAAGCGACCTTGCAACGTGGCAAGTACGGTCCCGATATCCGATAGGCCCCATTTCATGATAATTTTGTTTTCCCAATCGAACTGTTTTTCACCGGACTGTGTGGCGGCATCGACGAAGATAGCCCCTTTGGCGGGATTGAGGCCGAAGCGTACCACGCCGCCGCTGCTACGGGAATTCGGCTTGTAAATCGCATATTCAGAGGAGCGCTCGGTGGCGGACGGGGAAGAGTCTAAGGCTGTGTCTTTCATAGTATAAATGAGTTGAATACTTTTGCAAAATGGCAGCTTCAGAATCATCGCACAATCAAAAAGTGTTCAAGAGAACATTTTTGTAATCTTAATTTTTCTGTATCGAGGATTTGAAAATGAATCTTGGCCCGCCACCCCTTCCGCCTCCACGCTCCACATCAATGAACGCCCGTGTGTTAATCGACGGCCCCTCGGAGCTCGTCTTCGACTATGCCATTCCGGCGGGTCTCGACGTGCGCCCGGGATGTCGCGTGCGCATCCCGCTGCGGCGTAAGTCAGCCACTGGTACCGTGCTCTCCACAGGCGAGCCGGAGCAGGCGGATTTTGCGTTGCGAGAGCTGGAATCCCTCATCGATCCAGAACCATTGATCACGCCCGTCCTGTTGCGGACGGCCGACTGGATCGCGCATTATTACGGCTCCAGCATCGAGTCCGTCATCCGCTCAGTGCTACCGGAGGGCGTGCGCTCGGAGGAAAATTCTGCGAAAACCCGCCGCGTCGCTGTGATGGATATAGCGCCCGATTCCAGCGTGTTAGGGAAATTGGAAAAACGTGCACCGCGCCAATTTACCATCCTCGCCCTGCTACGCCACGCCCGGGACATGCGTCTGCCTGTCGCCGATCTGGGCGAGGGAAATGCTGCCGCGCTCAAGTCTTTGGAAAAAGCTGGCCTCCTCCGCCTCGTGGCCGAGGAAGTCCGTCGCGATCCTGACGCCGACAACGTCGAAGAAATCCTCGAATCCAAGCCGCTCGAACTCAACCCCGGCCAAGCCGCCGCACTCGATGTCGTGCTCGCCGCCGTGGCCGATCCCACGCAATCCAAGCCCATCCTGCTACTCGGCGTAACTGGCTCGGGCAAAACCGAGGTTTATCTCCAAGCCGCCCAACGCGCACTGGATCTAGGAAAAACCGTGCTCGTCCTCGTCCCAGAAATTTCCCTAACGCCACAGACCGTCCGCCGCTTCAAATCCCGCTTCGCTGGCATGCAGGATCAGGTGGCCGTGCTGCATTCGAACTTATCCCAAGGCGAGCGCTTCGACGAGTGGCACCGCATCCGCAAGGGTATCGCACGCATCGTCATCGGAGCGCGCTCCGCGGTCTTCGCGCCACTACCGGACCTCGGGCTGATCCTCGTGGATGAGGAGCACGAAAACACCTACAAGCAAGAAAACGTGCCGCGCTACCACGGCCGCGACGTCGCCGTGCTACGCGCTGCCTTCGAGCCATGCGCCATTGTGCTAGGCTCCGCCACGCCGTCGCTAGAATCTTGGAACAACACCCTCACCGGCAAGTACGACCTGCTCCGCCTCAACGAGCGCGCCGACGGTGCCTCCATGCCACTCGTCCGCGTGGTGGACATGCGCATCGAGCAAACGAAGCACAAAGGCGGCCCCGCGATTTTGTCTGATAAACTGCGCACCGCACTCGAACAGCGCTTGGAAAAAGGTGAGCAATCCATCCTCTTTCTCAACCGCCGTGGCTTCGCTCGCTCGCTCCAATGCACCGCCTGCGGCCACGTCTGCCAATGCCCGCATTGCGCCGTCGCCCTCACCTATCACCGCACCGACGAGCGGCTCGTCTGCCACGTCTGCGGCTACCAATCTATCGTCCCGCGCAAGTGCCCCGAGTGCCGCGATCCCAATATTTTACTCCAAGGCTACGGCACGCAAAAGGTCGAGGAAGTGATGGCCAAGGTTTTTCCTAAAGCGAAATTTGCCCGCATCGACGCCGACGCCATGCGCAGGAAAAACGCACTGCGCGACACTCTTGCAGCGTTCAAAGCTCACAAAATCGACATCCTGATCGGCACCCAAATGATCGCCAAAGGTCTGCATTTCCCAAACGTTACCCTCGTCGGCATCCTCAACGCCGATCTGGGGCTCCACGTCCCGGACTTCCGCGCCGGAGAGCGCACCTTCCAGCTCATCACCCAAGTCGCCGGTCGCGCCGGCCGCGGCGATCTCGAAGGCGAGGTCATCGTCCAAACTTTCACCCCACACTCGCCATCCATCCAGTATGCCCGCAAGCACGATTTTGACGGCTTTTCCGAGCAGGAAATGGAGTTTCGTCGCGAATTTTCATTCCCGCCCTACGGCCATTGCGCCGTGCTCACCAGCCGCTCCACCCACGAGCGCCGCGCTGAGTTCTCTCTCCAAACCCTCCACCTCCGCCTCGCGGAAAACCTCCCCGACGGCATCACCCTCGGCGAAGTCTTGCCCTCGCCACTCATCCGTTCCCACGGCCAATTCCGCTTCCAAATCACCCTGCGATCCAACCGCGCGAGGCCGCTTACCCGGCACGTGCAGCAAATTCTGGCCAAGACCCCGCTACCCGAGGATGTCACCGTCGTTTTAGACATGGTTGCTTTGAATTTTTAGTGAGTAAAGAGAGCACCATCTCAGCTTTTGCCCACTCTCTCGATGTCCGCTAGATATAAATTCTTGAGCTCTATTTTAAGAACATAAAGCTCGTAAATACTTATAATTTCACGACCCAGAAAAAATCTTCATCGGACTGCGACACACCCTGTGCCGCTGACAGTGATCAAGCCTTGCTCCATGTCCTATGAAGCTCCTCATCACGATGCACGACACATGAAGAAGCTACGCACAACATCACGCAAAGCCGGAGCGTAAATAACAGACGGATGCTTTCCGCCGCCGGAATACGATTTCCTGAGATAAATTTCGCCAGCTTGCACTGGCACGAACGTAATTTCCACGCTATGCCGATGCCTGCCACAGGGCGTAATTTTCCCATGATCCCCGATCTCACACTTATCAAGGCCGGCACCGGCGTCCTCACAAAAGCGAACGATGGCACGCTCGACCGCGCTGCGCTGGTCCACCTCGTTGCGGCCATCGCTGGACTTGTGAACGCCGGCCACCGCTGTCTCTTCGTCTCTTCGGGTGCTGTAGGATCGGGCGTTTCCGCACTGGGGCTGAGCGAGTATCCACAGGACACCGCCACCCGCCAAGCCTGCGCGGCGGTCGGCCAAGCGCGACTGATGCAAACTTACAGCAGCTTGTTTGCAAACTTCGAAATCACCATTGCCCAAGTGCTCCTCACCGCCGGAGACCTCGGCACGCCTGAGCGCGCGGGCTACGTCTCAGACACGCTTGAGCGACTTCTGTCCGAGCCAGGTATTTTGCCGATTATTAATGAAAATGACTCGGTCGCGGTCGAGGAATTGAAGTTCGGAGACAACGACATGCTGTCCGTCCGCGTCGCTAAACTTGCTGGTGCGAAGCGGATCATCCTTCTCACCAGCGTCGATGGCTTGCTCGATCCGGAAACCAATCAGCTTATCCCTGACGTGACCAACATCGACAACGTATTCCGCCATGTCCGCGAGGACAAAGGCCGCTTCTCGATGGGTGGGATGGCATCTAAACTCACCGCAGTGAAATTCGCCGTGGACGCGGGCATCCAGACTCACATCGCCCACGGTCGCCACCCGGAGCGACTTGCAGAAATCGTGGCAGGGCGAGGAGTTTCAACTCGGTTCCATGCAGTCACTGGCACGCCTGATCAAGAGCGGAGGCATTGAATCTGCCAGATTCGTTGTTGGGTGGCGTCACACTTAAAGAAGTAAGGCGCTTGATATTTGTTAGGATCCATTCTCACCTCAAGGGAGCAAACGGTCACTGGAGCAGCGCAGATGGAATGGCCGAATGGGCGAATAGCCGATGAAGTAGTTCAAGATATTTTCATCAACGATCTATGCATTACGCACGCAGAGCGGCAGCCCCTTGAACTTGTCCCGCGTAGCGATAACTTGAAAAGCGCCGTCCAGTAGAGGTGCCACCCGCACACGGTGAATCATAGCATGGGAGAATTTCCGCCTGTCTAAAACTTTGGTATAGTCAGTCTGAGAAAATATCTAACAATATATTGAGACATGCCTACACTGTGAATTATAAAGAAAGCATTATATATCATTCTATAGTAATTTCACCGACCTCGCCTTGTCAGATTCTCAACCGTAGATCCCGCACGCTCCACAGAACACCCGCCTTCGCCGCGCTACAGCCCCGCATCTTGCGCGCTCCATCCTTGCGCTTCTCCGTAAATCGCTCGCGTGCTCCCGCAAACACATCATTTACAAACGGTTTACTACCGATCACCGCTCCGTCCGTGAAATACCGCACCCGATACCGAAGCATCCCAGCCATGCCAAGATCCGGCAGCACCGTCTCGTTGCCCTCGAATGCCAACATCTCTTCTGTGTTCTTCATCACCACAGGGCTTGATCCCACCTCTGCCCGACCATTCTTTCGACTAAGCGCCAAGCCCATTGCCCGCTTATAAATCCGCGAAGCATCTTTCCATTTCTCCGCATCAAACCCACCGCCTATATAGCTCATACCGGCCCTAACAATCCCTTCACTCGCTTTCTTTCCGTTACCCTTACTACCACCTCCCACCACCCCCACCGCCTCGCCATAGCTGCTTCATCTATACT
>JANMYL010000102.1:0-15935 GCA_031382045.1 Akkermansiaceae bacterium | reverse complement strand
GGCATCAGGGCGATGGAGCCGATTTCCATGACCTCGCCGGGCGGGAGAGGGATTTCCTCGCGGGTGTAGAAATCGGCTTGGGTGGCGGCGCTGGCAAGGGTGGCGCTGAGGAGCAGGGTGAAGAGGATGCGCATTTTAGGGAAGAGGTTTGGGTTGAAATAAATTTCGTGGGCGGAGTTTATTTCCAACGGTAGGTGAGGGTGGTGGATTGGCCAGGAGTGAGGGTGAATTTCTCACTTGCGCCATCGATGATGATGCCGGGCACCCGAGGGATTTGAATTTCGAGGGGCGAGCCGGTGACGCTTAGTTTACGAATGAGGGTGCCTGATGCTGCATGCCATGAGTCGAGCAGCATTTGCTGGCCGAGCTGGACGGCGAAGGTGGGATTCCCGGCGGAGTCGAGCTTGTAGCCTTTGAAGCGAGCTTCTTTTGGCAGCAATCGGGTTTTACTGAGTTGGACGAGCTGTTCTCCGGCGGGCGGGTTGTTGGCGGTGCCGCGGTCGAGCCACTTGTGGGTGCCATCGATGAAATTTCCGGTCCAGATGAGCTCGGGGGCGAGGTTGTCTGCGGAGTAGGCGAGGTTGAGACCGCCGGGGAAGCCGACACCGATGGCGCGGGGGCTGATGCCTTCGATGAAGTTACGATAGATGACGGGGCGATTGTCGGCGGGTTCGATCATCATGGCTTCGTGGGTTTTAGCCTGTTGCACGGTTTGATCTGTCAGCCAATTCCAGCTTTTGTTGCTGGAGGGTCGCCAGCCGACGGTGATGCCTTGGTTGCCTTCATTCTGGATGTATTCGACGCGAAATTTGTGAGTGCCTTGGGTGAGCTTATTGATGGATTTTTGGCAGCGGGAGCCGTCCATCGGGCCGATGCCGTGAACTTCAAGAACCACTTCGTCATCGATGATCATTCTTCCTGCATCATCTGTATCGAGGTAGAAAAAGTAATCGCCTGTGGCGGGGACTTCCAATTTAGCATCCCAGACCATGCCGAAATCGCTGCGGAGGAGGGAGTCACCGAGGGAGATGATGCCGTCGTGTTCTTCTTCGATATTTTCGGCTTTGAGAGTTTTGAAATCCGGGAGGTAGTTCCAAGAGCCCTTGTAAACTTGTGAGGTGAGCGCGGAGAGGGCGGTTTTCTGGAGCGGAAGTGGGTGAAGTTTAAGAATTTCCTCGGCGGTCCAGGCGGTTTTACGATCCTTGGTGGCGGCGCGGGTGGCTTTGATGAAATCTGTGGTGACGGGAGGTGCGGAATTTCCCCACGAGGAGCGGACGAAGGTGAGGATAGCGGCGACTTGGTCGTCAGGGAGCATTGCGCCCTGAGGAGGCATTTCGAGGTTGTAGGTTTTTCCGAGAACGTCGATGGGGCCGTGGATACCGTGGAGCACGATTTTCGCCGCGCGGTCGGGGTCGCCACTGAGCCAAGGGCTTGCGGCAAGTGGTGGGAATGCGCCGCCGGTGGCACCTTTTCCGTCGGCGGCGTGGCAGGCGGAACAATAGAGGGTGTAGAGCTGGCCGCCGTCTTGAGCGGAGACTGGGACGGAAAGTGCTAGGAGCAGGAAGAAGCGGCGGAGCATGAGAGGTTTTGGCTATTTTGTTCGAAGGGCGGAGAGATTGGTGTCGGCACTCTACGCGTAAATTTGAGAAATTTTGCAAAAATTAACGCACATACTGCGAACTCCAAATCTTGATTTGAAATAAGAGGTGAGATGTAGAGTTTTTTCTTCGAAGTAATCATGAATATTGTGCAAGGCAAGGCATATACTGCGGGTGACGAGGTTGGGTAGGCGGCGAGATTTGAGGACCAGAAATCTCCGCAATTGGATGACCAGTAGGAGGCGGGGTCCGGTCTATCCATTCATCGCGGTCTCTGAGCTTGATCAAAGCGCCAGACCAACAACGGGCTGCGCGGAGTTGCTCGATCTCAAATTTTGCAGTAACATGCTTGATTTCGAGATTTTGGCTGAAAGGTTAAGAAGACGGCCGGTGTGCAAGCATACTATGACCCGCTTGTCTTTGCCGTTTTGGGCGTAAAAGTCTGGCGTAAATTTAAAAAGCTCTGAAAGCCAGGCTTTCAGAGCTTTGCTGGGCTGTCGCCCACCCCTCCACCCTTTTTATGGGAAGCTGGGCATCTTCATTTAAAGATTGTTTAAAGCTGAGTTATTTACGACGGCGGAAAAATAGAGCAAATGCACTAAGACCCAAAATGGCTGCGGAGGAAGTCTCGGGAACAGAAACAATCTGCAGGCCGTTGATGTGCAGTCGCGTGGCGCCAGCTCCGTCTAAAGCATCAGCCACGATCGAGATGTTGCCTAAACCGTCGGCAACGATTGACTGGAAGAGCACGTAGTTGGAGCCAGCAGTAAATGTGGTCGCATTGGTGCCGGTGTTCCCGTTGTCCAGAGGCTGACTTGCGCCGTTGAATGAGAGATTGGTGGTGGTAAATGCACCTGCCGCTCTTTCAGTGTCGGTGGGTTGGCCCCAGCTGGGGGCGTTGTGAGTCAAGGCATAAATGTAAATGTTGTAAATACCAGCAATGGCAAGACCTGAGATCGCTATGGTTTGATTAGCTCCTTTGCCGAACTGATTGCTATTTCCTTGGAATATTGTATTAACTGGACCCCCAGTTTCGGTGCCACTGAGTCCTGAGATATCAATCGTAGAAGTATTACCCACTGAATCTACCAGATCGGTAAATGTACCAGTCGCTTGATTCCAGCTCTCGCCGGTGCCGCCGACGACTCCCTGGAGACTCGATGTTGGTATTGGAGCCAAGCCCCCAAGATATTTCACGTTGTAAACGGCTGCCGAACAGAAGGAGCTGCCGAATATGGCGATGGCAGGAATTAGGAGTAGATTTCTTTTTTTCATATACGGTGTGGTTTTGTTGTTATGGCTGTTTGGACTGTTGAAATGAATTACCAAGATTTTGTTAGGGGTCTTGTAAACAATCTCAATAGCAGGAATTACCCTTTGCTTTAAAACAATTTTTGTCCAGTCGCGTTTTCGTGAAATAGTTGTTTGCTTCTGCTATTCTCTCTTTCTAAGGCCATTTGTCATGCGCATGGATATAGAATGACTGTATATAAGATCCATTCATCGGTGTGAGAAGCGATGAAGGACTATCTCCTCTCATGATTGAAAACTTGCGCCTCAGTCACGCGGAGAAAACTCGGCAGGTGGCGCCTTTGGAATCGTTGGGGCATCGGACTCGGTGACGACGCTTTCCGCTTCGGTGATGACGGTTTCCGGTTCGTTGACCACCTCTTCGAGTTTATTGACGATATTTTCTGGCTCGTTGATAACGGCTTCAGGCTCGTTGATAGCAGCGATTTGCTTCTGCTTGTTCATCTCGATGAGGCGGATGACTTCGGCCTTGGCGGCGGCGATGCGCCCGGAATCGACAACAGGGCCGATTTTTTTGGAAACTGCGGCCGGGCGTGAAGGATCACTGAGGTCGGCAAATTTGGATTCGGCTTTTTCAAGGGCCTCGATGGCGGCGGCCTCGCGCTTTCTCACTTCTCCGGCGAAGCGGCTGGAAACGGCGACGGACTCGCGCAGGCGCTCGATCTCGGCGTGAAGCTCTACGGTGTCGTCCGGGCGATTCTGGAGAACTGCGAGTTGTTCGCGGGTTTTAGAGAGTTCGTTTTCGAGGGCGAAGCGGCGGTCCTTCTGAGATTTTTCGCCATCGTTGAGGCGGGCGTTGAGGTGTTTGACGGCGTCTTGGGCTTTTCTAAGGTCCGCCTCGAGGGTGGAAATCCGCTTGGTTTCGGTGTCGAGAGATTTTTGTGCGGCGGCAAGCTCGGCGGCAGTGCTGTCAAAGGTGGCTTGGCTGACGGAGGCTGCTTGGAGTCTTTCCAACTCGGCCTTGAGGGCTTTGTGGGCGGACTTTGATTTTTCGAGGTTGGCTTCGAGATTTTTTGCGCGGTCTTGCTGGCCTTTGTCAGGGGCGGGCAGCATTTTGGTTGTCGCAGCAGGTTTCGCGGTGCGACCGCGCAGTGACCATCCGATAAAGCCACAAAGTGCGGCGATGATGGTGAGCTGTGGAAGGACTTTGGATAAGAGTGTGAGAGTGTCTGACATGATGGCTGGAGCTTAAATTTCGTATTCGACGCCGGGCGCCGGGATGATGACTTCTGTGTTGGGCAGGCGGCGTTTGATTTCTTGGCTAAACCAAGCGACCGCGCCGTCGTCGCCGTGGACGAGGAAGACTTTTTTCGGGGCGACTTTGAGGATGTAATTCAGGATCGCGTCACGGGTGGAGTGGCCGCTGAAGTCGAAGATGCGCATCTCGCAATTGAGCGGGACAGCGGGGTGGGCGGGGTCGAGTTCGACGAGATCACCGGGCTTGGCGAGGCGGATTTTCCCACCGGGCGTCTCTGGATCTGCGTAGCCGACAAAGAACAGACCATGTTTGGCATTTTCTAAAACTCCTTGGCGGGCAAACGTGTTGGATACGGTTTTCTCGGACATCATGCCGCTGGAAAGCGCATAGATACAGCCGGGATGGAAGGGAATCGGGCCTTTGCGCTTCTTGCTGCCCGCTTCGATTTGCATGTCCTTGAGGAAACGGAAGTTTGGCAAATGGCGGCGCGAAGTGTGGCTGAAACGATCGTAAACCTGCGTCATTTTCGTGCTCAGTCCGCCGATGTAAACTGGCGTGTGCTTGGGGATGAGGCCCTCTTTTTTGAAACGGTGGATCATGCCGAGGACTTCTTGGGTTTTACCCATCGCGAAGACCGGGATGAGCACCGAGCCTTTGCGCTCAATCACGCCTTTGATGGCGGCGGCGAATTTATCCTCCTCAGTCGGGCGGTCATAGTTAGGATCGCGCGCTTGTTCGCCGCGGGTGGTCTCGACGATCAAGGCGTCCACTGTAGTTTCCGGGAACATCGCACCTTTTTGAAGCGTGCTGTGCTCGAAATTCACGTCGCCGGTGTAGAAAACCTTTTTTCCCTCCGCCTCGATGGTTACTCCGACCGAGCCGAGAATATGACCCGCGTCATGGAAGGTGGCACGGATCGAGCCGGCGGGATCGAGATCGAACATGCGCTCGATGTTACGCGTTTGGAAGTCTTCCTCGATCTGATTGAGCTCGCGATGTTCGAAAAGCGGATACTCGGCGATGCCGTGCTCGATACGCTTCGACTGCATCACGTTGACCGAGTTATGGAGCATCGCGGAAGCGAGTTCGGCGGTCTCGGGCGAGAGGAAAACTTTTGCCTGCGGCTGATCTTGGAGGAAGACCGGCAGAGTTCCCACGTGGTCGAGGTGGGAGTGGGTGATAATGATGGAGTCAACGGTGCCGGCTTCGACAAATTCGTAATGCGGGACGGCTTCAGAGCCTTCGTGCTTCGGGTGCATCCCGGCGTCGAGCACGACCTTGGCGGACTTAGTTTTGAGCAGATAGGAATTCGCGCCGATACCGGCGTGGCGACAGAGACTTTTAAAAATCATGATGAATGCGGAAAAGGCGGGACCATGGAGGAGAGCCTAGGTTCTGTCAACCCGGCTTGTTGAGTCGGCCATGCGCGCGGAGGTCAGGGGTTTTGATCGTGAGCCTGAGTCCGGGATCGAGGAAATGAACTGTTTAATACTGCTCCTCACGCTTCGATGCCGTGCTTGGTGCGGAGGCGTTCGATTTCCTCGGATAGCGCGCCCCAGCGGGAGTAGCTGATTTCCAATGATTTCGCGAGCTTGTCCACGGCGTTGGTGACTTCGCGGAGTTTGCCGGGATTGTTACTCGTTTGCTCGCTGGAAAGCTGCTGGGTGAGCGTGGCTTGCGCGGCTTCGAGTTCGGCGATTTTCGATTCGAGCGTGACAAACTCGGCTTCCAGCGGCTTGAGGACTTTGGAGCGAATTTCACGTTGCTCGGCTTCGATCCGGCGTTGTTCTTTGCGATTCACGCCGGGAATGGATTGGCGGGACGAGCCGCTGGTGGGGGCGGCGGTGCCGAGGGTGGCGAGGCGCGGGGCGATACCTTTTTTGGCGGCTTCGTCCTCGGCGGATTTCTCCAGGTAGTAGGTGATGTTGCCGGCGTAGAGGACCGGTGGCTCGCCGGGGCGAAATTCGAGGGTCTTGGTGACGAGCGCGTCGAGGAAGGTCCGGTTGTGGGAGACGATCATGACGCTGCCGGGGTAGTCGATGAGCGCGCGCTGGAGGACGTCCTGGGATTGCATGTCGAGGTGGTTCGTCGGCTCGTCCAGGATGAGGAAATTCGCCGGACGCAGCAACATGCAGACGAGGGCAACGCGGGAACGCTCGCCACCGGAGAGCACGCCGATTTTTTTGAAAACATCATCGCCACGGAAAAGGAAGCAGCCGAGCAAGTTCCGGGCGTGGGGCATGGACTCGCGGGAGGCGGCGGCCTCGACGGTTTCGAGGACGGTGAGGTTCGGGTCGAGCTCGTCGGCGTGGTTTTGCGAGAAGAACGAGGTGGCGACCTTGTGGCCGAAGGTGTGAGCGCCAGCGTCGGGCTCTTCTTGCGCGGTGATCATCCGGCAGAAGGTGGATTTACCCGCGCCATTCGGGCCGACGATGGCAAATTTCTCGCCTTTGTTGATTTCGAAATCGAAGCCGCTGAAGATATTGAGCGCGCCGTAGCTTTTGGAGACGGCTTCGAGCTTCGCGACTGTGTGGCCAGAATTCGGCGGAGCGGGGAATTTGAAATTCATCACTGCATCGTCCTGCTCGGGCGCGGGGATGCGCTCGACTTTGGCGAGCAGCTTGATGCGGGATTGGACGAGCGTCGCCTTATTCGCCGAGGCGCGGAAGCGGTCGATGAAACGCTGGGTTTCGGCAATTTCTCGCTGTTGGGCGGTGTATTGTTTGACGCGGATTTCCTTACGCAAGACTGACTCGCGCTCGAAGTAGGAGAAATTTCCGGCATACTCCTCGGCCCGGCCGTGGGAGAAGGCGATGGTGCGGGTGCAGAGGGTGTCGAGTAGGGCGCGGTCGTGGGAAATGAGCAGGATCGCTCCGGGGTAGTTGATCAAGTATTGCTCGACCCAGATCTGGGTGCCGATGTCCAAGTGGTTCGTCGGCTCGTCGAGTAGGAGGACTTCCGGCTCTTGGAGGAAGAGCTTGGCCATGGCGATGCGCATCTGCCAGCCGCCGGAGAATTCCGAGCAGTCGCGGACGAAATCTTTTTGCTGGAAACCAAGGCCTTTGAGCACCGACTCGATGCGCGGCTTCATCCGGGCTGGGTCGGTGGCGTCGAGCAGAAGCTCGAGTTCGCCGATTTCCTCCAGCAAATCTCCATACGGTGACGAGCGTGGGTCGAGCTTGATGAGCTCGTTGGAAAGGCGGTCGATTTTTTCGCTGAGAGCCATGGTTTCACCGAACGCCGACTCAGTTTCCTGCCAAAGCGTGCGGCCTTTGACGTGGATTCCCTCCTGAGGCAAGTAGCCGATGCGGGTGCCCTTGGGCGCGTGGATCATCCCAGCGGTGGGGCGGATGAGGCCCGCTACGCACTTCATGAGCGTGGATTTCCCGGCGCCATTGTGACCGGCGAAGGCGATGCGCTCGCGCGGCTGGACGGAAAATGCGAGGTCGTTGAAAAGGACGCGAGCGCCGAATTCTACGCGGAGTGACTGGACTGAAATCATCGGGCGCGGAAGATGCACGGCAAATGGCGCGGGTCAAGCCCGCGGACGGCGCAGCCTGCTGCCCTCAACGCGCGTCTTCTAAGCAGAGCCGCAGTTGGCGCTTGCTTTTCGGCTGGTCGCGGTCCCAAGCGCTGAGGAAGGCGTAGATTTCAGCAAGCAGCGCCTCACAGTGCTTATTCCACTTGGCCGAGCTGCGTAGAAGCATCGAACTCTCGCGCAGGCCGATGAAGTGGATTTCCTCGGCACCTGCAGCGCGCAAGTCGCCAAGCTCGAAGCGCAGTGTCTCAAAAAATGCTAGCTCGAAACCATTCCCCGCCTCCATCGCCGCGCGGATGAGCGAGACGGTGACTGGCGGTGCGAGCGGCTCCAGCTTCTCTGCGATGCGCTCGCACCCGATTTTCACCAGCATTTTACGCATCCGCGCAAACAGCTCTTCGAGGCTCAACAGCCTGAGCGGGCACTTGGTTTCTAAATATTTTACGATGCCGCTGCGGATGTCCTCGACGAAGGGAAAGTCCTCATGATCTGCCGCCAAAGCTGCCCGTTCTAGGGCGACTGACAGCCACGCGGTGTCATAGTCGATCACTTGATAGCGTCCGATTTGAAGGGCTGGTCGATTGCCAATGAGGGAGATCACAGGGAAAATTTTCTAAAAAAGGAAGGCAAGCAGGGAGGGATTGGTGAAACGGCTTGGAGGGTGAAAATGAATTATTCTTTAAACAAGCGCCGCTGGAATGGATCGCGAGCAGCGCGACGGGAGAGCGACTGGATTTCTTGGATGAATTCGTTGACGTCCTCAAACTGGCGGTAAACCGAAACGTAACGGACGTAGGCGACCGGGTCTATCTGATGGAGCTTGTCCATCACCTTGCCGCCGATGATGGCGGACGGCACCTCGCTGACGTGGTCCTTGTGCAAGTCGGTTAGGATTTCCTCCACCGCGCGGTCGAGACGATCCATCGGCACTGGGCGTTTTTCGCAGGCTTTGATCAGTCCGCTCATGAGTTTCTCGCGGTTGAGTGCCTCACGGGTGCCGTCGCGCTTGATCACTCGCAGCTCGGTGCGCTCGATTTGCTCGTAAGTCGTATAACGGTAGCTGCACTTGAGGCACTCGCGACGCCGACGAATCGAGGTCCCGTCCTTGGCCGATCGGGAATCGAGGACCTTGTCTTTAAGAGAACCACATTGGACGCAACGCATGGAAAGGAATTTGAAGTAACGCTGCGAATCCTAAGTCTACATGTGGTAGCGTCAATCCGAAAACGGTAGTCTATTTAGTATATGATGGTGAATGATCTGGAAATCCAAAGGGAAGATTTTTGAAAAAGCATCCCGACTGCCTGAGTCCGCGCAAATTCTTTTTTCAAAGCGATTTCACCCGCAGTGTGAGGCGGTGAATGACGCCGGTGGCGGGATCTGTGGCGGTGAGGATGTGAATGCCGGGGGTGAGGTGGATGATCGGCTCGGGGGTGGCGGGCTCGATGTGGAGGGTCGTGGATGCCCAGCGGGCGGTGCCGGGGAGGTTAGTGACAGGGCGGAGCTTGTCAGAGCCAGAGGGGATTTCTGGATCTAGGAGGAAGGTGGCGTGGTCGGCGGGGCTGATAATGCGGAGTTTTTCCGGAGTGCGGCCGGCGGCGAGAGCGAGTTCGTTGTGGCGGAAATTGTGGTGGCTGGAGAACCATTCGGCGTAGCTGGAATCGAGTAAAGCCCGGCCGCTGGCGTCGCAGTCGGTGGGACTGGCGGTGGGCGGAACTTGATCGGCCGGGATGAGATCGCGGCAAGCGTTTTCGGCAGCGGCTGGCACGCATTTCCCGGTGCGCGGGTCGATGGTGATGGCCACGAGTCCAGCGGGGCGGGTGAACCAAGTCGGTAGGACGTGGCGGTGGAGGCGAAGCATGGTGCGATTGAAAATGGGGCCAGCACCGGCGACCCCGGAAAGGGCTTTCATGGGTTGTTGTTCGAAATTTCCCGCCCAGACGCCGACAGTGAATTCTGGGGTAAAGCCGAGGCACCAGTTGTCGTGGAAATCTGAGGAGGTGCCAGTTTTCACAGCACATTTGAAGGGGAGATCCAGCGGGCCCCCGGGCGGAAATGAAGGTGCGCGGGCGAAGGAGTCGGCAAGGATGTCGGTGATGAGGAAGGCGCTGCGAACATCGAACTTGGGCATTCCCACGTCGGGCTTTGAAGGGAATAAAACGGGCGGGAGATGCCGACCTTGGCGGGCGAGGGTGGCGTAGGCGTTAGTGAGTTCGAGCAGGCGGACGGGGGCATTTCCGAGCGTGAGTCCGAGGCCGTGGAGGGAGGAATCGCTGCCGAGGGTGGTGATGCCTAGGGTTTCGAGAAAATGGTGAAGGGGCTCGGGGCCACCGAGGGAGTTGAGTTCGCGGAGGGCGGGGACGTTGAGCGAGCAGGCAAGCGCGGCGCGGAGAGTGATCGGGCCTCGGTAGTTGCGATCGTAGTTTTCGGGTAAATCCAGACCTTGTGGAGTGCGGAATGGGCTGGGAATATCTGCAAGGATGGAGGCGGGAGTGCGGTGGCCGCGCTCGATGGCGAGGAGGTAGGTGAAGGGCTTGAGCGTGGAGCCTGGCGAACGCGGGGCGAGCGCGCCATTAAGCTGGCCGCCGCGCGGGTCGGTCCAGTCGGCCGAGGAAATGAGGGCGAGAATTTCCCCGGTCGGGTTGTGGATGACGACGACAGCGGCGTGGCGCAAGTTTGCCTCGCGGAGTTTGGCCACTTCCTCGTGGACGATGGATTCGAGGTCGCGCTGGAGCGGCAAGTCAAGGGTGGTGCGGATTTGAGAGTGGAGATTTGAATTTTGAGATTGGGCGGCGAGCCAGGGGGCGGGCTGGGATTCGCGGAGTGGGCGGAGAGTGAGCGGCTCGGCGAGGGCGGCGGCGATACGGCTGGCGCTTTGATTTCTGGCTGCGGCGAGGCGATTGAGGACGGTGTCACGACGAACGAGCGCGCGTTGCGGGTGACGGACGGGATTGAGGCGCGACGGGGCTTGTGGCAGGCCGGAGAGCAGGGCGCATTCGGCGAGCGACAAGTCTGCGAGGGGTTTTTGAAAATAGAATCGAGCGGCTTGGGCGATGCCGGTGCGGAGGTTCCCGTAGTCGAGGCGATTCAGATACGCGCTGAGGATTTGGTTTTTCGACCAAGTCATTTCCAGCCGGCGGGCGGCGAGGGCTTCATGAATTTTGGTGAACGGAGTGCGTTTCGCAGGTGGAGAGGAGATTTTCACCAACTGCTGGGTGATGGTGGAAGCTCCGGAAACTACCCGCCGCTGGTCAAGGGAATCCCGGCACGCTCGCAGCGTGGCGAGCAGGTCGATCCCGTTGTGATCGTAAAACCGCTTGTCCTCTGCGGCGAGCGTGCAGGCGATGAGATCGGCGGGAATTTCCTCCAGCGCGACCGGACTGGCACGCGTGGAATCCGGCAAGGTGAGGTGCAGGATGGGAGTTCCATGGCGGTCAAGCCATGAAGGCGAAGCGGTGGGATCTCGCAGCAACCCGACTGGCAGCGGCAAGGCAAACGGCAGCGCGAACCATCCGAGCAAGACCGGCACCATCGAACAAACGGCGAGAATTACCCGCCGCCGCCATTTGAATTTTAATTTTAAGCGCGCAACCATGCCGGAGAAGCGAGGAAGATAGACAGAAAAATTACGGTTGGAAAGGCGGGCGGATTTCGGTCGTATCCGCAGGACATGAAAAAACAATTATTCCTGATAAGCTGTGCGGTGGGCCTGATGTGCCTGCCAGTGAGTGCGGTCGAAAAAGAAGAGTCGCCGCTGGCCAAGCAAATGGACGTCATGAACGACGCGTTCAAAAGCTTCCGCAAGGAAACCGATCCGGTGAAGGGCGCCGCCCAAGCCCGCGAGGCCCAGCAGGCGGCATTGAAGAGCGCGTTAGAAATTCCAGCAATGCTCAAGGCGATGCCTGAAGGTCCGGACAAGGTCAAAGCGCTGCTCGAATACCGCAAAATGCTCGGCAGGCTTTTTGTTACTCTTTGCGAAGTGGAGGAAGCCTTCCTGAACGGAAAAATGGACGAGGTCGCGAAGATCGTCGCCTCCATCAAGGAGATGAAAAAGGCAGGCCACGACAAGTTTATGGAAGAAGAGGAAGAATGATTTTAACCACAAAAGGCCCGGATGCGAAAGCGTCCGGGCCTTTTTGGTGAGAGGAAACTCCATCAATCAGCCATCACTCGATGATGACGCGGGTGCCCTCTTTCACCTTGGAATAAACGATCGGCATCGTGGCACTCGGCCCACGGATACAGGCGTGGGAGGCGGGGCGGCGTTTTACCGGACCGATGTGGTGGCCCACGCCGTCGTTTGTCAGCCGCATCCAGTAGCGCATGGCAGCACCTTCGAATTTTCCGCCTTCGGGGATCGGGTCAAGCGTGGAATCAGCGTCGCCATTCACGATTTCGCCCGTAGCGTCGTAGATTTTGCCATACTTGTTGGACTTTTTATCCACCACTTTTTCAAGGATGTAAAAGGTGCCGGGAGGAGTGGGCCTGCTCGGAATGCCCGAGCAGATCGGGTAGTCCAAGACGACCTCTTCACCGTTCATGAGGAGGCCACGTTGCTGGGCGAGGTTGATGACGATGGATGAGTTTTCCGCATTTGTGCGCGAGAGCAACTCCTCGTTTTGCCAGACCGAGTAAGTTTTCGGGTAGGTAGGTTCAGTCTTAAAATGATCATAGGTCCCAGCCGGGTAGGGATTGATCGGCTTGCCGTCTTTGGTATAGGTGAGAGTCGGTTTCTGGTTGGCGCAGTTCGCAAGCAAAAGCGCAGCAGCGGCAGTGACAAATCGGGCGATGATTCGGAGCGGGATCATGAAAATAAAGGCGTGGCAGAAGGGAACTAGGACAGATTTCCAGCGATTGCAACTCCATACCCGCGCGCCACGCAGTCCTGAATTTACATCCCCATCTACCTGCTGAGATGCGCCATTTTCCCTTGTTGTGGCTTGACCCGGACTTTTCACCCCGCCAGTGTGCGCATCCGCCGCAGCCCCGATGGCAGTGGTGTGCCCTAATAGAACCAACCTAACGATCAGCCATGGCCGCGAAGATCTACACCACCAAGGACGCCCCGATTGCTCCTCTCAAGAAGAAAACACTCGCCGTGATTGGCTTCGGCTCGCAAGGCCATGCCCACGCGCTTAACCTCAAGGACAGCGGCCTCAAGGTCATCATCGGCCTCTACCCGAAGTCGAAGTCCCGTGAAGTCGCGAAGAAGCTTGGCTTCGAAGTGATGGACACTGCCGCAGCCGTGAAAGCTGCCGACGTAATCTTCGTCGCCACCCCGGACACCGTGATTCCTTCAGTTTACAACAAGGACATCGCGCCGCACCTCACCAAGGGCAAGACCCTGCTCTTCTCCCACGGTTTCGCCGTTCATTTCAAGACGATCACCTGCCCCAAGGATATCGACGTCATTCTTGTCGCGCCTAAGGGCCCTGGCCACACTGTCCGCTCACAGTTCGTCGCGGGCAAAGGGGTTCCCGGTCTTATTGCCATCGATCAGGACGTGTCCGGCAAGGCCAAGCAAATCGCGCTCGCTTGGGCCGGTGGCATCGGTTGCGCCCGTGCTGGCGTGTTCGAAACAAACTTCCGCGAGGAAACCGTCACCGACCTCTTCGGTGAGCAAGTCGTTCTCTGCGGCGGCACTACGGCACTCGTGAAAGCCGGTTTCGAAGTGTTGGTAGAGGCTGGCTATCAGCCAGAGATGGCCTACTTCGAGTGTCTTCATGAGCTCAAGCTCATCGTCGATCTCATGAATGAGCAGGGCATCGCCGGCATGCGTTTCTCAATCTCCGAGACTGCGGAATACGGCGACGTCACCGTCGGTCCGAAGATTATCGACGGCTCCGTCAAGAAGCGGATGGTAGCCCAACTCAAAGCCATCGAGAACGGTAAATTTGCCAAAGAATGGACTGCCGAATATGCCGGTGGTAACAAGAACTTCAACGCGATCCGCAAGGCAGAAGCGCAGCACCCGATTGAGAAGGTTGGCGAAAAGCTCCGCTCCACCATGAGCTGGATCAAATCGTCCAAGATCAAAAAAGGCGCCAGCCAAGCAAGCTTCACTTCCTCCTCGAAGTAATTCAATGCCGCGCGGTTGTAGGGAGCACGTTAGTCCTTTCAATCGCACCCTAATTGAAGGCTCCAGCCAGTCCGTTACTCACAAAGCCGCTCCGTCGGCTGGGTTTATGCAGACTGATTGGGGCCTTTTACTTGCTTATCTGATAGACAATCCTCTGCAATAATCGATTTTTTCCGTGAGCGAAGAGAGGTAAAACAATGCCGCTTCGGCAGTGTTTCCTCGCGCTATTTCTCCCACAGCCGGGCGCGCAAAGCTTCTGCTGCAGCTCGGGCTTCTGCTTCTTTTTTGCTTTTCCCTTTACCGGTCGCTAGGATTTTTTCCTGCCAAGAAACTTCAGATTGGAAAACCCGCCGGTGGTCAGGACCGCTCTCGCTGATCACTCGATACATGGGTGCCTGCGGGTGGATCGCTTGCAAAAATTCTTGGAGCTCGCCCTTCGGATTCCGCTCTTCTGGACTGGTGACCATGTTGCCGATTTCAGCTTCGAACAGCCGCAGGATCAAGTCGCGCGCCGGGCCCAAGCCAGTGTCAAGATAGACCGCGCCTATCAGCGACTCAAATGCATCCGCCAGCGTGGATAAGCGCCGCCGTCCACCCGTTGCTTCCTCGCCCTTACCCAGTAAGACGTATTCGCCCAGATGGATCGCCGTTGCGAAGCGGGCCAGCGCCCTGCGGGAAACCACTCGCGAGCGCAGCTTAGTCAGCCGTCCCTCCGTGAAATCCGGAAACATTTTGAAAAGCTTTTCCGTGATGACTAACTGCAAGACGGCATCCCCTAAGAATTCCATCCGCTGGTTATCGAAGTGTGGCTTTTGAGATTCGTATGCCAGACTGGGATGGGTCAGCGCCTCCGCCAATAATAGCGAATTACGAAATTTATAATCAATCCGGCTCTCCAGCGGCTGCATCAGTCGTTTTACTACGTTTCCTTCTCTCGCTTCCGAACCTCACTCGAAGTTCCGATGGGAAAGATGGGGTGATCGACGGGACTCGAACCCGCGACAACCGGAATCACAATCCGGGGCTCTACCAACTGAGCTACGACCACCATTTCAGGCGGGGCGAAATGGTTAATCGATGATTCCCAGTTTGGGAAGGGAAAAATCACCCGGCATTTTTTTCGTTTTTTCAGTCAAGACGGTTACCCTAGGACTCACCATTTTTCAGTTCTCTTCGAGGCACTGATCAGCTTGTCAAAATCACACACCAATGGGTTGAGGGGAAAAGTGATTAAGGTGAGTTGCCGGTCATTCAAATCCGTAATCTCAAATCCCTAACACTCCATAGCACTCCTTTCGCGCCGCTGCCGCTGCCCCTCATCACCCGCGCCCCATCTTTGCGCTTCGGCGTGAATCTCTCACGCGCTGCTAGAAAGGCCGCATTCACGAACTCCTTGCTGCCGATCACCACTCCGTCCGTAAAATATCTTACTCGACAGCGCAACATCGCGGCCATCTTCAAATTCGGCAGCATTGTGCCGTTGTCCTTGGCCTCTAGCGCCTCAGCCGTGTTCATTTGCGGACGAACCGCGCCTTTCGCCACCTCTGTTTTGCCGCTGTTTTTTCCCAATGCCAGCCCCATCGTCTGCCGATATATCTGCGAAACATCCTTCCATTTCTCCGCTTCAAAACTCGCTCCCTGATGGCTCATGCAGGCCCTAACCAACCCGCCCCGCGCTTTCTTTCCGTTTCCCTTCGTACTGCCGCCCACCGCCTCACCATAACTGCTCCAGCGATACTCCGCCGGATCAGAAACCATCCCAGCTCTAACCGGATTTAGATCAATGTAAGCCGCCATCGTCCGCGCCGCGATCCCACTTTCCACGATCACGCTCTTAAATCGCTGTTCCCACAAAGTGCCAGTGCGTTGGTGCGTGCGGTTGAACCAACAAGTGAAGCGGTGCAACAGCGTTTTCATATACTCGCTGAGGCAGTGCATCCGGTAAGTATGACGAGCGTGGATTGTCGCCGCTAGAGCCTCATCCTCAGCTTCCCGTGCGTCGCCTAGTTCCTTGGCCAGCGTGGCCACCGCCGCCTCAGACCAGATCGCGGAAAGCCTCTTGAGCAGTTCCTCGTCGGAAATCCCTCCTGCGGCCATCGGAGGAATCTCAAGCAAGATGTGGATGTGATTCGACATTAAGCAGTAGGAAAGTACGCGGCATCCCGAGAAATTTTCCTGCATCCGCATGAAAATCCGGAATTTCTCCCGCTC
>JANMYL010000093.1:0-6495 GCA_031382045.1 Akkermansiaceae bacterium | reverse complement strand
CGCGCTTGGTCGATCTTCGCACGGATCTCCGCGACGTTAGATTCCACGCCGTTGAGTGACTCGAAGCGAGAGCCGGTCGTCCGTGCGATCACGCTGGCGAGTGTGGTTTTCCCAGTGCCAGGCGGCCCGTAAAAAATCAAGGAGGCAAAGCGGTCTGACTCGATCGCCCGCCGCAGCAATTTCCCCGGAGCGAGGATGTGCTGCTGGCCGGCCACCTCTTCAAGCGAGCGCGGGCGCATCCGCGCCGCCAACGGTTCAGCAGGATTGGGCTTGTCCGTTAGGGCTGTGGGATTGGTGAAGAGATCAGACACGGCAGTAGTCCCGCATTATCGCCGCGACCCGCCCGCCATTCCAGCCCATATTCCTCCCTTCTATTTCCTAATTTTCAAGTTTCCCTAACTTCAGACCCTTATCTCGCCGCTTGTGGTAGGTTTTGAGGCCCTATAAAGCTTTTACCCTTCTGATTTTCAGGAAATTTGAATTCGTTCTCAGCCGTTTCGGCAGCGAAGAATTCTCAACCAAGAAGTTGGGCAGCTCTGAGCCGAGGAAAACTTTTGCAAGCGCTGCCGCCGCCATGGATTTTTTAATAATTTCGGTTGCGGGAAAGCGGGCTCGCGGTAGTCTCCTGACGACTGCTGTGTGCGACTATTTTGGTAGCTGGCCCGAACCGATATGATTGAACCGGGGTCATCTTCTGATGGACGATGTCACGCCTTTTTAGGAAGACGGAAAACCATTAGACGACCCCACTTATAGAGTTTACGGAACGTGGCTCACAGCGCCAAGGACGGCACAGCGGTTATCTTTTTTCATAGCTTGATTTCAGGCGGCTCTGCATGGTCTCGCGCATGATGCGATTTGCAGTGCTTGGCAGCGGGAGCGGAGGAAATGCGGCGGTTGTCGAGTGCGGCGGACTGCGGTTGATGATCG
The DNA here is from genome assembly GCA_031382045.1 of Akkermansiaceae bacterium. Taxonomy (GTDB): domain Bacteria; phylum Verrucomicrobiota; class Verrucomicrobiia; order Verrucomicrobiales; family Akkermansiaceae; genus Luteolibacter. The sequence goes on along the minus strand of JANMYL010000093.1, from coordinate 5,565 downwards.
ATGCTGGATTGAGCGCTAAGCAATTGTCGCTGCGGCTTCAACAAGTTGGGATCGACCCCGCGTCACTCGACGGGATTCTGCTCACCCACGAGCACGGCGATCACATCCGCGGATTGAAGGTTTTTCTCAAACAAAACCCGGTGCCGGTATTCACCACGCCAGCCACGGCGCGGGTGGTGCGAGAGACAGGAATCGAGGGCGGAATATGGAAATTTTTCGAAGCCGGCCAAGTGTTCGCCATCGGCGGCATCGCAGTGGAGGCCCTCGCGATCCAGCACGACGCGGTGGACCCAGTGGGCTTCGTGGTCGGGCATGACACGCGGCGGCTAGGATTTCTATCCGACGCTGGCTTCGTCACCCGCAGCATGACCGAGCGGCTGCGCGGGCTGGATGGAATTTTCGTGGAGGCGAACTACGACGAAGTCCTGCTGGAGGCGGATACCAAGCGACCGTGGTCGATCAAACAACGAATCAGTTCGCGGCACGGACATTTGTCAAACGGTCAGGTCACCGAGTTGATCCGCGACATCGCCCATCCGGCACTCGGGCGGGTTGTGCTCGGCCACCTGAGTTCAGACTGCAACACGCCTGAGACCATTCTTTCTATGCTTCAGAACTGCCTAGCAGAACTCGGTCACGGCCACGTCGGGCTGCACTGCGCTGGCCAGCACGAGCCGACGGATTGGTTTCAATTTTAACCTCTCTGGATAGGCGATAAGACCCGCGTTTCAAAGCGAACACGAGTTGTCGGCACACCTGACACTGGAGCGCTGGTTCCACGGCATTTTAGCTAGGATCATCGCCATGCCACACCAGTCGGTGACACCAGCAAAGACGAGGCCTGCACCGACAAAGGCGCTAAGTCCGTAGAATCCGGAATACACCCAAGTGCCGAGAATCACGCCGAGCAGCACCAACGCTCCAGCAACGATGCGCACTTGCCGCTCGAGTGAAATCGCCTTCGCGCCCCGCACCACCGGCAGCCCGGCGCTTTCCCACGCAGTCACACCGCCATCGAGAATCACCAGATTTCCGCACCCCGCGGCCTCAAGTTTTTGATATGCCTGCTCGGCGCGTTTGCCGCTGAGACAGATCATCACACACTGACCGCCGTGGCTACCGGCAGACTTGATGGCGGCCACATCCAACCGATCCAGCGGCATCAGTTGCGAAGCGGGAATGTGGACTTCCCCATACTCGGCTGGTGTGCGGACATCTATGAGGGAAAGGGATTTGCCGGATTGGATGTCGGCGTTAAGTTGGTTAGCTAAAATTTTCATTGGCGTCAGTTATTAAGTAATTTCAGCGCCCCGAGCTGAAGCATGCATCCTGAAGCGAGACGCCGCTGGATTCGGTGAATTTGAAATTTAGTTCTTCATGATCGGAAAACCCGCTGCTGGGCGCAGTTTCAATGGTGGCTCAATCTTAAAAGATTCCGAACCGCCAATCTGATAAGATCCGTAGGCGATGGGGATGACAGTGAGAAGTAATGCCAGCTCATCTTCGTGGGTGATCTTGGACACGTGGACGACAGCAGCACAATTCGGGCTTTTTTTGACATTCAAGATATCGCCAGATTTGAAGGAGCTCGCCACCTCCGCTTGCTGAGTGGGGAAGACGTATTCGATGAAAACCGGATAGGGCATCGGCTTGGTAAAGTCGTCGGGTCTCACCAAGGCCTGCGCACGAATGACAATGCCTGGATCGAAAAAATCCTTCTGACTCAATTTCCGGATTTTGCCGATCTGATAGTCTCCCTCGATGTAATTCAAGAGCAGCGGCCGGTCGAAGTTCGTGAGATAATTCCGCATCAACAACGAGTTAGCACGAACTCGCTGCTCCTCGGTGTAGCCGAAATAACGCTTGTAGAGCTCCTTGGGAGCCAGAGCACTGCCATTAGGGACATCCAGCACAGTGTAGCGTTTCAGGACCGGCGAACGGCCGAGCTTGCCGAGGATCTCGTAGTTTCTCGATATTTCTGGATGCCCGAATACATGCAGACAGACCTGCCAGCTGATGATTGCGAAACAAAGCGCAAGGGCATTTGCCATCAACCACCAGAAATAGGCGGGACGACTCGGCTGCAATTCTTCAACAATGCGGGGCACGGCAGCTTAAGATTTCAGACTGTTCCGCAGGCCTCGCCATCCGGCACCGCATGCGCACCCGGCACTTCGTCTGAAGTCTCGAATGAAGTGCCGCAGCCACAGGATCTCGCAGCTCGCGGATTATGAATTTTAAAACCGGCGTCAGTCAGGTCATCCGAGTAGTCGATTTCACATCCTCGCAAGTGCTTAAAACTGTCGGCAGCGACTATAACCCGAGCCCCGCCGGATTCCACGATTTCGTCGCCCGGCTCAGGCTCGGCCACTTTCATCTCGTATTGCCAGCCGGCACAGCCGCCGCGGCTGACAGCAAGACGCAGGCCGGATCGGGCAGACTTGGCCTTATTAGCAAGGAGTTTGCCGAGTTCTTCAATGGCTTTAGGAGTGACGGTAATCATGTGGGGTGACACAAGTTAAGCGCTTCCTGCTGATTTGAAACGCGAAATCGATGAAAGCTCAATCAAGATCCCCTACTGCACTCAACAAGAATCCGAGAAATCAGCTTTTCCCGACTTCACCAAGTCAGATGAACCCTTGATTTCTCGGGAATTCAAATCGGCAAAAAGGTCTTGACGGGTCCTCGCTGCGCCTCTTCATTTCGCTTCGCCTGTGATTTTATCGCATGCCCTAAGGCTAGGTGAAATCTAGCCTATTTTTTTGTTTTAAGCGCATTTATTCCATGTCCGCATCCAAACCGTCCTCCAAGAAACCCGCCGTAAAACCCCAGATCAAGGTTCCACAAGCGGCAGCACCCAAGGAGAACCCGAAGAGCACAAAACCGGCAGCCCCCCTCAAGGATAGCAAGTTGAAAAAACCGCCCGTCGTGGTGCCTGCCCCGAAGGCGACGGCCAAGCCGATCGTGCAGTTAGCGCCGAAAGCCGCCGCCAAAACTCCGGCAAAACCCGTGGTCGAAGTGAAGCCCAAAGCGGTCATTGCAGAGAAACCTGCACCCGCTAAGGCGAAAAAGGAAGCTCTTGAACCCGTGGTAAAAGCAACTCCGGCTAAGTCCAAAAAGGACGCCCTGATCGTTACGGAAACCAAGACCTCCACCAAGGCATCCGACGCCCCCAAGCGCCGGATCGACACCCCGGAAATCCAAGAGAAAATCCGCGAACTCATCAAGCTCGCCAAAGAACAGGATTATCTCACCTACGACGACATTAACGAAATCCTGCCTAACGACCTTGTCGATCCTGATGACGTCGAAGCCATCATGGAGCGCCTCCGTAACATGGAGTTCGACATCATCGATGCCTCCGAAGTGGACCGCTACAAGGACAAGAAGCGCGATGAAGGCGACGGCGAAGAAGAGGATGTTAAAGCTGACCAGAAGCTCGATATTCTCGACGACCCAGTTCGGATGTATCTCAAGCAAATGGGCCAAGTTCCACTGCTCACTCGCGAGCAGGAAGTGGAAATCTCCAAGCGCATCGAAGATGCAGAAATCGAAGTCGCCAAGCACCTCCACTTGTTTGGCTTCGTCACCGATTCCTACCTGGAACTTGCCGAAAAACTCAACAAGGGCAAAGAGCGCTTCGACCGCGTGATTCTCGACAAGAAGATCGAGTCCCGCGAGCGCTACATGAAAGGCCTGCCCAAACTCTGCGACCAACTGAAGCAACTTCACCAAGAGAACGACGCCATCTTCCGTCAGCTTTCCGCAAAGAATCCACGCGGCAAGAAAAAGCTCGAAGAGGAATTGCAAAAGAACCTCCAAACTCTCAACCGCGTTTTCACCCGCTTCTATTACAAACAGAAAGTCGTCGAAGACTTCTGCGAACAAGTGGATGAATACATGCAGAAATTCTGGAAATACGGCCGCAAGCTCCAGACTGACCCCGAGGATAAGGAATTCCTCACCAAAATGCGTGAAGTCCAACAGCGCACTTGGCACACTCAAGAAAGCTTCGAAGAAGCTAACAAACAACTTCGCCACTGGCTCAAAGAAGCACTCAAGGCGAAGACCGAAATGGTTGAGGCGAATCTCCGCCTCGTCATTTCTATCGCCAAGAAATACACCAACCGCGGCCTCTCGTTCCTCGATCTCATTCAAGAAGGCAACATGGGCCTGATGAAGGCAGTCGAGAAATTCGAATATCGCCGCGGTTATAAATTCTCTACCTACGCCACTTGGTGGATCCGCCAGGCGATCACTCGCTCCATCGCCGACCAAGCCCGGACCATTCGCATCCCGGTGCACATGATCGAGACAATCAACAAGCTCATGCGCGTGCAGAAGCAGCTTGTCCAAGAATACGGCCGCGAGCCGTCCCCGGAGGAAATTGCTGAAGAAATCCACTTGCCGGTCGAACGCGTCCGCGCGGTGTTGAAAATGGCGCAACAACCGATTTCGCTGCAAGCACCCGTTGGTGATTCTGACGACACCTCCTTCGGCGACTTCATCGAAGACAAAGCAGCCGACAATCCGATGGAAGAAGCCGGCTTTTCGATGCTCAAGGACAAGATAAAAGACGTGCTAGATACCCTGACAGAACGCGAGCGCGAAGTTCTAGAACAACGCTTCGGCCTCAAGGACGGCTACAGCCGCACGCTGGAAGAAGTTGGACGCCAGTTCCAAGTCACCCGCGAACGGATTCGCCAAATCGAAGCTAAAGCACTCCGCAAAATGCGCCATCCCACCCGCATCCGTAAGCTGGAAGGCTTCATCGAATTACCTGGAGCGTGATACAGGCATTTCTGCCTGTTCTCCACACCTCTGAAGAACACATAAGGCTTTTGTCCTTGCCACTCACCAACGAGGGGCATCGCTGATCACGGTCTGAGATTCATAATTGAGTTTTGGGGTAATGAGGTCAGGTAACACATTTACATGACCCCATTCACAGGAGTATTATAAAAATCTGGGGCAAGCCGCCCGGTGAGCCGTTGACCCCGAAGCAAGGTGAAGATGCGAGCGTGGTCAGCACACTGCCCGGCAGCGATTTGATGCTTTTGAAACAAACCGATGCCGGGGAATCTACACCGGTGGAGCAGCCGGTGACCGGTGGGTGGGTGCAGTCCGGATTCTGGCATGTGATCGCGGTGGATCATATCATGTTTATCCTCGGGTTGTTCCTGTTGGTTCCGAAATTGAAGCCGCTGATGCAGCAGTCGCTGGTATTTACGCTGGCACACTCGATCACGCTGGCGCTCGCGGCTTTCCATGTGGTGCAGCCAGCTGGGATCTAGGTGGAGAATCTCATCGTGCTGAGCATCGCTTGGGTGGGAATTGAGAATCTTTTGCTCAGCCGCCAGCTCGGTAAGCAGCGGCTTATCCTCGTGTTTTACTTCAGCCTGCTCCATGGTCTAGGGTTCGTCAGTATGCCCATGGACAAGCTGCGTGGGTTTTTCGGTAAGCAGATAGTCGCTCCGTTGTTAGGATTTAATGTCGGCGTGGAGCTCGCCCAGCTCACCATCCTTGTCTTGGCTTTCCTACTCATCTGGCCGCTTAGGAAATACA
>JANMYL010000081.1:0-16618 GCA_031382045.1 Akkermansiaceae bacterium | reverse complement strand
AGATTCATACTCTCGACATCATCGACGTGAATGGCGGCAACCACGGCAAGGCTTTCGCCACCAATTTCAACCCGGAAATCAACATCCGTGAAGTCACTGCCGAGTGCCGTCATTTCGAAAACGGCGGATTCGTCGAAACGGCGCCGATGTCTAAGCACCAAGCGTTCACCTGTCCGGACGGCGTCGGGACTTACGAAATTTATCGAATGTATCACGAGGAGCTTGAATCGCTGGTGAAGCACATTCCCACGATCAAGCGGGCACAGTTCTGGATGTCATTCTCGCCCAATTATTTAAAGCATCTAGAAGTGCTTCAGAACGTCGGCATGACACGGATCGACCCGGTGATGTATCAAGGCGTGGAAATCGTCCCCTTGCAATTTCTCAAGGCGGTTCTGCCGAATCCGAGCGACCTCGGCGAGACCACGAAAGGCCGCACTTGCATAGGCAACGTCATCACTGGCCTCAAAAATGGCAAACCGAAGGCGATCTACATTTACAATATCTGCGACCACGAAGCCTGCTTCGCGGAAGTCGGTTCACAGGCGATTTCCTACACCACCGGCGTTCCAACGATGATCGGCGCGAAGCAAATGCTCACGGGAGATTGGCGCAAACCCGGTGTTTGGAATATCGAGCAACACGATCCAGACACCTTCATGGCAGACCTAAACGCGCATGGGCTGCCGTGGCAATTCATCGAACTCACAACGGAACAAGCATCTGCATTTCGAGTGGTCTAATCGATTTTGCTGGGGACTCGGCGACTTTCCACTTGTCAGCGGAAAGTGCTCATTACATTGTAACTGCAATGATTCGGCTTGAGAAAATCCAACAGGCGAGTTGTTTCATTCCTTGGATTTCCTGTTGATAAGCTCGGACATGATCGATACCGCAGACCGGCTGATAAGCCACCTAAAAACCAGTAGGCAGGGCTTAGCCCAGCCGATATGCGCGATCGATACCGAGGCGGACAGCCTGCATCGCTATCGGGAATCGCTCTGTTTAATCCAGTTTGCCGATCGCGCCCAGTGCGTCCTCATCGATCCTTTAGCGATCGATGATCTTTCATCCCTTGGAGAATACCTGTCGTCGGCGATCGTCTGGATGCACGGTGCCGACTATGACATGACAATGTTCAAGCGGCAGTTCGGCGAGCTTCCAGCGGTGGTTTATGACACGCAAATTGGCGCGAGATTGCTCGGCGTCCGGCGCTTCGGCTTGGGTGATTTGGTCAGTCATTATTTCAACGTAGATCTCTCTAAATCTTCGCAAAAAGCGGATTGGGGCAAGCGTCCGCTCTCACCGAAAATGGTCGAATACGCGCTCAACGATGTTCATTACCTCTTGGACATGGGAGACATGATTGTCTCCGCGCTGAAGGAAAAAGGCCGGTATGAGTGGTTCGAAGAAAGCTGCACCGCCGCCCGCCAGAAGGTTTTAGACCGGGATGATGCGAAAGAAGAAGTCTGGCGCGTGCAAGGCTCCGGTAAGCTTGATCCGTATGGACTAGCTTGCCTCCGTGCGCTCTGGCAGTGGCGGGATGGCGAGGCAAAAGCGTGGGATCGCCCGTCATTCATGGTCGCTCCCAATCGCCAACTTCTCGAATGGAGCATCGACTTGGCTGCGAAGAAAAACATCGCGCTGCCAAATCATTTCCGTCCCGAGCGGGCTAAGCGCTTCCGAATGGCGCTGGATACGGCGTTTGCGCTTCCAGAAGCGGAATGGCCGGAACGCCCACCCGGCAAACGCCGCAAGCGCGACCGCGATTTTGAAGCCAAGGTGGATGCCTTGATCGCCACCCGCGAGAAAGCCGCCGCTAAACTCGACATCGAAGGCTCACTCATCGGCCCCCGCGCCGTTTTGGAGTCTTTGGCCGCAGGCGATGCTCAGCCAGCCGATGTGCTCCTCAAGTGGCAGCGCGAGCGCCTTGGAATGGACGCGTAATTTTCACGTATTAAGTGTCTCACGGAGAGTGATTTGCACGCTTTCCAGGGCGGTGAAAAAAACCTCCTTTTTCGCGAGAACTTCCTTGTCTCTCAGGGCTGAATTTCAGACCCTTCGGTCCCACTATGTCCGAGTCTTCGAACGAGCCACAAAAAGCCGAAACCCAAGTCGCCGCAGCGCAGGTTTACGACGCCGCCCAAATCGATAAGCTGGAAGGCCTTGACGCCGTTCGTAAGCGCCCCGGCATGTATATTGGAGATCCCGACGAGCGCGGTCTTCATCACTGCGTTTTCGAGGTTCTCGACAACTCAATCGACGAGCACTTGGCTGGTTATTGCAGCCGCATCAAGGTGGCCATTCACGTCGATGGCTCAGTTTCCGTCGCTGACAATGGCCGGGGAATTCCGGTGGACATGCACTTGAAATTTGGCATGCCTGCAGTGGAGTTAGTGCTCACCAATCTCCACGCCGGAGGCAAATTCGGCCAAGGCGCTTACAAGTATTCCGGCGGTCTCCACGGCGTCGGCGCGAAGTGCGTTAACGCTCTTTCTGACTGGTTTAAGGCAGAAATCATGCGGAATGGAAAAGTCCATTTGATCGGCTTTGAGCGGGGCAAAACCACCATCCCGTTGCACGTCATCGGCGAGGTCGATGCCGGTAAGACTGGCACGATGATCACCTTTTTCCCGGATGCCACGATCTTCGTCGATACCATCGAATTCAAATTCGACCGCCTCGCCACACGCCTCCGCGAGCTCGCCTTTCTCAACCCCGGCCTCACTATCGATCTCGAAGACGAGCGCCCCGAATCCGCCAAGAAATCGAGTTTCTTCTACCAAAAAGGCATCGAAGAATTCGTCGCCCAGCTCGGTGAAAACAAAACGCTCATTCACGACGATCCTGTCATCCTTCACGGCAAGCGCGCCATCGACCTGGATTACGACGGCAAGAAAACCACTGACGACGTCTTCGCCGACGTGGTTTTCCAATACAACGACTCTTACAACGACCAGATCCTCTGCTTCGCGAACTCCATTCCTAACGGCGACGGTGGCACTCACCTCACCGGCTTTCGCACCGCTCTCACCCGCGGCATCAACCAATATGCCAAGGTCAATAAAATCCTTAAAGACAAAGACCCCGCGCTCACTGGAGACGACTGCCGCGAAGGTCTCATCGCGATTATTTCGGTCAAAATGCCGAACCCGCGCTTCAGTTCGCAGACCAAGGACAAACTCGTCAACAGCGAGATTGAAGGCGTGATTTCCTCGATTGTTTACGAGGGTTTGATGCAGTTTTTCGAGGAAAATCCGGGCCTAGCCAAGCGCATCATCGAGAAATCCATCAACGCCGCCCGCGCCCGCGATGCCGCCCGCAAAGCCCGCGAGACTGTCCGTAAATCCGCTCTCTCCGGCGGCGGTCTGCCAGGAAAACTCGCCGACTGTTCTGAGCGCGATCCTTCGAAGTCCGAGCTCTACATTGTCGAAGGAGACTCCGCCGGTGGCTCTGCCAAACAAGGCCGCGACCGCCGGACTCAGGCGATTTTACCGCTCCGCGGCAAGCTCATCAACGTCGAGAAATCTCGCCTCCACCGCGCGCTCCAGAATAAGGAAATCCAGTCCATGATCACCGCCATCGGCGCAGGCATCGGCGACGGCGAACAAGAAGGCGCATTCAACATCGAGAAAGTCCGCTACCACAAAATCGTCATCATGACCGATGCCGACGTGGACGGCTCACACATCCGCACCCTGCTCCTCACAGTCTTCTGCCGCCACATGCCGGCCCTTGTAAAAAGCGGCTACCTCTACATCGCCCAGCCGCCGCTTTACTTGGTCAGCAGGAAAAAACGCCAAGAATACGTGCAGGACAACGACCAGCTCAACCGCATCCTTATCGACCTCGGTGCCGGTGAAGTCGAGCTCCGCACCTTCGACCAATCCCGTATTTTCACCCCGGATGAGCTCAAGGTCATTCTCGAAAACCTCTCTTCGCTCTCGCGCTTTTCGACCACCATCGAAGGCAACGGCGGCAATTTTAAAGACTACCTCAACGCCCGCATCAACGGCATCTTACCAGAGTTCATGATCCGCATCCGCACCGGCAACGACGAGGCACTCACCTACTTCTCCAAGGAAGCCGACCTCCGCGCCTTTGCCGCCCAGAACCGTGATCTCCGCTTGTTCGACGAGATTCTCACCGAGGAGGAAATCGCCGCTCACACCGGCCCGTCTCGTCGCGCGAATCTCCACGAACTCCACGAGTCGCACGCGATCGCTCGCATTTTCTCTCGCCTCACCGAGTGCGGCATCGATACGTCCGTCTTCTTCAACGACGACACCCCGATTTTCGAAATCCTCGAAGGCGACGGCGAAAAACAAAAAATCACTCCGGTCTTCGGCGTCCCTGAAATTCTCGGCAAAGTCCTCGAAATCGCCAGCCGCGGCGTTCAGATCAAACGCTTCAAAGGCCTCGGCGAAATGAATGCCAAGCAGCTCTTCGAAACCACCATGGACCCGGAAGTCCGTCAGTTCCTCCGCGTCCGCCTGGACGAGGACAACGCCGTCGAAGCCGACAAGATGTTCGACGTCCTCATGGGCGACGTGGTCGAGCCCCGCAAACGCTTCATCGAAGACAACGCCCTGAACGTGAGAAACTTGGATGTCTAATCCTGATCCAAAGCTGACCAAGGAAAAAATTCTCGCTGCCTTGGATGCGATCAATGTCCTTCTTGAAAAGAAGGGTGTCATTGGAGAGCTTTGTATATTCGGTGGAGCCACCATGATTCTTGCCTTCGACGCACGCCCTTCCAATCGTGACGTTGATGCGGTTTTTGTTCCCAAAAACGAAATTTCCAAAGCTGCGGAACAGGTTGCGGAGGCGCTCGGTCTCCCGGCTTCATGGTTAAACGACGGGGTCAAAGGTTTCGTCTCGGCCACCGGCGATTTGACAGAAGAAGGGATGCCCCAGTGGCCTAATCTTCGAATTCTCAGGCCGTCATCCCGCTATCTTCTGGCGATGAAGTGCATGGCCAGCCGAGTGGCCGGTTATGACACCGGCGGTGATCAGGACGACATCGTTCGCCTCTGCAACGAACTCAATTTCAAGCAGGCGGAAGAGATGCTGAACGTGGTACGCAGCTACTATCCGGCGAATCTGATTCCCGCCAAGACCACATTTTTTGTAGAGGAAATCGCGGAGCTATTGAGAGGAGGCACGCCGTGATCGCCGTTGCACTCCCCATGAAACAAGCCTTTGCGGCGATTCAAAGCAGTGAGGACTTCGGCTACATGATCCGTGATTTTCTGGATCGTTTCAGAGACGAGCCAAGTTTCTCTCTCATCGCGGAAGAACCGACATTTCTTGCCCCGAGACTCGATGACAACGGGCTGGCGGATGCGTATTTGGCAGCTACTGCCGCTTGGCTCGCTAACAAAAATTGTATTCCAATTCCCGCATGGGCCAAAGGCTCATCGCGAGCTCTTCAAACCCCGTGGTTTGCAGCTCGCAGCCATAAACTTCGTATGCTCCTTCTCCAAGAAAGCCCATCGGAATTCCGCGTCCGTAATCTTTTCGTCTCCGCCAATGCGCTTCATCGAGCTTAATGTATTACATTGCAACACATCGCAATAACGCTAAGATCATCCCATGACCACCACCCTCTCCGTTCGGCTCCCGGAAGATCTTTCCAATCGCCTCGCCTCCATCGCCACGGAGACGGAGCGCAGTAAATCCTACCATCTCCAGAAGGCGCTTGAATACTACTTTGACGAAATCTCGGATTTTGAGATCGCCAAAGATCGCCTTCACTCCACCGAGCCAGAAATTAAGCTCGCCGCAGTCCTCCTCGAACTCCAAGCGTGAAGCTCGTTTTTAAAAAGCCCGTGATCAAAGAACTCAAGCGTCTCGGCGCTGCGGAGTCTTTGCGCGTGGCCATGGCGATTGCTGAGGAACTCAGTGATCAGCCACAACGCCATAAGCCTCTCGTCGGCCCACTCGCCGGACTCCGCAGCCTGCGCGTGGGAGACATCCGAGTCATTTTCGCCATCCTAACAAATCCTGAACGAGTGGTGATTCTCCGAGTGGGACACTGCAAAGATGTTTACGATTTACCACTGCCTCATCCCGAAGACTAAATTCATTTCCCCATGTCCGAAGCTAACATTAAACCGATCAACGTCGCCGAAGAGCTTTCCAAGTCCTTCTTGGAATACTCGATGTCGGTGATTATTTCCCGCGCCCTTCCGGATGTCCGGGATGGATTGAAGCCCTCTCAGCGCCGCATCCTGTATGCCATGCGCCAGCTCGGAGTCGGCCCCGGAAAACCCCACGTCAAGTGCGCCAAAATCGTCGGTGAAACGATGGGTAACTTCCACCCGCACGGCGACATGTCGATCTACACCTCGCTTGTTAATATGGGCCAGCCGTGGTCGATGCGGGAAATGCTCATCGATGGCCAGGGTAACTTCGGCTCCGTAGAAGGCGATTCCGCCGCCTCCATGCGTTACACCGAGGCGCGTCTCCATCCGCTCGGCCTCGCGATGATGGATGACCTCGACAAGGACACAGTCGATATGATTCCCAACTACGATGGCTCACAGTTAGAGCCGTCTGTCCTACCCTCCGCATTTCCTAACTTCCTAGTCAACGGCAGCACCGGCATCGCCGTCGGCATGGCCACCAACCTCGCCTCGCACAATCTCGGCGAAGTTGTCGATGCCATCTGCGCGCAAATTGATAACCCAGAAATCACACTGCCCGAGCTGATGCAGTATATGAAAGGCCCGGATTTCCCGGTGGCCTGCGAGATCCGCGGCATCCGCGGGATTGAAGAATATTTCCGCACTGGCCGTGGCTCGATGCGGATGCGTGGGAAAATGGAGATTGAGGAAAACGCCAATGGTAAGGCGATGATCATCATCCGCGGCGTGCCTTACGGCGTGAACCGCGCGACGCTCCAAGAGCGCATCGCTGAGTTGGTGAACGAAAAGATCCTCACCGGTATCTCCGGCATGCGCGATCTATCTGCCGAAGATACCTGCATCGAAATCGAGCTCAAGCGCGACGCCCGCCCGGCAGTTGTCGTCGCCCAGCTCTTCAAACTTACTTCCATGGAGACCTCGTTCTCCGTGAACATGCTCGCGATTCACAAGAACCGCCCGAAGCAACTCTCCCTCAAGGAAGCCATCGACGCCTACATCGAGCACCGCCGTGAGGTGGTGATCCGACGCACCCGTTATCTATTAGGCAAAGCGGAAGAACGCGCGGAGTTGCTCGAAGCCTTCCTTCTCGCCCTTGGTCACCTCGATGATTTTATCAAGATCATCCGCTCCTCGAAAAACCGCGATGAAGCCCGCGAGCGTCTTGCCGCTTACAGTTTCCCCACCGCCACTGCCGAAGCGCTTGGCATCCTCATCCGTTCTCAACCGACGATTTCCGGAGACACCTATTTCTTCAGCGAGCGTCAGGTGAATGCCATTCTCGAACTCCGCCTCTACCAGCTCACAGGCATGGAGCGCGACAAGGTGAAAGCAGAATACGACGCCGTGCTTGCCGATATTTTGGACCTCATGGACATTCTCGCCCGTGAGGAAAGAGTGCTCACCATCATCAAGGACGAGTTACGCGTCATCAAAGACCGCTTCGCCACTCCACGGAAGTGCAACATCGTCGCCGAAGTTGGCGAGGTCGCCATGGAGGACCTCATCGCCAATGACGCGATGATTGTCACGCTCTCGCATCGCGGCTACATCAAGCGCACGCTTTCTAGTGAATTCCGCGTCCAAGGCCGTGGCGGAAAAGGCCTCAAAGGCATGGAAACCCGTGGCACCAAGAAGGACGAAGCCGCTGATTTTATTGAGCATCTCTTCAGCGTTCAAGCGCACGACTACCTACTATTCTTCACCAACACCGGCCGCATGTATGTGGAGCGAGTTTACGAACTCCCGGAAGGCTCGCGCACCGCGATGGGCCGCAGCATTCAAAATGTGCTCAACCTCAAACCCGAGGAAAAAATCGCGGCACTCCTCCGCCTTGAGCGAACGGTCGATGAGAATGGTAACGACATCACCTTCCGTGAGGAAGCCGGCTATGTCTTCTTCGCCACCCGCAGCGGCAAGGTGAAGAAAACCGCCGTTAATGATTTCCGCAACTACCGTAAAGACGGGATTATCGCGATCAACCTTGAGGAAAATAACGAGCTCATCGGAGTCCGTCTGACATCGGGTGGTGATGAAATCATCCTCGTCACGCACGAGGGGATGAGCCTCCGTTTCCACGAAGACGACACCCGCCCGCTTGGCCGTGGCACCGCCGGCGTCATGGGCATCCGCCCGAGCGAGACGGATTTCGTTATCGGCCTTGCGCTTGTCACCGAAGGCTCGACGCTGCTAGTCGCTTCTGAAAACGGCATCGGTAAGCGCACCACCTTCGAGGACTACCGCAAACAATCTCGCGGAGGCAAAGGCATCATCACCATGAAGGTCACCGACAAGACCGGCCCCGTCGTCGGGGCTGTCACCGTGACGGAGGAAGACGAGCTCATGCTCATGACTTCCAGCGGCCAAAGCATCCGCATCCGCGCCGCCGAAGTGCGTGAAACCGGTCGAAATGCCCAAGGTGTTAAGCTTCTAACACTCAAGGGTGCCGAAAAGCTCCAAGACATTTCCATCGTCATCGCAGATGGCGAGGACTCGACAAGCGATGACTTGTCCGGTGAAGGTGTGGAAATTGAAATGGAATCGGGACAAGACGAGGCAACCGAATGATAGACAGGGATTAATTTCACCCTCACCGCCACCTGCGCGCTCTGGAAAATTGCAAGACCTGGGCGCGAGTTAGCTGTTATTTCGAAACCGTGATACGAGCGGGGACGTCCTTGATCGGGATTCCGGCTTTGGTGAGAGCGTCCCAGACTTTGAGAAGGCGCTCAAGGGGGATGTTTTTATCTGCTTCGAGTTCGAGTTTGCGGCCAGGATTTTGTTTCTGATAAGCGGTGAGATATGATTCCAACAGGCCTTCCGGGACGGCGAGAGAATCAAGCGTGACGTTTCCGCTGGCATCTAGGGCGATGGTAGAGCGGGTGTCGGCGACGGTATCGGATGGGATTTCACTGACGGTCGGCAGCTCGATTCTTAGGACATCGCGCGGCTTCTTGAAGGCGGTGGAGACGATGAAGAAGACGAGCAGCACGAAGAGGATATCGATCATCGGAATGACCGCCACTTGGCTGCGGGTGGTTTTGGGGCGGTGAAAACGCACGGTAGATCAGGCGTTTGAGTTTGGCTTTTCGCTACCGGAGACGAGATCTGCCAATAAGGATTCGAGACGGCCGGTGAGCATTTCAATACGGCGGATGAAATAACCGTGGGCGATTACGCAAGGCACGGCGATGGCGAGGCCGACAATGGTGGTGGTGAGGGCTTCTGATATGCCGCGAGCGATGGCGAGGTGATCGGAGTTATCTCCAAGACCCTGGAAGATCCGGACCAGCCCGGAGGCGGTGCCAAGAAGGCCGAGAAGCGGGGCGATGGTGATGATGGTATCGAGCACGGCGATGCCGGCGTGGAGGTAGAAAGTTTCCTCGCGGGCGGCGGATTCTACGGCGTGGGTTATTTCGGCGCGCGACTTACCACGGTGTTTGATGACGACGGCACAGAGGCGGGCGAGGGTGCTTTCGCCATTTTTAAACTCTCTGAAAATGGGCTCCATTTTTTCCGCCGCCATTCGCTGCGGGAATTGGTTCAATTCTTGAACGAGTGCAGGCGGGATGATGCGGTTGTTTGAGAGGGATAGTAGTTTATACAGGATGGCCATCATCCCTGCGACTGAGGTGAGACCGAGTGGGATCATGAAAATCCCGCCTTTTTCGAGGAAATCCCAAACGATGTTGATGCCGGTGAAATCGGCGGCGGCGAGGGTGAAGATGGAAGGTTCGAGCATGTCGGTGAGTTAAAAGTAAAAATTGAAAATAAGTTCGAGTGGTTCCTTCACGAAGTCCTTTCGGACTGCTGCGGGCATTGCTGGGATCTTGGCGTCGCGGATGGAATTGAGGGTGAAGCCTTTTTGGACCTCGCCAGTTGTCATGTCGCCGACGAATTGGACTGAGCGCACCCGGCCGTTGGTCTCGATGAAAAAGCGGACGGTGAGGAAGCCCGGGGTGATGAAGTCGCGGTGCCTGACGCAGTTGCGTTGCCATTCCAGCTCGACGGCGCGGCTGATGATTGCCTGATAGCGGCCGAGTGGGGAGTCCGTCACATCAAGGGCGCTGCGGCCGGTGCGGGAAATAGAGCCAACGATGGCGGTCTTGCGCTGATTGCCGCAGAAACTGGGATCATTGGCAGGCTTCGGCGCCTCGGTGGCCTTGGGCATGGGGCGCCCGTTCTTGGGAGATTTTGAAGGCGTGGGCTTGATCTCCTCGTTTTCAGGCGTTTCCTGCGGGACTGCTACATCGACAGGATTTGGGCCTTCCAACAGGCGCTCGCGCTGAGGAGGGCTGGATGCGGAGGCGTAGGTGGAGGAAGTGTCGGATTTTTCTTGGGAAGACGGGCTTTCCGGCAGTGCGGGGGGCGATGAAGTGGGCGGCAGGGGTTTTGAAATGGAGTCTCTGGCGAGGCGGCCGTCTTGGTAACGGCTCTCTGTCGTTTCGAGATTCTCGCGGTCGATGCCAGCTTGCGATGGCAGGGGTGGCGCGGAAGCATCCGGGCTGCGGTCGCTCGTCGCTTGGGTATTTCGTTCGCCAATGAACGCGGGCATCTCGGAGGTGGGCGCAAGCTGGTCTTCGGAAGTACGCGCGAACGGGCGCTTGCCGCGAGTGGCCGGTGCCACTGGTGCGGCCACAGCCGAATTGGCGACGGCGGGGATCATTTCAGGGAAAATCGTCACTGTTGTTTCTTGCGGCGCAGGTGAGGGAACTGGGCGGTCTTTCCGAAATTGCTGGGGTTTCAGAACTGTGAAACCGACCAGCAATAGAACTCCAACATTGAGCAACACAGAAAGCCCCAGAGCGAGCGCCCACAGGCGACCGTCCCCTTGTCGGCAATTTGAAGCACTTGTGATCATTTTATCCCGTGGCGATCTTTGTCGGGAAGTCCAGATGGCGCAACACGCGAAATGCATTCCCTGCTGAGATGAATCGCGCTCCGGCGAGATACTAGAATTTTTTTGGTGCCAATTTTGTTACATAACACAAGTGGCACACTCGAGGCCTTGGCCTGACAAAATATGGGTGTCGATGCTTGAAGCTATCCGGGATTTTTCGTTTGCCTACTTGAGTATCCTTTTCGAAGGAGCTCCATTTATTTTGGTGGGCGCAATGATCAGTGGGATGCTGGATATTTTTCTCCCAACGGGGATGATGGAGAAAATCCTACCGAAGCGCAGAGTTCCGGCAATTTTCGTGGCGGGGTTGCTCGGGCTGTTCTTGCCGATTTGCGAGTGCGCGGTGGTGCCTGTCATCCGCCGGTTAGTCCAGAAGGGTTTGCCAGTTTCCTGCGGGCTCACCTACATGCTGGCTGCGCCGGTGCTCAATCCGATCACGGCGCTGAGTACATGGCACGCGTTTCAAGGGCAAGAGCCGTGGGTGATGGTTATGGCCCGATTGGGACTCGCCTATGTGCTGGCAATCGCGGTGGGCTTGGTCACTAGCCGGTTTCCGATTGGTAAAATACTGACGCCGAAACTCGTCGAAAGCATCCGCCGCGCGGTGGTGGCTAAGCCGCCTGGTTTTGATCCGATGGCAGTAAATTTTAAGCCGGGTCTGGCGGTTGTGAAAAAGGAGTCAGCTAACACCGATGTGCGAGTGGTAGCGGCACTGCGCTCGGGTTTGCGGGATTTTGTGGATGTGGGAATTTATTTCTCACTCGGAGTTGCCATTACGGCGCTTTTCAATACGGGAATCGCGCCAGGGGCGGACGGGATCAACCGGCTGGCGGGCGGCTTGGTATCGGGGCCGGCGGCGATGATGTTGCTGGCCTTCCTGCTAAGTCTTTGCAGCACGTCGGATGCGTTCATCGCGGCTACGTTGCATCATTTTTCCTTCGCTGCGAAACTGGCTTTTCTAACATTCGGTCCACTGATGGACTTAAAACTGATTTTCCTCTACCGCACTGTGTTTAGGAGCCGCTTGATCGTGGTGCTAGCAGCGGGGCTGTTTCTGGCAATCCTGCTGGTGACAGTGATTCTTGGGCTCACGTTTCCGAACTTGGCTAAATGAACCCTGCTCACCAACGTCTCGCATCTGCCGCTGCTGCTCTAGTCTGGGCAGCAGTGCTTTTGTATTTTTGCATTTCCGGGCGGATCAATCTTTACCTAGTACCAGGATTCCGGAGTTATGCTCTACTGGGCGGGCTTGGACTGGCTCTAGTAGGTCTATTTGTGCTTTTCACCCACAAGACGCCTGCGTCTTGTGGTCATGATCATACTCCGGGTGAGGGCCATGATCATGACAGTTCGGATATGCCTGCTTGGGGAATTATCACCTGCATGATCCTGCCGATCCTGGCCACGGCATGGCTAACTAATGATTCTTTCTCGATGCGCGTGCTGGCACATAAGGGTGCGTTCGCCGAGCCGGTAAAACTTGCACCTATGTCCAAGAGCGGCGTGCCGACACGGAGTCAGTTAGAATCAAGGCCGCGCAGCGAGCACGGCACGGTCGTCGTGGATTTGTTGGAAATTTACTTCTCATCGATGGATCCGGACTATGCCTCAGCTATGGACGGCATGCAGGTAGAAGTGCAGGCCCGCATCGCCGTGCGTGAGAAGAAGATAGCTTATCGGCTGCTGTTGACATGCTGCGCAGCGGATGGCCGTCCCTTGTCGCTGGAGCTGGAAATCCCGAAAGCTTTGGACGTGCTTCCGGACAACTCATGGGCGCGCATCGGAGGTAGGATTTCTTATCGGAAGAACTCGATTGGTAGTCTGATTCCGGTGATCACAGTTTCCTATCTCGCTGCGGAAAAAGCACCGGCGGAGGAGTATCTGCTCCGCTATTGATCAAGTCTGATGTTACCGAATCGTCACGTGACTATTTCGGCACTTTTGATAGGTAGCATTTTTTCTGGAAAGTGGCAGATGTATCACTAATCCGTTCTGCAGTAGCATTTTGAAACCACTTCCTATACTCGCCGTCCTCGGCATTCTATCCGCCTCAGCTTTCGTTTTCCTGAGCAAGGGCGCGGGAACGAATGAAGCCACCATGAAGCCCGCTGCAGAGGAAAATGCTTCGGCGCTCGCGCCAGAGATATTGGCCAGCTACCAGCCACTTTCGATGACGGAAATTTTCGAGACGCCCGCGGGACCAGTTGGGTTAGAATATTCCGAGAAGACGCAATCTCTATCAGGAAAAAAGGTGCAAGTATGGGGTCATATGGTCCGCCACGCGCACGCTGACCCATTGCTTTTTTTGTTTGCCCCGGTGCCGATGGTTTTAAACCAATCGGAATTCGGCATCTCGGATGATTTTCCTCCGTTTGGTCTCCATGTCATTACGGCACCGCCTGAGGGCAAGGCGGCGAATTTTTTTCGCGGCCGGATGCTCCTGCTAGGTGTCCTAGAAACCGGCCCCCGCAACGAGGTCGATGGTCGCGTGTCCCATGTCCGGTTGAAGCTCGACCACGCGCTGGACGCGGAAACGAACCTTCCAATTTCGCTCTACGCCTCTCTCGCCATGCAGCCCGAGCGCTTGCTCAACGCAAACCGTTCTTCCACTGGCAGCATGCCTGACTCCTTTCCCTTATCCAAACCGCTCCACTAAACATATACAACTTATGAAATATAATCGCTCCAAATATCAAGCTCGCGGCATAGCCGCTTGCGCGCTGATCGTCTCGACCTTGGCTTCCCAAGCCGCTCCTACAGTCACTCGTCTGAATCCTCCTAGTAATCTCTTTTCGCTCGGTGATGCGACTCCACCTATCATCGCCCGTTTTATGGCGAATCAACGTTTCGATCTTCAGGCCACCATTCAGGCCGATGCGGCCACCTCGGTCACCAGTGCCGTTTTCAAAGTAAATGGCATTTCCGTCGCTGGTTCAGTAACCATCACGCCTATCTCTGGAGGTGCTGCGAACCGCTTCAACATCACGCTCCGCGCGTACAGCTTCGCCACATCCGGTATCCACAACCTCACCATCGAGGCCACCCAATCCGACTCGCAGGTCGCCAGTGCGACCGGGAACTTTGAAATAGTCCGCGCCACTCCGAGCGGCCGGAAGGCAAAGAACGTCATTTACCTGATCGGCGATGGTATGGGCATCGCGCACCGCACCGCAGCCCGGCTTGTGCAACAGGGTTCTTATCAGGGGAAATCGATGGGCCGTCTCGCCATGGATACTATGCCTAACACCTCGATGCTCATGACCGCATCTCTTGACTCGATCGTCACCGACTCTGCTCCCGGTGCCGCCTGTTATTCGACTGGTAACAAGTCTAACAACGGCCAGGAAGGCGTATTTCCGGACGACACGTCCGACAAGTGGGACAACCCACGCGTCGAGCACATGGGTAATTTCCTCGCCCGCACCCAAGGCAAGGCGCTCGGCATCGTTTCCACCGCTGACGTGGAAGACGCGACTCCCGCTTCTTTTGCCATTCACACCCAAGACCGTGGTGCGGGCACCGGCGTTTGCGACATGTATCTCGACGAGGCCGTGGCGAATCACAACCTTCGAGTCCTCCTCGGTGGCGGTCGCAAATGGTTCATCCCAGCTGGTTCGCCTGGCTCTGCTCGCGTGAATAGCACCACCACTTCCGGCGCTGACTATATTGTGCCGGCGGATGTTGCTGTCGGCTGGAATGTCCCAGCAGGTGCAGTTGATCCTACCCGTGATTTAATCGCTGGCTTTACGGGAGCCGGTTTTACCTACGCTTCTGACGCAGCCACACTCAGTGGAATCTCGTCTAACACCGACCGTCTTCTCGGCCTTTTCAACACCGGTAACATGGACGTTGCTCTTGATAAAATCGGTGAACGCCGCAGCGGCACCATCGCAGGCACCGTCGGCACTTTCCCGGACCAGCCGATGCTTGATGAAATGACAACCAAAGCTCTCCAAGTCTTGAGCCGCAACCCACAGGGCTTCGTGCTCATGGTCGAAGCCGCCTCTATCGACAAGCAAGCGCACAATATGGATACCGAGCGCTTCATTCTCGACACCCTCGAAATGGATCGTTCTGTGAAAGTCGCTCTTGATTTCCTAGCCACCAATCCCGACACGCTTGTGATGGTGACTGCCGACCACGAGTGCGCCGGCATCAACATCATCGGTGCTTCCAGGGTTACCAACACCGCCCTTATCACTGCCTCCACCGGTGGCGGTGGAGCGACCGCGCTTCGCGATCCGATCGTCGGAGTTTATGAAGCCGCCAAGTTCCCGGACTACAATGCGATGCTTGCCGATGGCTACCCCGCCACGATGGACATCGACTACAAGATGCTCATCGGCTACGCCGGAAATGCGACTCGCTTCGAAGATTGGCTCACCAATCCGGCCATCGCCTCACCGACAGCTCGCGACACGGCCGGTAACTTCTCCATCACCGGACAAGTTCCGGGAAGCAGCGCTGTTCACACCGGATCGGACATTCCAATGTCTGCTGCCGGGCGCGGCGCCAGTCTCATAAATGGAGTTATGGATAATACGGATCCATATTTCAAAGCCATGCAGGCTGTCCTCGGCGGTGCCAAGTAAGCTAGACTTTTAACACAGGAATACCATCACCATGAAAAGTATACTATCTATCGCAACCCTGTTTGCTGGCACACTTGTCGTTAGCCAAGCTGCCGTGTTCTCCTTCGATTCCGACGCCACGGTGAATATCTACACCGGCCCGGTATTGGGCTCATCAATCCAGATCGGTTTCGGTGTCCAGGAGGACATTCTCGACGCATTTGGTTCGAGCACCGGTCGCAACCGCTGGGTCTTCGATGCCGCGCCGATTGATCCGATCACGGCAGATCCTACGAGCCAAGGTTATAGCCCGGGAGGTAGTTTCCTCAACGCATTCAACCAGCCGGCGCTGATCAGCTTCGGCCCTGCATTCAACCTCATGTCGTTTTCTATCTTCATGGATGGTTCGACATTTGGAAGCACTTCGTCCGTAGAGTTTTATAATGCCAACGACGATCTAATCACGTCCTTGGATGCCTTGGGACTTGTCGCAAACTATGAGGTCACTGGCTCCAATATCAGCGGTGTTTCCAAGATCGTGCTCCCCGTGGGTGCGTTCTTTGACAACATGACGCTCTCCGGTTCCGCCGTGCCCGAGCCAAGTGCAGTCATGCTTCTGGGTCTTGCTTCGCTTGGCTTCGTCGCTCGTCGCCGCCGCGCTTGATTACTCCAATACCAACAAAGGAGTCGGCAAACACTGCTGGCTCCTTTTTTGTGTCTGGGAGTGACGAATTTGTTTCATTAGGAAATAGGACTTTCACACAAATCGGAACAAGGATTCGCTCGTGAGAAATTTTCGGCTAGTTATATTCCTGATTTTTTCAGTCACCGCCCACGCCGCCGTGACCTTGAGACAGGTAGATGATTTCCAGAATAATACTCTCCAGAATTGGTCGCGAGGTGGAGTGGCTACCCAGCCCACGAACGTCTCTACCGGAGGGCCTGCGGGAATCGGGGACCATTTCATGCGCATTGTCTCCGACGGCAGCGGGAACAATGGC
>JANMYL010000056.1:0-2151 GCA_031382045.1 Akkermansiaceae bacterium | reverse complement strand
CGATTAAGCCGGTGAAAATGGTTAAAATCGATTTCATAATTCATGTGAGTCATTGGATAAAATTTCCATGCGCCGCCTCCTAACCGCCAACGTTGGCGATGATGATGATGGATGGGCACAGCACGCCTGTGAGGGCGCAGACTCAGATGACGAAACTGCAAAAGGCCACGGACAGCGGCACTCCAGCGTAGCCGCTATGGAGAAGTGTCGGAATAGCGACTATCGATCCGCTATCTGTGCGCGGAGAAATAAGTGGAGCAGGGAGGGTGGCTTCAGGTGCTTCTGAAATGGATAACTTCCACTCGATGCTGGCAGGAAGCAGAGGAATCGATTGTTGGTTTCCGCGGGTTTCTGTGACACACGGGCAGGATTTGAAACCTTCACAGCAACAACTCACGGCATGGGCCTGAAGCGTGCATGATTCCTCTGCCTGGGAAGCCAAACATGACTGCACTTGGGACAACTGGAGAACCAGTCCCATGAACAGCGCAATGATCGACTTGAAATTCATTCTAGAGGTTAGAGTGATTTGCCTGCGTGATATTCCAAGTTTTTTCATGGAACGAGCGAGACGTCCGCCATGGGCTCACTTTATTTTCTCTGAGCCGAGGCTGTCAGCTTCGCGCTCCGATCATAATAGCACGCCTTTGATCGCCGCAATTTCGCGTCTTTATATTTATGCTAAACGCACTGATGTGAGGCCCGGATATAGCCGGCGATCTTTCGGGCAGGCTCCTTGTCAAACGTTGTCAGCACGTCCAGCCGCGTCATTGATTCCACTGGTAAACTCACTGCTGCTGTGGAGGGTTTCGACATTGTGAATTGTGGCAATGATGTCCTCGCGTGTTGTGGTATTGGCAAATCAAGCATTCGGTGTGGATTCAAGGGCAATGGCTTGCAAGCGCGCGAGACTGGTGGCTTGCAGGTTGAGCGGGCCACCCTTGATTTCCCAGTTGGCGACGCTTTGGGTGCTTACACCGAGCTTGGCGGCGAAGGCCGAACGACTCAAGTCGAGGCGGGCGTGGAGCTTACGGATGGAGGCGGGGCTGGCTTTGAACGGGCTGGCTTTCTTGACCGCGGGCGCAGGCTTCGGTCTAGACTTGGAAATTGCAGGAGCAGGGTCCGCTTCCAGATCGATACCGAAAACTTCGCCAAGAGCGGTGGAGTCCAGTGCGCGGCGGCGGCCGGAAGCTTGCGCCGGGCTGCCGAGGATGGTGGTGGGATCTACGATGGAAATGAGGCGGGTGTGATCGACGTCGCGGAGTTTGAAGAGCAGCTCGGGCCGGCTATCGAGACGCGCGCCGATGCTGTAGAGCACGGCGGCAAGATGCTTGCAAAGGCCGGCATGATCCGGGCAGGAGCAACTGAGTTTAATTTCCTTGGGCTTGGGAAAAAGCCCATCGTTTTGGTGGGTGACGACAGCCATGATTTCATCGGAGATTTTTCCTTGGAGCAGTTCGATAAGAGAGCCAATTTTCCCTTGGGAGTGGGCTTGCAGGGTTTTCCAAGTGACGGTGGGTAGCGGGCTGATCGTGATAGTTTGCTCGTAGAGCGAGGAGCCTTGGACGAGCGCCTCGACGCGGCCGGGCGTGATGGCGAGATGAAGAACGGAGCCGTTGCGAACATAGGTGCGACCGCGCGGAAGTCGGTTAGAATAATCACTGAAGGATTCGAGATGCTTGCACCAGGCGCTGCCCCAGAAGCTAGTTGCGATTTTGAGACGGTGGCTAAGTTCGCCTAATGGGTCTATGACGTGGCCCCTTTTTTGGAGTTTCTTGAGCTCCTTATGTGCGTTGATCCTGCGCTGAGCGACGGAGACGTAGGACGGATAGAGATCGTAATAGCGGCTCATGAGTGACTGGTTTGTTCGGTGGATTTGGCCTTGAGCTGAGATTGGTTTCCGGTGACGAAGGTGTCGATTTTTTCTTCGTGCTTGGCCAGAAAACAGGCTCGATTGGACCGTTAACTGCGGTTAAAGTGAAATTTTAGCCGGAGTGCTTGCATCACGAGTGAGTGCGATCATGCCGCCATTACGCTCAAGGCGATGCAGGACAATATATACCGGGAAAAATCCTTCGTGTCTGAGAGTTCACGCCTCAGCAGCGTCTGCCAGACCTGTCCGAGGTGATCAATTCGGTTATCGTTAGGATG
>JANMYL010000035.1:0-3240 GCA_031382045.1 Akkermansiaceae bacterium | reverse complement strand
CGGTGTGGAAGGGCCGGACACCACTGGCACTCGATGACAGCAGGGAAACTTGCAGAATACCGCTGATTTCATCAGCGGCACGCCCGGCCTCCAGCGCGTTAGGAACCAATTCCCGCCCGAGCTGCACCAGATGATCTTGGTCGAGATCCTCAAGTCGCTGGAGCCGGGACTGGGCCTCGGCTGCGAATCCGCGCAATGGCGCGCGATCCCTAACCGAGCGAACCCGCAACTCCTGACGAGCCAACATCGAACCGCCTACGAGAACTACAGCCGCAGTCCCCCAGAGCAGCAGCAGCGTCTTTCGTGGGCTTGGAGCTTGCATGGGGATATCTGCGGCGGTTGCGTTCTCCACCGCTTTTCAAGGCGCACCTATCACGATTTTCACAACCTGACCGTCGATTTCAAAACGTGTTCCAGTGGCTTCGCAAATATGTTTGAGCACTTCGCCAAGCGGTATACTGCGGAGTCGAAGACTCTCTATTTGTAGCTCTTTAGTTCTCGTATCAGGCGTCCCTTCAGGGATAGGAACCGCCTTAGCGATGTCTTTAGTTCCCTTATCAGGAGTCCCTTCAGCAACAGGGACCGCCTTAGCGAACTCTCTCAACTTCACCACCACGATATTCACCCCTTTCTTGGCTGGATCCGGTTCGTTAATATCCAGCTCACTGCAACGCACTCGGAGGAAATCTATCGCATCTTCGAGTAGTGTTTCTCGTAAGTCGAGTTTCGGAATGATGATTTCGCGCAGTTTGCGCGCGATGGGTTCATTGATGCTCGGCTTGCCTTGGTAGTTGGCGAGGTTTTCAAGACTCTTGGCGAGGGTCTTCTCGGCCTTTTCAACGGCCTCTTTCTGGAGTCGGATCGCCTTTTCCTTTTCACCGCGGGTGAAGAGGACTTGAGCTTGGGCGTTGAGCATTTCCACAGACAGCTCTGTGGTGGAACTTGACGCGCCATCAGTCGTGGACTTCAGGAACGGGTCTGACTTTTCGATATCGACGGTAGGAGTTGGCGACTCCGGCTTCTGCGCCAGAGCCGAGCAAGTGGCGAAGGTGACGGACAATAAAGCCAGCAAGGCCGGGCGACGGTTGGATGTGTTTTGTTTCATAGCGGCTTCATCCTGTCACCTTGCCAACACGGATGAGTGAACGCCACGCAATAGTTTCGTAAAAGTTGTGTAAACAGAGCTGAGACGATGAGACACCCCGCACCATTCTGAGCCTGTCCCAAAATTTGCGATTTCAGATTAAATTTGCATGGCTCTTTGACGGAATTAGTAAGTGAACACTGATTTGATTACCTAACATTTATTTACTAACGATCTGAAACTGCCCCGGCTAGAACCGGAAATGTGGGTTAACCTTGTCGAACGCGCGGAATCCCTGAGAGCTGTGACGATTCCGTCAAGATTGAGCGCTCGTCGATGATCTCCTGCAAGATGTAGGTTTTTGAGTATTGGCATGGAATTATATCTCATCGACGCGATCGGTCCTTTTTTTCGCGGCTACAACCGGATGCGGATTAACTGGTCCAAGATTCCTTTTCTGCACTTGTTGGATGCGAGTCCAGAAGACTGGGATTTGATAGAAAATGAGCTGCGGGATTTCGCACGCCAAATCTCTGCTCAAGGATATAACGCTGTTTCTTTAGATGACTTGGCGCACCTCGCGCCCCATCCGCTGCATGAACCAGAGGTGGCCACTCACATTCATTTCTTGCGCGGAAAGTTCAGAGGATTCTTCGACATGCTGCACCATGAGTTCGGATTGCGGGTCTATCTCACGACCGATGTGCTCCCGATGACGCCCGCTTTGGCTAAGGTGATGGGCGATGATCCAGTAAAGTTAGAAGCTTACTATGTGAGCTTAGTTAGGGGAATCTTGAAGGATTTCCCACAACTCGCAGGGTTGATTCTACGCATCGGCGAGAGCGACGGGAACGACGTGCAGGATCCAATCCGGACGCGCCTCCACCTACGCAGTGCCGGAGAGGCAAACCGCCTACTACGTGTGCTATTGCCCGAGTTTGAACGATGCGGCAAGGATCTAATTTTCCGGACCTGGACGGTGGGGGCGCACCGCATCGGAGATCTAATTTGGCACCACGGCACATTGGAAAAAACGTTGAAAGGTCTCGATTCGCCTAATCTAATTGTTTCTATGAAGCACGGCGAAAGCGATTTTTTTCGCTATATCCCGCTCAACCAAGCTTTCTTCAGGGTGAAGCAGCGCAAACTGCTGGAGCTGCAGGCCCGCAGGGAATACGAGGGTGCCGGCGAGTACCCGTCGTTTATCGGCTGGGATTGCGAACGCTTCGCACAAGAACTCTCACAGGTGGAAAACCTCGTGGGAATCTCAGTGTGGTGTCAAACTGGCGGCTGGCATCGCTTCCGACGGCGCGCTTATTTAGAAGCTGATGGCCGGGACATCTGGATCCGGCTCAATACGGAGGCTGTCATCACAGTTTTCCGAGATGGAAAGCCGGCGGATTCGGCCGTGAAAAATCTTCTCGGGACAAAGCGGACGGTCGCGGCACTTGAGCTTATACATCACGCCGACACCGTGATTCGAGAACTTCTATATATACGGGACTTCGCCCGACAGAAGCTGTTCTTTCGGCGTGTTCGTATTCCGCCGCTACTGCATGTTTACTGGGATTCTCTCTTCATCAATCACGGCGTGCGCAAGGTGATGGCGCATTTTATAAGCGATCCGAAAAACGCATTATCGGACGGCGAGGCGGCTGCAGCGCTGTTTCCACAAATGATCTCGCTGGCGCGCGAAGCCGGGCTTCCGACGGACGACATCGAACACATGTGCGACTTTTTCCATCTCGTCTTACTTGCGCGCAGATACTGTTTCTTGCCCTTTGATGAATCTATCGTCGCTCGGATTCGAGCAGATAAGATTGCCTACAAGCTGCGCTGGCCAAAGGAAAATCGTTCGCGCTACCGGATTAAGGTTTCCTTCGAGCCATTTCCCGTGACACGCCGTATGCTTGCGATGGCAGCGAGCTTTTTACTTCGGCGGAAGCGCGGTTATCGTTGGGTGGACCGTATTTTTATCCTGTATCTATCCGGATTTATCTTTCGCTCCCTGCGTCCACGTGACCCCGCAGCGATGCCTAAGTTTCTGCGTAAATCTGCGATGGGAGTGGACACGCTTTTTAAATAAAAGCGCGGTCAAATCATGCATGCGGATGGCAACGATGCCTGATCGATCTGCGGATCCGGTTGGTCGCCGC
>JANMYL010000277.1:0-4467 GCA_031382045.1 Akkermansiaceae bacterium | reverse complement strand
GTCGATCCGCTGGGTGTTGAAGAGCGAGGCACGGCGCTTGATGCCGTGGACTTCGTAGCCTTTTTCGAGCAGGAATTCCGCGAGGTAGGATCCGTCTTGGCCGGTGATGCCGGTGATGAGTGCTTTTTTCATGAAAGGTGTGAGTGATTTTTTAAAGACGCGCAGCGCCAGTGGCTAGAGTGGCGAGGAAATCCTGGTAGGCGGCGGCGAGGCCTTCCGCGAAGGGGACTTGGGGCTGCCAGCCGGTGACTTGGATTTTTGAAATATCGAGTAGCTTGCGCGGGGTGCCGTCCGGTTTGCTTGGGTCGGTGAGGATTTGCCCGCTGAAGCCAGTGGTTTTAGCGACCAGAGTGGCGAGTTCGAGGATGGTCACGTCATCGCCCACGCCGACGTTCACCCAGTCTGGAGGCGAGTCCAATGAAAGCAGGTGGAAGCAGGCGGTGGCGAGGTCGTGGACGTGGAGGAACTCGCGGCGCGGGGTGCCGGTGCCCCAGATGGTGACGCTGGCATCGCCGCGCTCTTTGGCTTCGTGGAAGCGGCGGATGAGCGCGGGGATGACGTGGGAATTCTCCGGGTGATAGTTGTCGCCGGGGCCGTAAAGGTTGGTGGGCATGGCGCTGTGATACATCAGTCCGTGCTGGGCGCGGTAGTGTTGGCACAGTTTGAGGCCTGCGATTTTGGCGATGGCGTAGGCCTCGTTCGTGACTTCCAGTGGTGAACTGAGCAGGCAGTCTTCGGGCATCGGCTGGGGTGCCATTTTCGGGTAGATGCAGGATGAGCCGAGGAACAGCGCGCGTGACACACCGGCGCGGCGACTGCCTTCGATGAGGTTTGAGGCGATGCAGAGGTTTTCGTAAATGAAGTCCGCCGGGTAAGTGGAGTTCGCGTGAATGCCACCGACTTTAGCGGCGGCGATGATGACGACGTCCGGCTTTTCTGCGGCGAGGAAATCGAAGACCGCGCGTTGGTCGCAGAGGTCGAGCTGGTCGCGGGTGGCGGTAATGAGCTGGTAGTCGCCGAGTATTTCGGCCTGGCGGATGAGCGCGGAGCCGACCATGCCGCGATGGCCTGCGATGAAGAGTTTTGTCATAAATTTGTGCTGTATTTAAGAATGAGTTTGTCTGCCTCGGCGATGGCCATGCCGGTGACCTGGTCCATGTTATAATAACGATAAGTGGCGAGGCGGCCGATGAAGCTGGTGTGGGGCTCGGCGGCGGCGAGCTCGGAGTAGCGGAGGAAGGCTGCGCGGGCTTCGGGCGCGGGGACTGGATAGAACGGCTCGTCGTCGGGCGTCCAATCCTTGGGAAGCTCGCGGACGATGGTGGTGGAGTCGATCTGCTGGCCGGTGGCGTGCTTGATCTCGACGATGCGGGTGAACGGGATTTCGGGTTCTGGGAAGTTCACTTGCATCGCGGGTTGCCAGAAGCCGGGTTTTCCGGAAATCGGCTCGCGGTCGCGCAATTCTGCGGCGGAAAATGATTCGTGCTCAAAGCGCAGCGAGCGGTAGGGCAGTGGTCCGAAGCGACGGTCGTAGAATTCATCGATCGCGCCGGTGAAGATGAGGTGTTTGTGACTCCAGCGGGCGCGTGCTTCTTCGAAATCCACGCCGAGGTGGAGTTGGACGCCGGGTGAGGCATTGAGCATCGTTTCAAACAGCGCTGTGTAGCCGTTTTTGGGCAGGGCTTGGAAGGATTCGGAGAGGTAGCGGTCGTCGCGGTTGGTGCGGATGGGGATGCGGCCGCAGACAGAGGCGTCGAGTTCACGCGGGTGGCGCTTCCATTGTTTGAGCGTGTAGCCTTCGAAAAACAGCTCGTAAAGCTCGCGGCCGACTTGGGAAATGATGACGTCTTCGGAGTTTTGCGGATCTGCGATGGGGATTCGTTTTTGTTCGAGCCAAGCGGTGAATTCCTCGGTGGTGGCGGACCGACCGCAGTATTCTTCGAAGGTATTGAGATTGATGGGGAAGCTCCAGTAGCGGCCGCGGGCGTGGCTTTTGATGGTGTAGTTCACTTGATGCCACTCGGTAAAAGCGGATAAGTAATCGACGATGCGCGGCGAGTTGGAGCGGAAATAGTGCGGGCCGTAGTGATGGATGAGGACACCGGCGGCGTTGATGCCGTCGTGGGCATTTCCCCCGAGGTGGTTGCGACGGTCCACGACGACGCATTTCCAGCCTGCGGCGGACATGCGTTCGGCGATCACGAGGCCGGAAAATCCGGCACCGATGATCAAGAAGTCGGTGGATGAGTCAGGTTTCAAACGCGGGGAAACGATGGGTTTTTCAGGGAGTCGGACGTCTGGGTAGGAGGATAGAAAAGAGGTCTATATCAACTGCCTGCGGATTTCCGAGGAATTCGATGAGGATTTTCACCCGCTCCGTGGCAGACGGGACGGAGATGACGGTGCCTTGCATCCCTTGGAACGGCCCGTGAGCGACTTCCACATCATCGCCGATTTGGATGACTGGGCTGAGGGTGACGAGCTCGTGGTGCTCGGCTCCTTTTCGGTTGAGAATTTCATGTTTGATCGCCTCGACGAACGACTCTGGGACGGGCGGGATTTTGGAGCCGAAGCGGACAAGACCGCGGACGCCGTGGCAAAATGTGACGGCGCGCTCCATCTCTACCATCTCGAATTTTGCCAGCACGTAGCCGGGAAACATCGGCTCGACCCACCAGATTTTACCACGGCGCGTGGCTTTGCGGTAGCGGAGGCGCGGGCAGAAAACCTCGATGCCTTCCAGCTCACGGAGGTGGCCAGCGGCGATGTGTTCGCGTTTGGTCTGGCAGCGGAGGCAGAACCATTCTGGAAAAGTTCGGGGTGCGGAGGTCATTGTCCCAGCAGTTTTTGGAGCACGGGGAGGACTCGTCCGCCGCTGCGCATCCAATTTTCGAGGCGCTCGACCCGCTCACCAAGGAATTTTCGGCGCTCAGGGTCTTCGATTTCGCGGGCGCTCAAGGCCAAGCGGTCAATCTTGGTTTTGCCGTTCTCGAGGTGTGGGCGGATTTGCTCGCGAATGAAGCCACCAGCCAGTCGTTTAAGCTCGATTGCCGGTTCGTAATAAGTGCGGCGGTCGGCACCACCGTCGGTTTCGCGGACTGCTCCAAGGCTTTTGAGTGTTCGCAGTCCTTGGCTGGCTGAACCCTTGCTAATGCCGAGGCGTTGGACGATGTCATCCAGGGACAGGCCGGTTTGAGAAATGAAGAGCAGGCCGTAGATTTCACCGATCGAGCGGGGCAGGCCAAGCACGCGCACGCCGTCCACAAACATGGCGACCACTTGGCACTCCAAGGGGTCCATTTTGTATTGTTCTCCGTCCGGCATACCACCCATGCAACAGAATTTAAGGGAAATCGCCAGAGAGTTCAAACTAAATTGAACAATCAAAAGAGGACACATGCTGCATGATTGGAGCAGACACTGAAAATACTTCTTGAGGAGTTAAGAGAGGTTCCGTCGCATCACAAATGGAGATACCATGTTTTAGCTCATGGAAATGAGCGAAATAAGTATCGAACCATACACCGAAAAAATATCGGAGATACAGTTAGGCAGCAGTCCCAGTGCAGCTCATCAGAATCAGTGCTGCACTGGGACTGCTGCGTGGCTTCTAAGCGATCTCCGGTAAAAAGCCCGCCAGTGCCGTCAACGCTCGCACAGAAGTGCATGTACAAAGGTGGATGCCACATAGGAGACTGGCTGGACTGAGTTGCCAGTGGTGTGGAATCGCGAAAAAACGCCTGTTTTGAGGAATCTGAGAGTGTTTGAGAAAGCTAGTCGTCTGATTTGATAGAAGTTCATAGTGATCATGGAAAAGAAGAATAAAGACGTGAAGGCAGTCGCTAAATTTGCCGATGTGAAGATCAATTTCAGAGTCATCACAAAAAATATAACTGACCTATTTTCAGTAGTTAAGGCGTAACAAAAATCCCGTTCCTACACGATTTTTTTCGCTACGCTGCTAGACCTTTGCAAGGGTAAATAAACTACCCATCAAGCGATTCTAAAATCAAAACTTTACAGCGTTCTATTATGAAGCAAGCCATACAAACTCGAAAATCCATGGTGAGCTCGATTTATAATGCAACAAAATTACCGATGCAAAACATGTGTTTCTATCGATCCAGTTGTCGCACATTAGCCATCGTAAGATTTTGAAATTTTTGGCTTGGATTTTCCTGTTAAATTTTCAAAAAATTGAGAGTCAAGTTTACTAACCCAATTTTAAGTTCCCTAAATCATGAAACCCAAACACGCCAGCCGCCTAGCTTTCCCAGCCTTTATTTTAGCGGGTTCGCTCGTGGTGCCTTTTGCCCAAGCGGCCAGCCAGACTTGGGATGGTGGCTCCACGGTAAATGGCAATTGGTCGACGATCACCAATTGGACTGGCGATCCCGCCGCGCCGGGTGCTACTAGCGGCACGACCAACACCGACGTAGCGACCTTTAACGCTGCCATCGCCAACAC
>JANMYL010000276.1:0-8531 GCA_031382045.1 Akkermansiaceae bacterium | reverse complement strand
GCCTGGTTCTACTGCCACTCCTGCGTCACGGAGCAATCCTTGCAGATCAAATAATGGCTTGGTGAGGCAATCCTTAAGATGATCCGGGACAATCGCGTCAGGCAGATTGCACAGGGGAACGGGTAGAGACTCCGCTTGCACGGCAAATGGATCGACTGCAACATCTGGCTCTGCTGGCACAGCCGCAAGCGCGCGGATGGTCTCGCTTGGAAGCACCTTGGCCAGCAGCTTGCGATTATTCCCAGGTAATGCTTCGCGGATTGTTACCCATTCGGATGACGTTGTGATAGCCTTGCAAATAGAGATTTGCCCGCCCTCTTGCCTGAGGCGAGCCTCGCGCCAGGACGACCCGTCGGAGAGGAGGATGTCCGCAGTCGCTTGGATTTGCCAAGCCGGTCCATGACCTGCGACAAACCATGATGCCACGTTCATCGTCTTTGCATCGTCGATGAGCATAGCGATCAAGATATTGCCATGCTGCGTAATTTTCCCGTCTGGACCTTTCCAGTCGAGTGCAAGTCGGGTAAAAATACCACCCCGGTCCAGAATTGTCGGTTCCGCAACGACGGAAACGGACCATTCACCGCTGGCATCCGTCATTTTTGCGGATGCACTCGACTTCATTCCAGATTTCCCGAGAAGCCCCAGTGAGGTAAAAATAGCGGCGTTCTGCACAGGAAATTCCTCGGGTTTCTCGGAATGAATCCAGTCGATGGTCAGTTTGGCGTGGCGGGTTTGTTTTCGAAAGCCGGTCAATTCTTCGATCCGCCATTGGTCCAACATGACACCGTGGACCACCAGCAGGCGCTGAGTTTGATTCCAAATAACCCAGCTATTTTCCAGCGGCAGCCTTACGTCGCGAAACGCGAGCGTGAGATCATAAAGCACATCGTCCGTTGCTATAAAGACGGTGGGAGTAGGTGCTTGTTTCAACAGAGGATGCTGAGCCAACGGGTTGGAAATGACAGGTTCGCATGCAAACCTGTAGGCCATGATTTCCGCACCGTGACAGACCGCGATAAGAATGGCGGCCAACGGAATCCAGCGCAATTTTCGATTCATAGGCCGTTTTTTCATAAAATTTCCGGAACATCGCAAGACAAAGCGCGATCTGGAGCGCGTGGAAAAGAAGCTCGCAGCGCTCAAGCAAGGTTTGTGAAAACCACCTGCACGTCGTCGTCGTCTTCGATCTTGTCCAGTAGGTTTTCCACCTCTTCCATTTGCTCCTCGGTCAGCTCGACCGGCTGAGTTGGCAGGCGTTGGAGGCTGCATTTCGTGGGGACGATGCCGGCCGCTTCGACGGCGTGACTGAGGCTGGCAAAGGCGCCAAGTACACCGATAACCGAGACGACGCCACCTTCCACCGAGAGCTCTTCAAGGCCTGCGTCGATGAGTTCAAGTTCAAGTTCTTCGAGGTCGCGGCCTGCGGGCACGGGGAACTCGATGACCGATTTGCGGGTGAACATGAAATCGAGTTGGCCGGCATTCACCAATTGACCGCCGTTTTTGTTAAAAATGATCTTCAAGTTGCCGATTGTGCGGTTGGAATTGTCCGTCGCGCACTCCACGACGAAGAGCGAGCCGTGCGGGCCTTTGCCTTCGTAGGTGACTTCCGTGATGTCGGCGGCGTCCTTACCGGCGGCGCGTTTGATGGCATTTTCGATATTTTCCTTCGAGAGGTTCTGGGCTTTGGCGTTATTGATGGCCACCCGGAGCGTAGCGTTGGACTCCGGGTCTGGGCCACCGCTTTTGGCGGCCATGGTGATGGATTTGGCCAGCTTAGGAAAAACTTTGGACATCGTGGCCCAACGCGATTCTTTCGCCCGGCGGCGGCATTCGAAATGTCTTCCCATAGTTATTAGTCGGTTAAAAATTGGCCGGTGATGCACCGGACCACGATCTAAGCAGGCGGGCGGTGAGATGCAAGTGAAGTGCTCGCGGCCAGCGCCTCGAAGCCGCAAAAAAGCTTGGAGCCGTATGGTGGCTTGGAGGGGAGCGGTACATCGTGGTCGAGATGGTGTCGGCAGATTTCTTGGAAATTTGCCGGGGGCTTCATCCGGTGCATGTCAAATTCGAAACTCCCTACCAAGCCGTGGCTGATATAGGCGAATATTTTTTCATCTGCTGGACATGGGCGAGTGGGTTGAAGTTCAGAGTCTCGCGGACTATTTCGTCTGAGAGCTCAAGGATAGTCAATTTGACTGTCACTCAAAATGTGTGTCACTTAAAATGTGACGGCCTGCGTGCCTACCGCACCTTCATTGAGCGCCACGCGAAGTTAGAGATCACTCCCGTCTCCTGCCTCACCCACATCACGTGGAAATTCAAAGAAGCCCGCCAAGAGCATCCACGCATCGCCGCGCGCATCCTGCTTCTGACAGGTAGCATCTACCAGATCGAGAAACGCTTGCGTGAGGAAAACGCAGGCGCTCTCAACCGGCAGCGCGCCCGATGTTGGTTTCCATAGGATGGGCATCCTACGCTCAAATTGCCACCGCCAGACAGTGGGGTTCTGTTGACCCCTTACCTCGCTTTACGAAGCCTTCCCACCCGAGGAGGCGCGTGCTTTGTGTGAACGCTTCGGGATGCGGTGGACGCCCAAACAAGGCAGTTGGTTGAATATAGCTGAAACTAAGACGAGTCTGTTAGTAATAGCCTACCTGCATAGCAGGATCGGCTCGGTCAAGGAATTAACAAACGAAGTGACAGCTTATCTCGCCGGGAAAAATGTTGAATCCGAATCTATTAATTGGCAGTCCAACGACGAAAAAGCCGGATCAAACTCAAATCACCCTGCCTAACAATTTTAATTTCATGTGACGCTAGAGTTACAAATCACGGACAATGAGACAGACTCTATCTATCACGATATTTAAGGTGGGATAAATCTTCACTGAGACACCTTTAAGCGGACAAATTTGTGATTACCACCCACGGTGGGGATATTGACTCTGACCTGTCTCGCCGTAATCACTACACCGTCACTCAAGCGGGTATCTGCCGGGATGCTGATTTGGCCCCACTGAGTGAGATCGCTGCTGAACTCGACAACCTGCGTCGTTGTAGCCTGAGATAGATCACTGCGGGTGTATTCGAAAAACCAATTTTCCCCGTCTTTCCTAAGCACAGGTAAGATAGTCTGTGAAGATGTCATCGGTGGGCCACCCAGGACAAACTCCATTAAGTTGCAAACCCCGTCGCGGTCTGGGTCATCCATAGGTTTGTCATTTGAACCAGGAGTCAATCCCTGTAGGGAATTGCCAGCCCAAGCAGCGTAGCCCAGTGCCGAGCCCGGTGTGGCTGAGACAGAAGATGAGTAGACGCTACGAACATTACTTGGGTAGAGAGATGAGACCTTAAATTCGTAGACTACCCCCGTAGTGAGACCGGTTACTTCACAAGGTGAAGTGACGCTAGTGATCGTTTGCTCGATACCAGTTTGGGTATTGCGGGACGATACTTGGTAACCTATCGCTCCAGGAACAGCATTCCAAGTCACACGGATCTTGCCGGTTGTGTCTGCCACCGCAGCGACCGCCGCAGGAATCGTAGAGATCGTAGCTGGATAATTGGTGGATAGTTGATATTTTTTTGTCAGATAACTCCCAACCATTGCCTGCTCAGTTGCAGATAGGACTCGGTTATAAATAAGGATTTCTGCTATATCACCCTGCCAGCTACCATGTGATAACCGATCTTGGCAGATTTGGTTTGCTCGCACGTTACCTGTAGTCACTAAAGAAACCAATTGAAAGCTTCCAGAGGGGAAGGGAGTCGAGCTCCCATTGATAGTATTCCCCATAAGCTTGGTGACTCCGCCTAGGATTTCAGCTGCCGCGTAGGTAGGATTCCAAAGTGGACCGTTGTTGCTCCCTCGATGGAAATCGTAATTTGTATCATCTCCTAACAAAAATGGCGCATTCGTGAGACCTGCCTTCTCTTTTAGCACCCAAAAAACAGTCCGAATATCAGTGATTCGATTGAACTTGAAGTAGTCACCTGCTACCCGGTTACTTGAATCAAAACGGACCACAGGTAGTCCATTCACCCCGCTTGCTACCCACTTAGGAAATCCGTTGCTTGAATCCAACTGGCGAACTGCATGATTACCAGCACCGGATGTATCATTCCATGTATTGAGCTGTGCACCATCCACTGTGCGGCCGATTTGTGAAGCATCCATTCTTAAGACCAGACCGTTCGAAACAGGTAGTGCCTTGTAGGTGGTGGTAAGACCGTATTTGTCGCTCAGGTAAGTTCCTACTTTAGTTTCCTCATCACCGTTTAAAGGCCGATCATAGATCAAGATCTCTGCGATGTCTCCTTGCCAACTGCCGTTGTAGATTCGATCCTGACAGATTTGGTCTGCGGATACGTTTCCAGTGGTAACGAGTGAAACCAATTGGAAACTGCCTGAGGGTAGGGAAGTAGTGGTTCCGTTGATTACGTTACCCATTAACTTTGTCGTCCCGTTACGAATCTGCGGGGATGTATACGTCCCATCCCAGAGGGGACCGTTAGGAGTTGCCCCGCGATGAAAATGATAGGTTTCACTGTCGCCTAATAAAAAATGGCCTTTGGTCAATCCTGGGTTTTCCTTCAATACCCAAAAGACAGTTCGGATTGTTGGTATTCGTGTAAACTTTAACGAATCGCCTTTGTCATTGGATCCCGAGTTAAATCTTATCGCGGGTAGGCCATTGATCCCGTTAGTGATGTATTTGGGAAAACCCGCACTTGACCCATTTTGGCGAAACGCGTGATTCCCGTCACCGGACATGTCGGACCACTGATTGAGCTGCACCCCCTCTGAGACACCAGAGATTTGTGAGGCATCCATCCGTAGAACCAAGCCATTTGAAACCGGGATCCCTGGTAATTCTGGAGCAGAGGCTATTATCACAGTAATGTCCTTGGTAACTGCTCCAAGATTCTCCTCATAGGTTTTGAAATCGTAGTAACCCAAGGTTTTTGTCACCCAAATAAGTGGATCTAAAATTGAGCTGTCAACTGCTGTGGCTCGAAGCACGTAGGTTCCTGGTACACTAAATGAGGCGTTTGTGTATTCACTTGCGCTTCTCTTTGTGGGATTGAAAACCACCGGGCCTGGTCCTGTCAATTTTCTCCAGCTGACATGACCTATTCCACCGTCGAGGTCACTCATTTCAGCGCGAAGGTTTGTGTTGACTGTTGTCAATCCATAAATAGGTGGGGCGGCACTTGCTACGAGTGTTTTGAAGTTAACCGTAACTTGCGGAGCCGTGCTATTTTCAATCACGTTGATTGTAGTCCTGATTGACCTTTCTATTGCTCCGTAACGTTCTATCCCAGTTTCCTCATCGATGATGTCTCTGATAGATGGATCTCTATAAAATTCAGGTAAGTGAGCTTCCCATTTTCTCAAGGTGGGCAGTGCCTCTTTTGCGGCACTACCATACGATTGTAATAGAGTAAATGGACTCATATCGTTACCATGCCAATGTTGCTCCTTGAGCATGAGAGTAAGGGGGATTCCTTCCTCAATTTTATATTTTGAAAACAACTTTGTAATGACGTCGCGGATTTCCCCAGGGTTCATCCTATTTCCCGGTGCTGGCTGCTTTCCGGCTCTAACTAACGCCGGGGCGAGCCTTTTGACCTCATCAAGACTCAGCTTTGCGACAAAGTTTTGCAGCATAGACCGCCCTACGTTGCTTGGTTCGCGCAACCCCTTCTCCAACGCCGTAAAAGTTAAGTTCTTGTCAAATGCATCTAACGCTGATGCGCTAACGCCATCACCACCAAAAATGGTATCCGCCAAGAAGATATTACTTACGTGGACGGGATCGACCCAGTCAATGGTCTCCGAATCTACTGAGTTAGCGATGAACGCGTTGAGCATACCTGCCAGTTGTGTTTCTGCATCGCTCCCAAATTCCTTCAATGCTCTGGCGGCTTGGGCACGTACCCATCCATTTGTGTCTGACAGTCGTTCTTTTAGTGCGGGCAAGGCGGCTCTCGTTCGGCGTATTCCTAACACTTGACAAGCTCCCATTCGGAGACGGGGATCGTTAGTCGGGTTAGACCCTGTAATCGCATTGATCAATCGAGTCACATCTGCAGTTGATAAGGGACGTCCAGCAAGATGGATTGCAACATCTTGGCGGACGATTGGGTCATAGTCGGCCAAGGCAGTTATCAATTGATCTATTGTGAAGGTCTTACAAGTTTCGCGGATATTTGCAGCGGCAATTGCCTCAACTGCAGTTTCATCACTTAAAGAATGTGTTGAATTTTTTCCAGTTAAATAGATCCGCTTTAGCGGGACGCTATATGCTAGAAGGTAAAATGCGGTAGGATTTAGGTCAGAATAGCTTTCGCCGTCATTGTCGCTGGTAGCTCCTAGATAAGTTTGACCCACGGTCTCACCGGCACCGTATTGCTCCTGTCCTTCGTAGACGAAGGAGCCATCTGTGCGTCTTTTTAAGTCATAAAGCCAACGAACTTTCTCCATGAATTTTGCCATTGCAAAATTACCGCCTGTATTTGCGCCAAGCGCTGCCCAGAGATGACTGAAACCTTGCCCGGTATGTCCATACTCAACTCCGCGATAACTTGATACACTCATTCGCGAAAAATATTTTGCTTCTGCAGGTTTGCTCGGATGTAAACTAAACAACACGGCAGCCATTTGGTCTTTCCCATTAGAGCAGTGACCGTGTTCAATCCATGGTCCTTCTTCACCGTATGGAATCGATCCTTTATCAACATAGAAGGCAAAAAATTTGGTAGCCCGTTCCACGGCTGGCCCCACTTCTGCACTTGCTTGACCACCGTTTAATTCCATCACTTTCTTACCAAGAACGATGCCGATATTTGCTGGAATTCCTGCCGCGTGAATCGTGCCGTATGATGGAATCGGACCATTTAACCCACCACCTATTCGTAATTCTGATCCTCCATGGCCGAAGGTTCCATATTGACCTTGGGCTCGCGACAATGCGATTGTATAGCCGTTTGCTCTAGCGAGAATCTGCGCGACCAGACTTGAATTATAGAAGTCCGGGTCGGAGTTCCGATCCTCCATGATGCGTAGATAATATTCATTGAGAAAAATACAGGCGTAGCCCCATTCCCAAGCGTCACATTCTAAGAGTGCTAAATCTGGAGGAGTTAATGAAAGAGCATAGTCTCGTAAACTTTCTTTGACTTGTGTGTAGTCGGTACTCCCAGGAACTACACCGGCGAGTAATGCTAGTGCGTTGATTGAGTTCGCGTAAGAGCGGCTGCTTGTCAAGAACTCGGGATCTGCTAGAAGCCTGCTCACCATATAATCTCTCGCTCCTTTGAGAATTTTTTCGGATTTCGGGCAATTATACGGAGCGGTAGAGGTGTATGTGCCCAGCGGTTCAATGGGGATATTTACGTATGCTTCATTACCTGCACGCCAACGCTTAACTCGTAAAGTTCCAGTTATTTCGGAAGCGCCAAGTGCCTTACCGAATTCCTTACGACAGTCTTTATCAAAATTTGGAACATCCCCGCTGTTTGTCGAGTTTGCACCGAGGATCACATCATCTACCTCGATAATCCCTGCTGCTGGGGTATTCGCTCCGACCGTTGAGATTAGTATCTCTCTGCTTTTGTCGGTCATCGTTCCATCATAACCTGCATCGCTGCCATTGATGTAGATCCACCCCCGTAAACCTGTTGCCCCGAGATTGTAGGTCTTATTGTAGTTATGCTGACCGAGGTCGGGAAAGGTATTATTCTTAATTTTTTCGATCATCCCAGGTTCTATTAATACAGGGACTTGACCGCGTATAGAAATCGTCAAACAAACCCACACCAGAACGGGTGTGAGTATTTGTATTCCAAATTTTTGAAGTGGAGTGAGGCTTTTCATAAAGGCAGAGATAGAATATAATAAAATTATTGCTAAGCTCCACACAACAGTCATGCAAGGCATTTGTTCTGACTAAGCTAGGATTTTGATGTCTTTTGGTCCAGAATTCTGACGCATCTCAAGTGCGGGTGGGGGAACCGGGCGTGGCTTACGGGGCCACAGATTCCAAGTTGCCGTTGAGATCATGGCTGTGAATCACCGGAATGGAGTTTTCCACCAGCAGATCCACATATTTGGTGGTCACGGTGCCATCGGCCTCGGTGACGACGAGCGGGAAGTGGTTTGCGCCAGGGGCGGCCTGCACCTCCATGGCGAATCCGCCATGCGGATGCACGGCTGCGAGCTGGCCAGCGAGAGTGGCGCGACCCTGAACCGCAAGGCTGCCCCATGCGGAAATTATCGCGAACCACAGGAAAACTAGAGATGTCAGGGGTGTCAGAAAAAGTGAAAGTATCCGAGGCAAGGTGGCGGAAGATGACCCCGATTGGATTGCTTTGTGAAGGAGTAAATTACCACGAGCATCGGGTCTTGGACTCCCCGAATATGTGAAACCGAGAGCGCTGACCCCATTCAGGGCAAGATAAATGTTAATCCGTGTACTCTGACCCCATTTACTATTCACTATGTCATCCTGACCCCAGAGATG
>JANMYL010000242.1:0-4214 GCA_031382045.1 Akkermansiaceae bacterium | reverse complement strand
AAAACGGCGACAAGCGCGTGGCTTGGGAGATTTGAATTGATAGAGGAATAACAGTGGATAGCCCCTAAGCGAGCCGCCAGCGCTGGCACATCTCCAACATGTGCGAATACCTTGTTCATCGATCAAGCGCTGCACCCGAGTCTTCGGCCTCTTCCCCAATGATTCATCAGGAATCCTCACTGCTTCGCCATGTCACCGGTATCGTCATCGACTACCTCCTAGGAATGTGAGACAGGAAAAAATCCACCTTCAATCTGACACCAACAAACAGCAATTAATCTAGCTATAATTTTCTAGCGGTCCAGATCTCAATCAGATAATTAAACAGGAAATAAGTAAGGTCACGGGTAATCACGGGTAATCACAGAGTTGATCCATAAGTTTGCTTTGAATGGCATTATTAGGCCGAACCGCACGTAGAACCTTGACGCTCTGCTGCCAGCCATCTGAGCGGCTGCGTATCGTGCCTGCCGCACGGCGATTATGCTGGAGCGCCCTCAAGTCATCTAAACTGGCCACCTTGGCTTTAATTCTTGGCATACCGATCTCATTCAAGAGGTGGGCGCCCGGAGGCTTATTTGTAAACAAGGATGGATCGTTAGCGGAGTATCATTTAGGATTCACGTAACGATGCCAAAACCAAACCCCCAAGAAACCAAACACCGCAGTCAAGAAACTGCGGAAAGCCTCCCTTGGCGTAGCCCCAGTGGGCTATCATTGCTGTTGTTCTGGCCGTTCCTACTTTTCAATCTGCTCACCCGCCCCTTCGCCACGCCGGTGAAATTCCTGCTCCGCCTTGCAGGATATCCCATCGTCGCGGGTCTTTACGTCCTGGCCTTCTTGGCTGTGGCATACGGCGTCCGCGCCCAGAAATACGATCTAGCGAAGATCCACGAGATGCCCGAGCGCTCAATCGTCCACGACCGCCTCGGCGAGGAAATCGGCCGCATTCACGGTGAAAAACGCTCTCTCGTGCCGCTCCACCAAGTCGCCGAGAATTTCCGTAAGGCCATCCTTGCCCGCGAGGACGAGCGATTTTACCAACACGGTGCCGTCGATCTCATCGGCATCGGTCGCGCGGTCCTAAAAAACCTCGGAGGCAAAAAGGAAGGGGCTTCAACTCTCACCCAGCAGCTCGTTTCTGATATTTTCCAGCTCAAACGTGGCGAAAACCGCGGCGACACGGCCCGCCAGCTCGATCGCAAAATGCTCGAAATTGCCATCGCATTCCGCCTCGAAGCCTCGCTGGAAAAGGACGAGATTCTCGAAGCATACATCAACCAAATTAACTGGGGGCGGCAGATTAAAGGCGTCGGCGAGGCATCCCGGATTTACTTTGAGAAACACCCGTCCGAGCTCACGCTTTCACAGGCGGCCCTGCTCGCCGGCATCGTCCGTGGTCCAGACTCGTTCAATCCCTTTAAATCGATGGATGCCGCTACCCGGGAGCGCGGCACCACCCTCGATCGCATGGTCACCGCCGGAGTCATCACCCGCGCCGAGGCGGATGCCGCCAAGTCTGAGCCTATCGAAGTCCGGCCGGAATGGCGACGCGAAAACCAGGAATCTTATGCAATGGATGCCATCCGCCGCGACTTAGAAGTGATTCTCGAAAAAGAAAATATCGACCTCGGCGGACTCAACATCACCACCACCATCGACCTCCGTATCCAGCGCAAAGGCGAAGAAGCGCTCGATAAGAAACTTCGCGAAGTTGAGCGACTGTCAGGTTATTCCCACCCGACCCGCACTGCTTGGCGCGAAGTTTCTGCGGAAAAACGCAAGGAGCCAGCCTACATCCAAGGTGCCGCCGTCGTCGTGGAAAATCGCACCGGAGCTGTG
Organism: Akkermansiaceae bacterium; assembly: GCA_031382045.1. Lineage (GTDB taxonomy): Bacteria > Verrucomicrobiota > Verrucomicrobiia > Verrucomicrobiales > Akkermansiaceae > Luteolibacter. The sequence continues at coordinate 2,372 of JANMYL010000242.1, read as the reverse complement.
CTGGCAGTCATCGGTGGCCGGGATGCCAACGAATCGAGATTCAACCGCGCCACCCAAGCCCGCCGCCAGATCGGCTCGCTTTTCAAGCCCTTCGTCTATCTTTCTGCTTTCGATCGCGGCCTCCGCCCGGACACCAGTATCAGTGACGGCCCGATAGAGAGCGGCGAGATCAAAGGCGGCGGCACCTGGCGACCGCACAATTCCGACGGTAAATTCGGTGGCATGCAGCCTGTTTCCTACGGCCTCATTCGTTCCCGTAATACCATGTCCGTCCGCGTCGGAAACTACGCCGGCATCCCGCGCGTCAAAGAAGTCTCGCGGATGGCAGGCTTCACAACACCCATGCCGGAAAATCCCTCGTCCTTCCTTGGCTCGTGGGAAGCCTCGCCTTGGGAAGTCGCCACAGCTTATACCATTTTTCCCAATGATGGCACTCGTTACCGCCCGTATTTGATCTCCGAAATCAAGGACCGCGAGGGCAATATCCTCTATGCCACCCCGCCGCTGTCCTATCCCGCCGCCAAGAATGGCTCGGCCTGGTCCGTTTCTCGTATCCTGAACGAGGTCGCCACCCACGGCACCGCCGCCTCCGTCACTCGCCTCGGTTTTGATAAGCCCTGTGGCGGCAAAACCGGCACCACGAACGATTTTAAAGACGCTTGGTTCGCCGGATACACCTCCACGCTCACCTGCGCCGTCTGGGTCGGCTTCGACACCCCGAAAAAAACTATCAATGGCGGCTACGGCTCCGCGCTTTCGCTGCCCGTTTGGGTGGACATCATGAAAACCGCCGATCGCCTCGGTTACAAAGCTGGCAAGCTCAATAGCAAGTCCAACCTCGTCGAAATGGAACTCTGTCGCCACTCAGGAAAGCGCGCGACCAATGGCTGCCAAATCGCTGGCACAGCCTATCAGGATCAGGTCCCCGCAGACATCGCGCTCCCCGCCAACGACCTCTGCCCGCTCCATCCAGCCCGTGCTCAAGCCGTAGACGAGTCCTCCCTAACTACCGCCGAGCCGCCCCCGCTCCGCGCTCAGCCCGTCGAGGAAGACGCCGACATCCCGCTCAAAGCCATCCCCGTCGATTAATTCCGACTTTCAGCGGTTACCCCGATTATGTCCACTTGGCGCCCCATTCATCCACCCTCGTTTTGGAAGCGTTGGCTTCCCGACTGGCTGCACGGGCCAGTGAAATTGCTGTTCCAATTCTCCATCGCGGCACTGGTCATCTTATTCGGCTTCGCATTTTTCTACTTCCTACTCGCGATGCGTTTCGACATGGACGAGGTCGCGAAATTGCCAGCCGGGACGATTTTTCACGATCGAAAGGGCGAGGAAATCACCGCACCCGGCGGCGCAGGGCGGAAGCTGGTGAAGCGTGCGGACATCCCGGATTTCCTCGTGAAATCCCTGCAAGCTCGTGAGGATGCTAGGTTTTTCGAGCACAGCGGCATCGATGTCCGGGGCCTCCTCCGCGCGACCGTTCGCAATCTCAAGGACCGCGATTTCACCCAAGGCGCTTCCACTCTCAGTATGCAGCTCGCGCGGAATTGCTTTAAAATGAAGCAGAAGTCGCTGCACCGGAAATTTCTCGAAATCGCGCTGACCCTCCGCCTCGAGTCGCGCTACTCCAAGGACGAGATTTTGACCCATTACCTCAACCGGATTTACTTCGGCGCCGGGGCAGATGGCATCGAGCAGGCCGCGCGGACTTATTTCGGGAAAACCACCCACGACCTCAGTGAGGGCGAGTGCGCCATGGTCGTCGGCATCATCCGCGGGCCGCATATCTTCTCGCCGTTTCGGAATCTCGACGCCGCCATCGAGCAGCGGAACCAGACGCTCAACCGCCTCATCGCCATGAAACTCATCGACGAGGCCCACCGCGACCGCATCCTCGCCGAGCCGGTCCATCTCGTGAAAGAAGACGAGCGGGAAACCCAGACTTCGTATGCCCTCCAAGCCGTCCGCCGCGAGTTAGACCGCATCATGGAAACCGACGAGATCCAGCTCGGTGGCCTGCACGTTTATACCACCATCGACGCCGGCTGGCAGAACCGGCTCGAAGCAGAACTCACCCGCGCCGTCGAGGATCTCGAGCACGAGCCATACTGGCCGCACCCCATCGAGGCCAGCCACATTTCCGGCACCGAGCCGGAATATATCCAATACGCTGCCGTCACCACCGACATCAAAACCGGCGCCACCCTCGCCCTGATCGGCGGGCGAAATTACAGCGATTCACGCTTCGACCGCACCCGCTCCAGTCGCGATCTCGGCTCGGCATTCGAGCCATTCGTCGCCGCCGCCGCAGCCGAGCGCGGCAAGCTCGTCCTCCCCGGCAAGCCGGTGCAGACCGGCCGCCAAATCGG
>JANMYL010000175.1:0-20182 GCA_031382045.1 Akkermansiaceae bacterium | reverse complement strand
GGCCGAGCTGGCGGGAGCAACGGTGACTGTGACGGTGTAATTTTTAGTCGAGCTATCCTCAGCTGTGATCGTGTAGGTTTGAGGACTGCTAAAGTTTCTGGGGGTGCCAGAAACCGGGCTACCCACGGCTTGGGCCGAAGTCGTGTAAGTAGGCGAGAGGTTTGTAATCGCAGTCCCGAATGGCACGGTCACACTGACAGTATTGCTGCTGATGGTAGTGGCAGGAAATCCTGAGAATGCAAATGAAGTGATGTCTTTGGCGCTGGTGGCAGCGGCCTTGGTCATCGTGACGATGTAGGTCTTGTCGGGAAATCCCGAGGCAGAGACGACGTAGTTGACCGGAGTGGTAAAATTCTGAATGGAGCCGGATGCAGGTGTACAATTACCGCCAGAAGCAAGGATGTAGGTGGGTGAAAGTGCGGTGACGTTGGTCGAGAACGGCACGGTCACAGCGATATTGGTTCCACTGATGGTCGTCGTGGGTAAGCCGGGGAAAGTGAAGCTCAAAATGTCGGTAGGATTACTAATAAGGATGGCAGTCGCTGCCGAGACACTCGGATCGTTGGCCGCATCGCCGACAAAGCGGGCAGAGATCGGATGATTACCGAGCGCTAAGCTACTAGTAGTGAAACTCGCGGTCGTACCAGTCAGCGCCTGCGTGCCGATAAGCGTGACGCCATCGTAGAAATTCACATTTCCGCTTGGTACGCTACCCGCGACTGTGGCAGTGAAAGTGAGTGGTGCTCCGACTGCTGCCGGGGTGCTGCCGCTCGTGAGCGTCAAATTGGTGGTGGTTACTGCGAAAGCGGTGCCGCCCACCGTCAAGGTGCCGGTGCCGGTGAAGTTAGCACTGGTATTCGTCGCACCGGAGCCTACCGCACCGTAAGTGCCAGCAGCTTGGGCCACCGTGGCGAAGCTCAACGCTGAAATACGCCGAGTGCCGGTGAAATTCAGTGCAACAGTGGCTCCTGCGGTAATGTCCATGGCACCGCCACCGAGTGAACCGGCATTAGACAAGGCAAGCGTGCCGCCGGTAACTTTAGTCGCACCGGCGTAGGTGTTGCCACCGGAGAGAGTCAGGGTATTATTTCCACTCTTTGTCAGGCTCCCCGTGTTTTGAATCATTCCGGCAAGATTGAGTCCACCGAATCCCGTGTTCACAGTAAGAGTCCGACCCGATGTCAGGTCGATTGTATTGGGCACTTGGCCGATAGATAAATTAGTAAGCGTTACCAAGCTTCCAGCTGCAGAGTTGCCCAAGCTCAACTTACCTGAACCTAATGCGCCAACTGCGTTGATTCTCAAACTGTTACCATCGTTGAGGATTACACCACCGCTAAACGAGTTGGTGCCATAAAGAGCCAGCCAGCGAGTGCCGCCACTGATGGAAAATCCGCCAGTTCCGGAGATAGTGCCGCGCAGCGTAAAGTCCGCGCCACCGCCGAAAGGAACGGGGATGCCTACCGTGCCAGTATTGAGAACAAAGGCATTAGTCAATTCCACGGGCTGGCCATCTGCATGAGAAGACTTGAGCACCGTGCCGCCATTCATGGTTACGGTTCCGGTTCCTAGGTAGTTCGATCCGCCGTTGTAGCCATGGGCGTTGAGCGTCCCTGAATTCACGGTGGTGCCGCCGCTGTAAGTGTTCACTGCGGAAAGCGTCAATATGCCACCCCCGCTATAAGTCACCGACGACGCGCCAGCCGTGCTATCGACGATACGGTTAGAAATGGTGGTGGTTTGGGCGTTAGCAGTGATGATCAACTCGCGGTTGGTGCCGATCATCAGATCGCCCGTTCCAGAAGTTGTCAGAGTGCCGACACCTGCATTCATCAGGCCATTGAGGGTGGTAGTGAAACCAGCATTCGCTAGGGCTCCGCTGCCCGTAAAGCGCAAGGTATTGGCGTTAATCGGAGAGGTCAGGGTAGCTGCAGCACCGAACGAATAGTTGATCGCCGGGTTGTTTACGTTGGATAAATCTGAAGCAGTTGCCGCTGTCTGGCTAGTGAAGGCCGAGATCGCACCTGCGGTGCTTGTCACATAATTGAGCGAAGTCGTCGCGCCTGTGGTCGCCCAGGGGCCGAGAATGCCAGAGACGTCATTGGCTAGCGTGCCGAGAGTGGCTGTGGCATTGAAGTTGGTGAAATCCACCGTGGCTCCGGCGCGAGTGAAGACGCCGGCAACATTGAGTGTGCGGCTGGCGGCAGCGTTCCAACTTTGTTGACCTTGTAAGGTGAGACCAGAGTTTAAAGTGAGATTCTGAGTGGCCGTGCTCAGGTCAATGCCAGATGCACCGACGGTCAGTGTGTTTCCCGCCGCAAGAGTCACCAAACCGCCTGGGTTGACGATCTTCAAACCGTGCCAACTTACGTCCGCTCCTAAAATAGGGCTATTGGCGGTGGTCACGGTAGAGGTCCACTGCGCGATGTCAGCAGAGGTCGGCAAGGTGTCCCAGCTTCCAGCGAGATTCAGCGCGGTGCTGTTATTTTGCTTGGTGCTGGTGGCGGCATACGCGGTTGGCTGGGTCAAACTGAGCGCTGTGAGCAGGCCAGTGATGGCCAATGCTGAGCGATCAATCTTCCAGAATGAACGAGGCGAATGCCCATAAAGCGGGCGGTGCATAGTTGGGTTTGGTGCAGTCATGATTGTTAGAAAATTCGATGCGCGAGATTCACGAGCGTAAAAAAACGCATAACATTGGGTAAAGAAATCCAGCGTTCACACCCAAGCAAGCGTAAAATCAAATAATTTATCTCAGCAAACTGGTCTGTGTCACAGACTACTTCATTAATGGCTCATTTTTCGACGATTGAGCGAGGCTGATTGTTTTAAAAATTGAAAATCTTCACCTCGAATTGCGCAAATGAACCTATATCCCTTCGGGGAGAATTCACTTCTTAGCAAGTTGTTTTTCCAACTCTCGCTGTAAATCTGCGTCTTAATTAAAGCCACTTGAGTGGCTCGCTGCGGCTCTATCCAAAGAATAGATCAATTGAATAAATATGAGGTCGTCTGACAATCGCCAGTCATCTCAGTATTTGTTTGATCTTCCTTGTGGAGCAGCTAAGCGCGCTATGGCGCTTACGCCAGCGACAATTTCTATTACTGAAAATTCCTAATTTTTTTCTGCTCGGCAATCCACGCTCGATCCTTGTCCGACAGAGTTTCCTCCTGAGCACGCGAGCGAGTGCCGTCTGGTTCGATGAACGTCAGTTTACCTTTTGAATAGGACGTAAGTTTAGCAAAAATTTTCCGCTCTTTTCGGTCCTGCCACTCACGATAACCTTTCTTCTCTAAGCCGGCTCGCCAGGCTTTATTAGACTCTGCGGAAACTCCCTCTGCGTGCTTCATCTGCCCCCAAAGAAAGCCAGCCTCACCACGCTTGTAGCCACGATAACGGCCAATTACTTCGCCACTTGGACTGAGGAAAATCAGCGAAGGATAGCCCATGATTTTATAACGCTTTTTTAATGCGGCGTTATAATTCCTAACTGATACTCGCCGGTCTTCCGTAGAACCCAAATCTAGATCTAGATCTGAAGATTTTAAGTTCGCATCCACTCGCAGACGGACAAGTTTTTCCGTAGCCCAGCTCCCGAAATCGTTAGTGGAGAATAACTCATCAGTCAAAGCCTTGCACATCGGGCTACTCATGGAATCAGTGAACCAAATGAGCAGCGGCTTACCTTCACGCACCGAGCGAAGCTTGGCGATTGTTTCGCTATCCTCCCATGGCCCGCGTTTGACGGAAGAAAGTAAGGTCGATAACTCGGGGATTTCCGCTTCAGGGTCGTCTGGATTCGTATAAAAAAGATCCTCCTCTGGGGTTATATTCAGCGGGATGGGCTTACTCGGGACACCGTCTGCGGCGACCACCGGAGTGCCAGAAACTGAGTTTTTTGAGCGGAGCTGTGGTGGAATGCCAGAAGGCCCAAAGGGCCCAGTGGGTTCCTTTTTTTTAGGCTTGTCCGCCAATCCCAACTTGGCGCAGGAACTCAACGCAACGGCCAAAACCAAAATCCACGGAAAGAATCGTCTCATTTTTTTAGCCTTACCGGAGTCCCGCAATACGGGCAACGGAACCATTTGAATAAAAGTATGTGGATTGAAACCGGAATCACATAACCTAGGCCACGAATGTGGTGCGCCTTGGAATTTTTAAGGCAAATATTCGGGACAAACATCTTCTGGGTGCAAATCCGGCATTTTCCTTGAAGCCCCCAGATGAGATAAGCAATTCCGAACACCGGCAGGCTCAGCGGAAATGCAAGAATCCACTTCGGAACCCAGTCAAATTGCTCAGGCATTTCGACAGAAAACAACAGTAAAAGCCCCGAAATAATTGCCAGTGGTAGCAGAGCTGCCATGAGAAGCGTCACCAACGCCCCAAATCCAATTGAAATAGGATGACTGTGCAGCACGCCGCGGATGTAACGGCGGGATCGCGGATCACGCCCACGGTTAGTTTCCACCCGTGGCGCACGAATCAGCGCGACTCGTGCATCGACATTTGCCGCGAGCGGGTCGAATGCCCGGGCCGTTGGGGCGCTCATCGCTTCGAAAGTCTTAATTTGAGAAATATTGATTTCTTTGCGAGTCGCCGAGGTATCCGCAATCCGCAAGTTGTTCGTGGTGGTGAGCGGGCGGCCAGGCTTCGGAGCGGGAATGCGCTCATCCACCTTCACCACTAATTCACCAGAGTAGCGGTTGAGTAATATCGCTGGCGGAATGTCCGACACCACCAATTTCTGTTCTGCCAGCATACGCCCCGGCAGCGGAATCGCAAACACCGCGTTTTCCAGCATCGCCGCCACTTCCGGTAAAATCTCTTGATTGACCGGCATAGCCGACTCCTTCGCACCATGTTCAACCAGTCCAGTGAGACGGCGGGCGGCTGAGATCCACGACTCGATGTGCCCCCGATCAGGAGTCGTCTCAACGATTTGCAAAATCTTGTTCGCACGCTCCAGCTGACGGCTCAACTCATCCGCACCGGCCTTAGCGAGGGACTCGGCATCAGTAAAACCCGCGACTTCGAGTAATTCCCGCGAAGCCCCGGTGATTTCAGAAATGCAGATAAGATCAGTCATGCGTTCATCGTTATCAGGCGACTCTATTCAAAGAACTCTCGTTGGCAAGCTGTCACGCCAGCGCGGCCAACATCTCGCCGAGCTGGATCAATTTCACCTTCCAATCCTCCAGCCGCGCCTTTTCCTGCTCGACCACTTCCGGCGGTGCGCGGTCCACGAAACTGACATTCCCTAACTTGCCCTCGCACTTTTTGACTTCGATCTCGATGGTGGAAATTTCCTTGGTCAGACGGGCGCGCTCAGACTCCACATCGATCAGGCCATCCAGCGGCATATAAACTTCGCCGATTCCGGTGACCGCCGCAGGCGTGCCTTTAGGCACTTCATAGGCTGAATCTAGCGTGATCTCCCCTGCCCCGACAAGCAGCGCAAGCGTCTTTGTCTGCCCGACCAACCACTCGGGCGCGGCCTTGATCACGAACTTGATGTCCTTGCGCGAACCCATCTTGTATTCCGCCTTCAAATTCCGCATCCGGCCGGCGGATTCGTAAATCTCAGCCGCCAGCACCTGTGCGGCAGCGACTTTTTCCGCCGGGATCTCCGCGAGCAACGGCGCTGCGGGCAGCACTTTTTGCATCAGAAATTCGCCCGGAGCCACGTAGCCCATCCGCTCGGAAAGCTCTTCCGTGACGTGCGGCATGTAAGGACTCAACAACTGCAAATAGCGGCCCATGATCACATCGAACACTCCTAACGTCCGCGCCTTCACTTCCGGCGGCGCGGTGTCGCGGAGGTCAAGCTTGAGCGCTTCAAGGAACTTGTCGCAGAAATCATTCCACAGGAATTCATACAATCGGTGACCTATTTCCCCGAAGCGGTAGTCTGCGTAAAGTCGCACCAGATCCCCAGCTAGCTCGTCGAGCTTCGCCATGGCATTGAGGTGAAATGGATTCAACCCATCCATGCTTTCGAGTGCCTGATACGGCTCACCGCCCATCTGGCGCAGGCGGCAGGCGTTGTAGAGCTTGTTGGCGAAATTCCGGCCTTCCTCGATCGAAACCTCGTCGAAGCGCAAATCACTGCCCACCGGCGCGATCCGCATCAGCCCGAAACGCAGGCCATCCGCGCCGTATTTCTCCATCAGCTCGACCGGATCCGGCGAGTTTCCGAGAGATTTCGACATCTTCCGCCCCTTGAGATCACGGATGATAGAAGTGAAATAGACGTTTTTAAACGGCAGTTCACCGGTGAACTCGTAGCCCGCCATGATCATCCGCGCGACCCAGAAAAAGATGATGTCCGGGCCGGTCACAAGATCATCAGTCGGGTAAAATTTCTTTAACGTCGGAGTTTGTTGGCCCACATTCGCCATCGTCGCAAATGGCCACAACCATGAAGAAAACCAGGTATCCATGACGTCTTCGTCGCGAGTCCAGTTCTCCGAATCATTTGGAGCTTCCACGCCCACATGAAGATCACCGGCAGAGAAATCGCTCATACCCAATGATTCAGCGTTTTTAAGATCTTCAAGCTTGTTCTTGCGATACCATACCGGAATCTGATGTCCCCACCAGAGCTGGCGGCTGATGCACCAGTCCTGAAGATTTTCCATCCAGTGCGCGTAAGTTTTCGCCCAACGCTCGGGCCTAAATTTGATCTCACCACTCGCCACCGCATCCGCAGCTTCCTGCACTTTTGGATATTTCAAGAACCACTGCATGGAAATGCGCGGCTCGATAGGCACATGCCCGCGCTCGGAGAAACCGACGTTATTCTCGTATTCCTCCACTTTCAGCAATAAACCCATGTCTTCCAGCTTCGCCGCCGCCCGCTTGCGAGCAACGATACGGTCCAGACCATGAAGGTCAGGGCAATCCGGGCAGTTAATGTGCGCGTCCGGCGTAAGAACATCGATAATTTCCAAATTGTGACGGATGCCGATTTCGAAGTCCGCCTTATCGTGCGCCGGAGTGATTTTCAACGCGCCTGTGCCGAACTCGATGTCCACATGGTCGTCCGCGATGATCGGAATTTCCCCGTGAGGAAACGGCCGGAACACCTTGCGCCCGATGTATTTCGTGAAGCGCGGATCTTTCGGATTCACCGCCACGGCCACGTCACCCATCAGTGTTTCTGGGCGGGTGGTGGAAATTTCTAAATACTCACCCGGGGCGTCGGTGAGTTCGTATTTCATGAAATACAACTTTGAGCGTTGCGGCGTCATGATCACTTCCTCGTCGGATAGAGCGGTGAGCGAAACCGGGCACCAATTCACCATTCGCTTGCCCCGATAGATCAGGCCATTTTTGAAAAGCTCCACGAAAACATGGCTCACCCACTCGGTGTAGGGCGCGTCCATCGTGAACCGCTCGCGGCCCCAATCGCACGAACATCCCAGCCGCTTTAGCTGATTGATGATGATGTCGCCGTGCTTATTCTTAAAATCCCAAACACGCTTCAGGAACTCGTCCCGCCCCAGATCGCGGCGACTCACGCCTTCGGTCTCTCGCACCTCACGCTCGACCCGCGCCTGCGTGGCGATGCCTGCGTGGTCAGTGCCGGGTAACCATAGCACTTCCTTGCCATTTTGCCGCGCGCGGCGCGCGAGGATGTCTTGCAGAGCGTTGTTCAAAACGTGACCAAGGTGTAAAATCCCGGTGACGTTTGGAGGTGGAATCACAATCGAATAACCATCCTTTGCGGACGTAGGATCGGCTTCGAAGCATTTTCCCTCAATCCAAGCAGCATACCATTTGGCTTCGACGGCTTGGGGTTCATACGCTTTTGCTAACTCAGACAACATAGGGGCGAATCGATGCCAGAGGCAGCCAAGTTTGTCCAGTGTGGGAAATCCGACTCTAGAAGATCACACAATGCTAAAAAATCAGCACCCGTTGCAAAAAAGAGCAAATAAATGAAGGGAAACTAAATCGGCCTGATTTGTGAAGCAAACTACCTTAAAAAATAATGACCGCATACCACTCGATCATTTGAGCGGTTTTTGACTAAGCCAAATCTCCGCTAGGCTTTGCGCTGGAAACTTTTTTAAGGAGATTTTAAGCTGGCGGAGGGGGTGGGATTCGAACCCACGGAACCTTTCGGCTCTCCAGTTTTCAAGACTGGCGCAATCGACCACTCTACCACCCCTCCGGTGTGTTTGCCCCGAGTTATTCGGGGCGTTTGCAAGCGGGCAGTCGGTCATTCAAACCCGCTGCGGTTTTTAGACATAGATCACTATCAATGGCAAGCGTTCTTGAAAATCCTTTACAGCTGACAAGCTCAAGCAGGCTCAAAAGCCTCTACAGAAGCCGCAATCTGGCGACACTCGCTAAGTTTCCACACGCCATTATGACAGAATTGATCGAGTTTCAGACTGCCCGCCGTTCTCTTAAAAGCTGCTAGCTCATGAAAATCACCACGGCATCACATGACGAGATCCTCGAAAATTGCAAAAAAGTTTTTTTTGGATTGTTTGATCACAGCTCTCCAAGGATTTATTTCCTCAAACTCTGGGGTGGTGAATTTACAAGCATGCAGCAGGTGCCCGGCATCTAACTATCAGTGCCGCAGGGGGAGGAAATTCATCACAAGAGCGGCGAACTTCGCACCTTGGTTTTTTGAAAACGGCGATTTGGTGTAGAAGAGCATATTCGAAGCCCCGTGCACAGGTTTAGGATATCTTCCACTTTCCGCTTCCCCGCTGCCATTCGCAGGTCTAGCTTCCGTCCGAAATGAGCAGCTGTGGGCCGAAAATGAATATGGATCCAACTTTGCACCGGGATAAAAAGCCCGATTGGATCAAAGTCCGACTACCGAATAATCCAGCGTTTTGGTCAACCAAATCGCTCATAACGGACTTAAAACTAGTCACCGTGTGCGAGGAAGCCCAATGTCCAAACCGTTGGGAATGCTGGGGCCAAGGCACTGCAACCTTCATGATCGCTGGCGAGAAATGCACTCGTGCCTGCGGATTTTGCGCTGTGAAAACCGCAAAGCCCGATGCGCTCGAGGCAGACGAGCCCCAACGTGTCGCCGAAGCCACTCAGAGAATGAAGTTACGCCACGTAGTTATCACCGCCGTCGCACGCGACGATCTGCGAGATGGCGGAGCAGAGCACTTTAAGCAAACCATCGAGGCCGTCCGCCACGCAAATCCGGAAACTATCATCGAAGTGCTCGTGCCAGATTTCAACGATCGCGACTGGGCACTCGCCTTGGTGATGGAAGCCCGTCCGCACATTTTTAATCACAACCTTGAAACCGTCGAGCGGCTCACCCCGCTTGTTCGTTCGCGCGCCCAATACCAGCGTAGCCTCACCGTTCTGAAAAAAGCCAAGGCCATGGTTCACAACAAGGTCGCCACCAAAAGCGGCCTCATGCTCGGCCTTGGCGAGCGCCACGAGGAGATCCTACGTGCCATGGATGACCTACTTGCCCACGACGTCACGGTCCTCACCATGGGCCAGTATTTGCGCCCAACTCAGAAACATTTGCCCGTAGTCGATTACATCACGCCCCAAGCCTTCGACGAATATAAGGCCATCGCACTTGCCAAAGGCTTCCGCCACGTGGCCAGCGGCCCACTCGTTCGCAGTTCCTATCATGCGGCGAATTTCCGCCCGGAACTCGATGTGCTAGAAGCCATCGAAGCTGACGTCCGCACCGCCCGCGAGAAAGCTGCCAGTATCTGAAACGCATGCGCCACTGGTTGATCAAATCTGAGCCTGACGCTTTCGGCATCGACGACCTCGCAAAGGTCACGCGCGAGCCGTGGAGCGGCGTCCGGAACTACCAGGCACGGAATTTCATGTGGAAGGAAATGAAACCGGGCGACCTCGCCCTGTTTTACCATTCCAATGCCAAGCCCCCCGGTGTGACAGGCATCGCCCGCGTCGTCGGAGTCCCATACCCCGATCCGACTCAATTTGATGAAAAAAGCGGATACCACGACCCTAAGTCCAAACCGGAAAATCCCCGCTGGTGGCTCACAGACTTCGAATTTGTCGGTAAATTCTCTGAAATGCTAACGCTTGAAGCGATCAAGTCGGATTCCTTACTTTGCGAAATGATGGTTTGCCAGCGCGGTTCGCGTCTTTCCATCAACCCGGTTGATCCCCTACATTTCAAGCGCGCCTGCAAGCTCGCCGGGTGGAAACTTTAATCCGCGCTTGACTGAGATTTATTTCTCAAGCGGGGAACAAATTCCAAACTTCACAACGCTCTATGGACGAAGATATCCCCATGGCATCCTTAACTATGGTTTCCAAAGCATCGCCTGCTGCTTCCGCATGGAGTGAGTGGCTCGAAGAATATGGCCCGAAATTGTTGCTCTTCGCCCGCCAGCAAACCCGCTCCCATGGAGATGCAGAAGACGTTTTCCAAGACGCACTCGTCAAGCTGGTGGGAAAAGTCCACTCGGGCGAATTCATCGGCGGACAAGATGCCTGGCAACCGTATATTTACACGACCATCCGCCGTCTCGCTATAGACCTGAGTCGCCGCGATGATCGCCGCAAGCGTCGAGAGGACAATGTCGGGGCCGATGCCGAGACTGGCCAGTTTGATGCGTTTAATCCATGGTTTGAGAGCGATTCCTCAGACGATGAAACTCGTGCCCAGCTTGAAAACAGCCTCAAGGAATTGCCTCAGAAATTCGCAGAAGTCATTACTCTAAAAATTTGGGGCGAGCGCACCTTCGCCGAGATCGGTGAAGTTCTCGGCATTTCCCAAAACACGGCGGCCTCTCGGTATCGCTATGGACTTGAAGCGCTCAAGCGCAACTTAGCCAGTGCTCGCCGCTGCGGCGATCTTTCAATCTGATATCATCTAGCAAGCCATCATGACACCTAACCCGCCATCGCTCGAAACAGAACTTCGCGGACTTCGTGCGGCCAACCTCGAAGAAGCCTTGCTCGCCCGGTTTGAAGCCGCCGCTGCAGGAACGCTTACGCAGCTGAGCCCCGGAGAAATTCATTTCGAGATGAATCTTCGCGGCACTTCGCCGGCACGGCTTTCTCCCGCTTTTCTTGCGAATTTAGAATTTATCATTCGCGATGTCCCCTTCCCCGTGGACGAAAAAATCGTAATCTTTCCGAAGACCTCCGTTCGCACGCACCGGACTCGCCCAATCTGGGGTGCTGCTGCGGCCGTTGCACTAATCGGAGCCGCCACCGCATTCATGATCCCAGTGGGTAAAGCCCCGGTGAACCAAACCCGCCTCGCCGCCAAGTCATCAGCGCCCATCACAGCTTCAGCCAGCGGGAATCTGACTCCAGCCAGTTTCAACCGCGGGCTGAGTGAAGTCCACGATGAAGGAGTCGTTTGGAAATCCAATAACCAGCCGCACACGGTTGTCCGAGTGGTTTACAAAGACATGATTACGCTCAAAGACGCTAACGGAAGAACTATCCAAGTTGAGAAGCCGCGGGTCGAATATATGTTAGTTCCCGCCAAAACCGATTGACCGAGAGATTTACAAACAAAAATCCGCGACCACTCCGATTCCAGTTCATAAGCTATGAAAATCCAATCATTTCAATTCGTCACAGCAGGATTTGCCGCATTGATCATGCCCGCCTTTGCCCTCGAAGCACCAGCGGACGACGCACCACCGCCGCCAGCCGTTGCGAAACAAAAAGACGCCAAACTGCCAGAGATCAAACTCCAAACCGAGGCGATACCCGAGCCCAAAGCACAAGCCGCCTTCCTCGGCGTGGTCTCCGGCGATGTGCCAGAAATCCTCTCTACACATCTCACATTGAAACCCGGTAAAGCAGTCTTAGTCAGGTCAGTCGTGCCTGCGGGCCCAGCCGATAAATCCGGAATCACCGCCAACGACGTCATCCTCCGCGTTGCTGGCCAAGAAACTGACTCACCTGAGGCCATTTCCAACCAAATCGCAACTCACCAACCCGGCGACACCGTTACCATCGATCTCATCCACAAAGGCAAGCAAACCAAATGCGATGTAGTATTGGGTGTCAGGCCCACCACAATTGCCGCTACGGAACCAGAGCCGCTGGACCCACACAATCTCGATGGCTTGCCTGAGGAACTTGCTGCGCGCATTCGCCGCGCCATCGAGGGCAATCTAGGCGGATTGGATCTCAAGCTCGGTGATAATGGACTTCAAGTGGGCCCTCAAATGGAAGAAGCGCTGGGCGACCTCAAAAAGCGTATGGAAAACGCCATGGGCAAGGAGTTGCTCCCGCCAAATGCTGGCAAGGGCCGAATCCAAATTCAGAACGGTGCCACCGTCAGAATGAGAGACCAGCAAGGAAGCGTCGAAGTAAAAGCCAAGGATGGCGGCAAAGAAGTTACAATACGCGATGAGCAGAATAATGTCACTTGGAGCGGTCCATGGGACACTGCCCAAGACCAAGCCGCTGCTCCTGACGACGTGCGCCAACGTGTCCAAAGTCTTAATTTGGACTCAGATTTCAACGGCAACGGCCTTAAATTACAATTAGGGCCGAGCGGACAGCTGAACGTTCCCGGCAACTAGCCACTATTAAGATTTCTTAATGCATCAGGGCATACACCCGCGTTCGACAAATGTTCGGGCGCGGGTGTTTTATTTCCAGCACAGCAACCTTGTGAGAAAAAACTCTACCTGTGTGAGGGAGTAAAAGTGGCCCGAGACGGATTTGAACCGCCGACACGTGAATTTTCAATCCACTGCTCTACCGACTGAGCTATCGGGCCTTAACTTCCTTAACCCTTGCGGGCGGGACGGCAGTAAGAGCGCCCGCCACAGCTTTGACAACCTGAAAATTGTTTATTTCGTTATTTTCCAACAGTGCCGCCGATTCATCGTGAAAGCACCAGCACCCGACGCGAAAAAACGACGAAATACATCGAACTTGCAGCACTTCTGCAAGCCACCAACTGCGCAACAAAAAACGGCGGACCTTTTTGGGATCCGCCGTTTTTGATAGAAGAACAGGCAAGAATGCCTGTATCACGCTTAGCCGAGCACTTTGAGTTTCTTGATGCCGAAGACGGCGTCATCACCTAGCTCTTCCTCGATGCGGAGGAGTTGGTTGTATTTTGCAATACGGTCCGAGCGGCTCATCGAGCCAGTTTTGATCTGGCCGCAGTTCGTGGCGACCGCGAGATCAGCGATGGTGCTGTCCTCGGTCTCGCCAGAGCGGTGGCTGAGGATGGAGGTGTAGCTGTTCTCCTTGGCGAGCTCGACTGCGTCGAAAGTCTCGGTGAGGGTGCCGATTTGGTTCACCTTGACCAAAATCGAGTTAGCCACGCCGAGCTTGATGCCCTTGCTGAGGAAATCGACATTGGTGACAAATAAATCATCGCCGACAAGTTGGGTGGTCTTGCCGAGTTTCTCAGTGATGATCTTCCAACCGTCCCAGTCGTTTTCACCACAACCATCTTCGATCGAAATGATCGGGTAGTTCTTCTGAAGACCGGCGTAGTAGGCCACGAGTTCTTCTGCGCTTTTCACCGATTTGTCGGACTTCTTAAAGACGTAAGCATTTTGCTTGGCATCAAAAAATTCGGAAGCCGCGACGTCGAGCGCGATGGCGATGTCGTCACCTAGCTTGTAACCGGCCAGTTCGATTGCTTTGGCGATGACACCGAGAGCATCTTCTGCACCGTCGAGTTTTGGCGCGAATCCGCCTTCGTCACCCACTGCGGTGGAGAGGCCACGGTCGTGGAGGACTTTCTTGAGTGCGTGGAAAACCTCGGCACCGTAGCGAAGTGCTTCGCGGAATGTCGGTGCGCCGACGGGCACGATCATGAATTCTTGGAAGTCAATCGGCGCATCGGAGTGAGCACCGCCGTTGATGATGTTCATCATCGGAACGGGAAGCACCTTAGCATTTGGACCGCCCAGGTATTTGTAGAGCGGCACTCCGAGTTGAGAGGCCGCAGCTTTGGCGACGGCCATGGAAACGCCCAGAATAGCGTTAGCTCCAAGGTTCTTTTTGGTAGAGGTGCCGTCCAGCGCTAGCATAGCGGCGTCGATGGACGCTTGCTCAGTGGCGCAATAGCCCAGGAGGCTTGGAGCAAGAATCGCATTGACGTTTTCAACCGCCTTGAGCACGCCTTTTCCGCCGTAGCGGGCCTTGTCTCCGTCGCGGAGCTCGACTGCTTCGTTCTCGCCGGTGGAGGCACCTGAAGGAACTGCCGCACGGCCAATCGCTCCACCTTCGAGGTGGACGTCAACTTCGACGGTAGGATTGCCACGGGAATCAATCACTTCGCGGCCACGGATTTCAACAATGGTGGTATAGTCCATAATGATGTTTTAGTGTTATGTAAGGTGGGTTTTTGAAATTCAGGGATTGAAAGGCTTGATCGAACGGATCGTCAACTCGCCCATCACTTCGGTCTCTTCGTCGCGGATTTGAACGGTGTCGCCCGGCTCGCGGCCGACGAGTGCCTTGCCGACTTCAGACAGGTAGGAAACAGTTTTAGTTTCCGGGATGGAATCCCAGGCGCCAAGGACGGTCATATTGACTTCCTTACCAGCAGCATCCGCGAGGGTGACAATGGTGCCGATGTTGACCTTGCTGGCATCCGAGCCTTTGAAATCAGTGCCGCGGGCATTGTTGATTTCCTTATCGAGAGCGTTGCGACGATGACCGAGATATTTTTCCAAATCCTTGGCGGACTTGTATTCGAAATTTTCACGAAGGTCGCCGTAAGAACGGGCTATTTTTACATCGTTGAGATTCTGGGGAATCTTGTTGCGAATGATGTCGTCAAGCTCGGCTTTTTTCTTCTCCAGACTTTCCCACGAGACGAGAAAGATTTCTTCCGGGCGTTTTGCATTCACGCCATTAACCAGCTCAGCAGTTTCGGGGCGGGCCTTGATGATGCGGGCCATTAGCGACTTTTTCTCGAGGTCACCGAAGACCGGGCAATCCAAAAGACGGCGACCGAAATTGCGAGCCTCATTGATGTCCATGATGCCAACGAGGTCAGTGAGCAGGGCCTTGTCATCGCCGAGCAGCGATTGGAGGCGCGAAGTTTTGCGCGGGCCATCTGAGAGGTGATCGTTTTCAAGGAGGTTGAGAACTGAGGCTCCGACGTCTGCGCTAAAAATTTCCATCGCCGGTCCTTTACGCTCGCGACACACCCAGATCAGGGCGTCTGGGCCGAGGGCGCGGCGCGCAATGGCTGAACGCAGGTGCGTCACCAAAGCTGGCATCGAATTTCGCTCCAGCAAGATCCGGGCAATTTCGGTCACGCCGCGAGCTCCGACACGATCGAAAACTTGCACGATTTTATTAACCCAGTCCTCGGCGAAGGCGTTGGGAAACGCTTCATACACTGCGCGTTGGCGACCGGATGGAAGCGTGCCAGCCTCATCGGCCAAGCGAGTAGGGTCAGCAGAAAGCAACAAATCCGAAAGCCGAACGGCGGTGGGGTCCAGTTCGAGAGATTTAGAAGAACCAATGACTTCGTCGCGAGCGGCGACTAGCTGAAGCGCTTGCCCGAGCTGGACGCGGGCGGCTTTTTTTGCGCCTTCGTCGATGTCATTGAGAAGTCGCTTGAGGGAGTCGGTGTCGTTTTCAAATGCGCCGATGTCCGCCGCGATGGCTTCAAGGGCGCGGATCATGCCTTTAATATCGCGGGCCGCTTCAAAATCCGCGACGAGTGCATCGGCTGGGCTGCGGTCACCGACGCGGAGAACGATCGCTTCGGTACGTTTTTGCGGAACAGAAGCAAGGCGACTCTCGCGGAGGGCTTTTTTAGTAACGTCCCACCATTTTTTGAAGCCTACCTCAGGGATAACCGCGCCGGAGAGTTCCTTTTCGAGGGCGTCGCCAGTCATGCTGCCGCCGTGGCTTTGAAGAAGGTGAACAATAAGGGCGAGCGGGTCGCTCTTCACCAGGGCACGGAGTTCTTCGATTTGTTCGATTTTCTTGGCACGGAAATCCTCAGCCGCGATCCACTCAGTTTTTTGGAATGCAAACTGCAATTCCATGGCCTGCCCCGTGGATTTTTCAAAGTCGATGGTGACTTTCTTTCCGGGAAGATCCCAATCGATCACCTTACCGGCACCGAAGGATTTATGAACACAAAAGTTTCCGGGAGCCAATTGAGAAAGGCGCTCGCCGACTGGTTTAGGAATGCGACCGGCCTCGACCAGTTTCGCCACATCAGGATGCATGGGAAAGACGATGGGAAGCCGACTTGAAAAACGCAAGGCATTCCCTAGATAAAACTACCGGCCACGAGATTTTACGGCTTTTGGTGCGGTGGCACGACTCGTGGACGCGGTTGGCGCTGTTGGAGCATGCCGCCAGCGAGCATCTGATCCAAGGTCCGACAAAGGACTTGGATTTTACGCCGCCAAGCTTCCGGCACTTGGGCAAGACCCTCGTCGTCTGCTAAGTCGCCTTCGAAAATCACATCCCCTCTCAAGCCGTCGATTTTGACCTTAAAGGTCTCCCCATCACGACGGACGACTGCCCGGCCGTCGTCGTTCGAAAAACTGGCGCTTTTTTCGGCGATATTTACGACCCGCATGGGTCCATCACAACTGCCGGGAAGCACTGCGGATTCGACAACTTCTCCGGAGAATGGCTCGCTCAATCCCGGTGCTTGGCCGAGTTTTAATTTCACTTCCATGGGTTTGCCGCCCCGGAACCCGGAAATCACGATCTCGGCGCCGGGTTTCTCCAAGCGCAACAAGGTTGCCAGCTGCGCTTCATTCACCAGCATTTGATCACGGAATTTCCACAGGAGATCCAATTCCATAAGCCCCGCAGCTTGCGCTGGCCCGCCTTGGGCTATGGATTTCACGACAAATCCAATACCGGGCGGGATCGAGGGAACGTGGACCGTGACCGCCGCTTCCGGCTTGGCCAGTTTTAAACCGAGCCATGCTTGGGGTGCCGACGATTCCGAGGTTTGCCCGCCGGAAAGCAAGCTCTGACCGAACAAAATGGCGGTGACGAGACTGATTTTCATCTTAAAAAGCGCTAATTGGTATGAGCAAAACCTCCTCGCGAACCTCGGAAATTTGAACCACCATGCCTGTTTCCTCATCGCGCACTTCATTTTGCTCAATCGCATTAAGCCAGAGGGCGCGCATAGCCGAACCGTCTGAATTTTCCTGCCAGCCTCCGTCAGTCATCGACTCGATACGGTTGGATTCGCTAATAAAAACCAACCCCGAAGCTGCAGGCATCGGCAAGATCTTCGCCACTCGGGTGGCGGAACTCAGCGGGAAAACTGCAACCATAGCGCCGAGCGCCGCTGCGATGCCGCCGCCGATGGCCGCGCGCATTAGCCACCGACCCGACGAAGTGGCGGCTACTTTTTCAGCCTCTGGCCCAGCCAGTTCATCGATCATTGCATCGATTTCAGCCTGGCTGCCCTGGCTCAATGCCGGTGGCATCAAACGGGCAAGAATCGTTTCGATGGGGTCAAGCGCTTGCATGGCGGTCCTCCTTTACGCGGCGCAGCTCGTGAGCCAGTTGTTCTAATGCGTAACGGTAGCGCGATGCCGCCGTGTTAGGCGAAATCGCGAGCGTTTCGGAAATCTGCAAAAACGTCAGGCCGCCCCAGAATTTCATCACCACCACTTCGCGCAGTTTCTGGCTGAGATTCTGGACCGCTTCGCGCAAGATCAGTGCTTCCTCATCCTCTTCGAGCACTGGATCGAGCCAGACGTCTTTGAAATCATTGAGGTAAATCACTGACTCCTCGCGTTTACGGCGTCGCGACTCGCTACGGTGGTGGTTTAGCCCACAAAAACGGATGGTAGAGAAAACCAGCGGAAGATCTGGCGGACCGCCGCCTTTGTCGGCTTGGTGATGCCACATTCGCAAGACAGCATCTTGGACGAGATCCTCGGCGTCATGGCGGGAATTGCTCCACCCACGCGCGAAAAGAAGCAAGCGCGGGCCGTTTTCGGCCAACCATTGTTTCCATGCGCTTGCGGGAGAATTCATCGTTCAAGAATTGAAATGCCCCAAGCCGGAGCTTTTGTCTGCAAAATCGACTTCAATCGAGAAATCGGATTTTTCCTGGGACCGGCGTGCGCCCGAGCGCCATCTCCGCGTGCTGCTCGTCAGTGCAGGAGGAATTGATGGGTGCGTCTGGAGCAGCGTGGTCTTTTTCAAAATAACCGTGCTCAAGCATCCACTTTTCAACTTCCTCGCCGGAAATGTCGGGCAGCATGTGATCGTCGATTTCCACGCACGGCGAGAGCGACTGGCCACTGCGTTGCTCCATTTCCCAACGGAAAGCCGGGTTTTTGATGATGTCCTTCTCTTCGTAAGGAAGGTCGTATTTCCGCATGATTGCGCGGACGCCTTCGCTCCAGCCGCAGAAGGTTTTGAGATAGACGGTGATTTTCGGGGCGGATTTGGTTTGGGACATATCGATAGATCGTTGGTTCACCGCAGAATAGGGCCGCAGGGAGAAATCGCAAGCGTCGTGGTTCAGCATCCGCCGAAGCCCATCAGTTTGTCTTAATAGAGAAAATAGAGAAAAGGATCTTGACCACGGGTTTCGCTGATTTCGCTTCTTTCTAAGAAGTGGACGGGGCGGTGTGCAACACACTTGGTGACGGCATTCTCCTTTGTAATCCTTGGTGACCTTTGCCTCATCGCGGTTCAAATCACTTCCCTCAAACATCGATGCTCACAGTGCGACGCTACATTTCCTCCTCATCCAGAACCCTCTTCTCCGCGACTCCCTGGCGACCTTTGCGCCTTTGCGGTTCAAATCTCTTCCCTCAAACATCGACGCTCACAGAGCGACGCTACATTTATTCTCATCCAAATGAACTCCGTGTGAAAAGTTGCTGGATTCCCCCGCCGTTTCGCTTCTCAGTCGGTGCCAGACGCTATGTTTGTCATTTCCATCGCCGCCCTCAAACGCAACACCGAGATTTTGCGCGAAGTGAAGGAAGCCGCCGGCTGCCATCTGGTCCTCGCACTGAAGGGGTTTTCCTGCTGGAAGGCCTTCCCGTATTTCCAAGATGACCTCGACGGCTGCTGCGCCTCGGGCTTGTGGGAAGCTTGGCTGGCGCGCGATTATTTCCAAAAACACATCGTCACTTACTCCCCGGCTTACGATGAAGCCGACGTCGCCGAGCTTTGCGGCTTCACCGACCACCTCGACTTCAACTCGCTCACGCAGTGGTTCCGCTTCCGTGAAATGGTGATGTCACATCCCCGTTTCAAAAGCGGCGAGCTGCTTTGCGGACTCCGCATCAACCCGCAATGCTCGACGGGAGAAACCCCACTTTACGACCCCTGCGTCGCTGGATCGCGCCTCGGCATCACAGCCGAGCAACTCGCCGGTGCCGACCTCACCGGACTCTCGGGCCTTCATTTCCACACACTCTGCGAGCAAAACTCAAATGACCTCGAAACGACCCTCGCCGCCGTGGATGAGAAATTCGGCTATCTGTTACGCTCGCCGCAATTCACTTACCTAAACATGGGCGGCGGCCACTGGATCACCAAGCCGTTCTACGACCGCGAGCGCCTCATACGGCTCGTCCGTGAAGCCCGGGAAAAATATGCTGTCGATATCTGGTTGGAACCTGGCGAAGCCGTCGCCATTCACACCGGAGTGTTGCGCGCCACCGTGATGGATGTCTTCGAATCCGCCGGTCACCGCCTCGCCATTCTCAGCATTTCCGCCACCGGTCACATGCCAGACGTCATGGAAATGCCCTACCGCCCGGATGTTTTCCTCGTAGATTCCGCGCCGTCAGAAGGGGTGAAACCCGCCGTCGTTTTTGAAGGTGAAAACTATCACGCTGCGGGTGAATCAGGCGAGTGGACCTATCGCCTCGGCGGCCCCACCTGTCTGGCGGGTGATGTGGTAGGCGACTTTTCATTCCACCGCGAGCTAAAGCTCGGCGACACTCTGATCTTCGATGATATGGCCCACTACACCATGGTCAAAACAACGACTTTTAACGGCGTCAAACACCCCGCCATCGCCCTGCAGCATGAAGACGGAAAATTAGAAATCGTCCGCGAGTTTGCTTATGCGGACTTCCGCGACCGACTTTCCTAATCCATACACGATGAAAACCGCTATTACTCTCTCACAAGTTCCCGAAGCCCTCGCCGGACCGTTCGTGCTACGCACACCACTGCCAGAGGCCTTCGCCACCGCCGCCGCGATTGGCTTCGATGCTGTCGAGCTAT
>JANMYL010000157.1:0-16039 GCA_031382045.1 Akkermansiaceae bacterium | reverse complement strand
CCAGATAATCTTGGGTCGAATCGACGAAACATTTCGCACCGATGTTTTGAACGGCAAATCGATACGGAGTATGTATCTACCACCGTCGGTGGAGCCAATAGACACGTGTAGATTCTATATATACATACAAAATAAATTCGTCGACCAGAATGAATTTTGTGGAGTGTGTGTATCAAAATATATATCAGCAACTTGTGTGATAGGTCTTTGAGTGTCGAGTAGATGCTTTCCTCTATATATGCTCCTAGAATGGAAACGTCACAATTTTGTCGACCAATATGTCACGAAATTTCGAAAGATTCCTGTCAACAACGATTGTCAATATGAAAAAGTCCCGAAGGAAGTCAAGCTGTATATAATTGTGTAATAATCTCATTTCAAGTAGTACCCCGACACGTTGCCTTTATTACGATTCCAGTTAAAAAAAGAGAAATAAAATGATCATGATTACCCAACTACTGCAAGCAATAAATCTTTTGGTGTTCGTGATGACAGTTACTACACCATTTGGTGGTCCTTCAGTAGGCCTAACGTCGGCGCAAGTCGTCGTACCGACCATTAGTCCGGCACAGCCCAACCCGGTGGCACCATTTTCACCCACCAATTCGAACGAGACTTCTAGTGATGCACCTTCCGACCAACCCAGTGATTTCCCCAGTACCCATCCATCATCATCGCCAACGTTGGCGGTTAGGAGGCGGCGCATGGAAATTTTATCCAATGACTCACATGAATTATGAAATCGATTTTAACCATTTTCACCGGCTTAATCGCGACCGGATGCCTTCTGTCTGCACAGGAAGCTCGACTTTTAAACCACGAATTTCTCTCTAAACTTAGGACTGAAGCCGCACGGACACATCCGTCCGCCGTGTCCGCAAAACACCTCGCAACAGCTGCCAGCCATGACAGCCGCGCCGTCCGACTTTGGGAAGACCCCATGGTCGGCCTTGGTTTCATGGTCGCTGACAAAATGATGCGGATGGAGGATGGCGACATCGCCATAGGCATTGAGCAAACGCTGCCCAAGCCCGGCATGTTCGAGGCGCGTCGCCTCAAGGCCGAGGCCATGCAACGCGCCGCATCGGAAAACTCGCGCACGTGGGCGATCACCGTCGCTGCGGAAGCTGCCCGCAACGCCATCGAACTCGCACTCGCCGACGAATCTATCACCCTCCAACAAACGCAGATCACCTGGCTCACCGCCACCGTGGAAAACGCCCGCCAAATGGCGGCCTCCCCCATGGGCAGCAGCAGCGACGCGCTGCGCATGGAAATCGAGTTGGCCAAGGAACAACAGATGCTCGACGCCGCTCGCCGAAGCCGCGATGGCTTTGCGCAAAGACTCAATCTCACACTCGGTCGTGCGCTCGATTCACCATGGCCGGCACTAAAACTACCAGCCACTCCCCCGCCTGTTCCACTCGCCCGGGCGGAAATTGCTCGCATCCCGCATGCGAATCCAAAGGTCCGCAGTATGATGGAAATGGCCGGTGCCGCCAAAGCAGAAACCCACATGGCCGACCGCGAACGCCTGCCGGAAGTCTCCATCGGCATCGACACTCGTCTTTATGCATCCAGCTCGGATGTCCGCAACACGATGGTGGGAGTGAAAATGACACTGCCATGGTTCAACGACACATCCTATCAGGCCGCGATCTCCGCCGCTCGAAGCCGCGAGCTCTCCGCTAGCCAAAATGTGGAAACCATGCGCCGCGAAGTGGCCACTATGGTCCTGAGCGCCGCCACCGAGGCCGCCAACGCGGCCGCACAAGCCCGTGCATATTCCGGCGAGATTCACGAGAAAGCTCTCCTAACTAACAAAGCCATCCAAGCTGCATGGATCAGCTCCAAAGCGCCCTTGAACGATCTCCTAACTTCCTCTCGCGCGCTCTTTTCCATTCGTCTCGAACAACGCCGCATGATCGCCATGCAACTCGCCGCACTTGAAGAACTCCAGACCTTGGTACCCAACCGTTAAAACTATGAAAACATTTCTCACCATCCTCAGCACCGCCATATTAGCCGCAGGAGTCACTTGGTTCACCCTACGGGAAACCGCACCGGATTCAGATCCCATCGCCTCCACCGCCGAGCGCAAACCTATCTTCTACCAGAGCGCCATGCACCCGTGGATCAAGAGTGACAAGCCAGGCCGCTGTACGATCTGCGGCATGGAACTCACGCCGATTTATGAGGGTGAAAAAGGCCTCGACTCATCCGGCGGCAGCGATGTCGTCGCACTCACTCAAAATCAAATCCAAGTGCTGCACGTCCAGACAGCCGAGGCAAAAACTCGCCCACTCGTCCGCACTTTAAAAGTTTCAGGCACCATCGATGACAACGCCATGCGGCACCGCGTGCTCTCCGCCTACGTGGACGGTCGCATCGAAAAACTCCACGTAAACTACATCGGTGCCGAGGTCGCAGAAGGCCAGCCCCTCGCCGAGTTCCACAGTCCCGGGCTACTCCAGGCAGAGCGCGAATACCGCCAGCTCGACGGAGAACTCAGGAAAAACACCGCACTCCGCCTCCGCCAAATGGGCCTCACTCAACTCCAGATCGACGCACTGGATAAGAAGCCCACCGATACGCTCACCTCGGAGATTCTATCACCCATCAGCGGCACAGTCGTCGCTCAATCGATCTACGAGGGCCAATACGCAACCACCGGCCAACAGCTGTTCGAACTCGCAGATTTCTCCACCATGTGGTTCATGTTCCGCGCCTACGAACAAGACATACCTTGGATCAAGCTAGGCCTGCCCGTCACCGTCACCACGCCTTCGATTCCCAACAAGGAATTCATCGGGAAAATCACCTTCATCGACCCTAACTTCGACGAGGCCACCCGCTCCACCAAGGTTCGTGTCGAGCTGGACAACCCACTCATCAAGGGCCAGCGCGAACTGCTCCACCGCCTTTACGCCGATGGGAAAATAGCAATCGAAGCGGCTGATGTGCTAACAGTCCCTCGCTCTGCCGTGATCGAAACAGACTCTGTCGCCGTCGTTTACATCGACAAGGAAGGCGGTGCCTACGAACACACAGTTATCAAAACTGGCCGCCGTGGCGACACGCTGGTGGAAGTTCTATCTGGCATCAAAGAGGGCCAAGCCGTAGTCACCAACGGAAATTTACTCATCGACGGCCAAGCCGAAATGAACCGCGCCTTCATGAGCCCGCCGGAAACTGTAACAACAGCCGCGAAACTGACACTCAACGACGAGCAAAAAAAATCCATCGCCGAGTTCATCACGATCGCAGATGCCATGGCCGCCGCGCTCGCCGCAGATGACCTCACGAAATTTAACACCGCGAGCAAACTCGCGATGGATGCCACCGACACGATGGTGAAGCTCCTGCGCTCTCAAGTGGTAAACCTCGATGACCTAGATAAAGCTCGCCACTTCCACGGCATAGATGACCTCAAAGCCGCACGCGCCGCCTACCATCAATTCTCCGTCGCGGCCACCACCGCGCTCGAGCCACTGCGCAGAGCGGGACAAACGCCGGAGTTTCAAATTTACGAGTGCCCGATGGTCGATGAAGCCATCCCTGATGCCGCCAAGAAAGCCCGTTGGATCCAGACGGGCGGGCGAAGCATGGGAAATCCATTCTTCGGTAGTGAAATGCTAGAATGCGGAAAGGAAATTAAACCATGATTGAAAAAGTCATCGAATGGAGCCTCAAGAACCGCTTCCTCGTTCTCTGCGGCGCACTTCTGCTAGTCGCGCTCGGCATCCGCGCTGTCCGCCTCACTCCTGTGGATGCCATCCCGGATCTCACGGAAAATCAAGTGCTAGTCTATGCCGACTGGATGGGCCGCAGCCCGCAGGAAATTGAGGACCAGGTGACATTTCCGCTCTCCACAGGCCTGCAAGGATTGGCCGGAGTGAAGGAAGTGCGCGCCACTTCTATGTTTGGATTCTCGCTCGCCACCATCATCTTTGAGGACAAGGTCGATACCTACTTCGCCCGTGCACGGGTCTTGGAGCGGCTAAATTTCCTCCAAGGCCAAATGCCAGAAGGTGTGACACCGCAATTAGGTCCGGATGCATCCGGGCTTGGCTGGGTCTATCAATATTACCTGCACGTCGATCCTGCAAAATCGCCGGAGGGGGGCTACGATCTCGCACAACTTCGTTCGCTGCAGGATTGGAAAATTCGTTACGATCTCGCCAGCGTGCAGGGCGTGGCTGAAGTGGCCAGCATCGGCGGATTCGTGAAGCAATATCAAGTAGAGCTTTCCTCCACCAAGATGCGAGCTGCTAACATCACATTGATGCAGGTGATGACCGCCGTGCAAGATGCGAACCTAAACGTCGGAGGGAAAACCGTGGAGGAAAACGGCGCAGAATTTGTCCTGCGCGGCATAGGCCTAGTCACTGGCCCCGAAGACCTCGAACTCGTCACCGTCAAGGCGGTAAACGGCACACCGATCTATCTAAAGGACATAGCCACCATTCAAATAGGCGGTGACTTCCGCCGTGGCGCGCTCGATTTAAACGGCCGCGAAGCCGTCGGCGGCACCGTGGTCATGCGCACTGGTGAGAATGCGAAAGCCGTTATAGAGCGGGTGAAGCTGAAGATCGACGAGATCACCGCCAGCCTACCGCCCGGCGTGACCATCCGTCCCTTCTACGATCGCAGCGAGTTGATCGAGCGCACCATCGACACACTCAAGCACGCACTCATCGAAGAAATTATATTGGTCACGCTAGTTCATATCATTTTCCTATGGCACTTCCGCAGCATTCTTATAGTCACACTGCCGCTGCCGATTTCGATTCTTGTATCATTCCTGCTGATGAAGGAATTCGGTATCACCAGCAACATCATGTCGCTCACGGGTATCGCCATCGCCATCGGCGTATTGGTGGATGCGGCCATCGTGGTGACAGAAAACGTCATCCGCCATTGTGAGACAAAAGAGAAGGAAAAGGGCAGCCCGCTCACCGCCGTCGAGCGCTGGCAGACGACGCTCACCGCCTCCCAACAAGTCGGTCGCCCGATTTTCTTCGCGATGGGCATCATCCTTTTGGCCTTTCTCCCAGTCTTCGCGCTCACCGGCCAAGAAGGGAAATTGTTCCATCCGCTGGCTTTCACGAAGACTTTCGCCATGCTTGGCGCCACGCTGCTAGGCGTTACCTTGGTCCCCGTCCTCTGCTCGTTTCTCGTGCGCGGCCCCTATCATGAAGAGGATCGCAACATCGTGATGAAATTCCTGATGCGGATTTACGATCCAGCACTTTCTTGGGCTTTGGACCACCGCAAGACAGTCGTCGGATCAGCCATCATTTTATTAGCTTTCTGCATGTTACTCGCCTTCGGGTTACCGCGGGCGACGACAAAACAACTCACAGACGCAGGCTTCACCCGCACTGCAGAGTTGTTCGCGGGCTTCGGTAAGGAATTCATGCCGCCGCTCAACGAGGGCAGCCTGCTGCACATGCCGGTGCTAATGCCTAAGACCGGGTTCAAAGAAATCCAACGCGTCATGTCATGGCAAGATCAGGTCATCGCTGCCACACCGGAAGTGGAAACCGTGGCGGGCAAGCTGGGTCGCTTCGAGACCGCCACCGATCCCGCACCGACTGAGATGCTAGAAACCACTATCATGCTAAAACCCGAGTATATACCTAACGGAAAATTTCGGGTGAAGCGCAATCCTGCATGGCGCGAGGGCATGACGATAGAAAAACTCAAGGCTGAGCTCACCGCAAAAATGAAGCAAGTTCCCGGATATGTGCCCGCCTTCCTCCAGCCCATCGAGAATCGCATCCTCATGCTCTACACTGGCATCCGCGCCCAAGTGGGCGTGAAGATTTACGGCGATAACCTCGACGCCATCCAGCGTAAGGCATTTGAGATAGAGAAACTTATCAACCAGATCCCCGGTGCCGCCGGTGTTTCTCCGTCACGAGTTCAAGGGAAACCCTATCTAAACATAGAGGTAGATCGCGTCGCGATGGCACGCTACGGCCTCAGTGCTAAGGATGTCTTGGATGCGGTGGAAATCTCCATCGGCGGTAAAAATGTCAGCACCACTATCGAAGGACGCCAACGATTTCCCATCCAGATCCGCGTCGAGCGCGGGGAGAGAGATGATATCGAAAAGCTCAGTCGTATCCTCATCGCCACGAAATCTGGGATGACTCCAGCAAGCTCTATGAACGCAAGTCCAGACGATGCCGCTGCCTACATCCCGCTGGGTATGGTGGCGAAAATCACACGTAGCGTCGGCGCTAATGAAATCGCATCGGAAAATGGCAAGCTGCGAAGCTATGTACAAGCAAACGTGCAGGACCGCGACCTCGGTGGATTCGTAGAAGAAATCGAGCAGAAACTAAAGACCGTCAACTGGGAGGGGATGACTTACAAGATGACCGGCGAGTATGAGAACCAACGTCGTTTCACTAAGACCATGTGGCTGATATTTCCGCTAGTGATGATGGTAATTTTCGTCCTGCTATTTATGGTTTTTCACAGCGGTAAAGAAGCTGCACACGTTATGCTCGCCGTGCCTTTCGCACTGAGCGGCGGGGTGTTATTACAAAAGTTTCTTGGCTATAATTTCAATGGGGCCGTCTGGGTAGGCTACATCGCGCTGTTCGGAACTGCCGTGCAAACTGGCGTGGTTATGGTCGTCTATTTGGAGGAAACTGTGAAGACGAGTATGGCAAAGCTCGGTGCGGCATTCTCCCACGCAGACCTTGTCCAAGCAGTCAAGGACGGCGCGAAACTCCGCTTGCGGCCTAAAGTAATGACGGTGAGCACTGCCGTCGCCAGCCTACTGCCTATCATGTGGAGCAGCCGCCAAGGCGCAGAAATCATGAAGCCGTTAGCCACTCCTGTCATCGGCGGAATGATCTCCAGCCTGATTCACATCCTCATCGTAACCCCGGTGATTTTCCTCTGGCTGCGCGAACGCGAGCTTAAAAAAGGCACGCTTCACGATTCGCTGGGTGGCAAGTCAGCAGAGCCATAGTACCGCCATTTGTGCGACGAGGATCCGCAGCAGCATCGTGAGTGGATAAACGTTGGCGTATGAAAGTGATGGATAGTCGGAGTTTGCGAGTTTGTTGGCGAAGGCGAGGGCTGGCGGGTCGGTCATGCTGCCGGCGAGCACGCCGACTAGAGTGAGATAGTTAAGCTTGAGCCATTTCCGAGCGATCACGCTCACGATAAGCAGCGGGATGGTAGTGACGGCGGCTCCGAGCGCCATCCATTGCAGACCAGTCGCGGAAAACGCGGTTTCCACGAACTTCGCACCCGCACCCAAGCCTACGCAGGCGAGAAAAAAAATGATACCTAGCTCGCGGAAGGCCGTGTTCGCATTGATCGGCATGTGGATAACAAGCGGACCTATTTTTCCCATACGCCCCATCAGGATAGCGATGATAAGCGGGCCACCTGCTAGACCCAAACGCAGCGGTACAGGCACCCCGGGTAAGTTCCAAGGGTAAAGACCAAAGAGAATCCCCACCGTGATACCGATAAAAATCGAAGCAAAGCTCGTCTCGTTGAGCTGCCGGACAGAATTCCCAAGGACCTTGGCAGCTTGATCGATCGCAGCTTCCTCGCCGACAAGATTGAGCATGTCGCCAAATTGCAGGCGCATGTTAGGCATAGCAGTAAGAATCATATCTTGGCGACTCACACGGCTGACCGTGACTCCGAAGCGCTGGGAAATTTGAGTGGCCGCTATGGTTTTACCCACGACATCGTTGTGAGTGACAATGATCCGCTTGGAGGTGACCGGACCCGGTGCCGTGCGTAAATCCTCGTCCACCTCGCGGCCCACGCTGAGCTCGGCGCGGTGAAGTTGTTCCGGCGAGCCCACAGCCAGCACCTTATCGCCGAGCTGTATCACCGTGTCGCGGGTCGCGACTTGCGTCTGCCCGTCAGAATTCCTGCGGATGCGGGAGACCACGATGGCTTCATCGCCAAGGCCAGGAATATTTCGGATAGCCTCGCCAGCAAGATTGGCATTTTCAATAACGATGGTGGCACGGCGCACCTCACTGACTCCCTCGGCCATTTTCTGCTGGAGAAGAACGAGCTCTTGTCTCGGATCTATGCGGAAAATCACTCGAATGATCACCATGGCGAGAATAATACCCAGCACGCCGAACGGATAGGCAACGGCATAAGCCATGGCGGCAAGATTGGCCTGTTGGACACCGTTGGAAGTCGTCGCCATAGCCTGCTGCGCGGCTCCGAGCGATGGAGTGTTCGTAGTCGCACCGGACAAGGTGCCGGCCATCACGCCGATGTCCCATTTGAGCAAATAGCCGCTGCCGTAAGCGATAGCTGCGCCGAGAAGCACGATGATGACGGCCAAGGAATTGAGCTTGAGCCCGTCGCTTTTCAAGGAGTTAAAAAAACCAGGACCCAATTGAAGGCCCACCGTGAAGACGAATAGCACGAGGCCGAATTCTTTCAGGAATGCCATCAGATGCGGGTCAAGGCTGAGGCCGAAGTGGCCGAGCAGCAGGCCGCTGAAAAGCATCCCGGCGACGCCGAGTTTCATGCCGCAGATTTTGATGCTGCCCAGTAGCAGCCCGAGGATAGCGGTGAGAGAAAGCACAAGAATGGGCTCGGCGTGCGGCGAGATTTCTTTGATGCGGAAGAGGAAGTCGATCACGGGCGGATGGTGTGCAGTTTATGCGACACCTACAATGCGTTTGCTGCTGATATTCGAGCATGAGTGCCCGGCGGAAAAAATGTCCCGACTGTCTCAGCCGTTTCTCGGAAGCCGCGGCACCCGGATGAAATCGTTTGCCCGGCGCGGTTCTCCCGGACAGTCTTCTGCCCGACCATGTTTCCACGCCCGCCGAAAAAGTTTGTTCCCACGCCGTTTGAGTATCATCAGGAAATCGAGATCACCATCGACGCCTTGACCAATCTCGGCGCAGGCGTCGGTCGGCTCGATGGCTGGGTCGTATTCGTGCCATTTTCGTTGCCGGGGGAAATCGTGAAAGCCCGCGTCTTCCGCAACGACAAGAATTGCTCCCACGCCGATCTCGTCGAAGTTCTCAGCCCCTCACCTGACCGCATCGCGCCCGGCTGCCCGCTCTTCGGCGAGTGCGGCGGCTGCCAATATCAGCACCTTTCCTATGACAAACAACTCGCTTGGAAAACCCGCCAAGTCGGCGAGTTGATGAAGCACATGGCCGCCATCACCTTCCCGGTGAACGATTGCCTTTCCTCCGCGCAGACCTGGAATTACCGCTCAAAAATCACTCCGCACTTCGAAAAAGCCAAGGACGGAGACCTCGGGCCTATCGGCTTTCTCGCCTTTGGCCGCCGCTCATCACTCATCGACGTTCCACAATGCCCGATTGCCATGGACACGATCAACCGCGAGCTGCCCGCCATCCGCGATGGACTCCGCGCCCGGGCCAATACCTTCAAGCGCGGTGCCACCGTGCTGCTCCGCGCCACCGAAGACCGTGTGGAAACCGACTTCCGCGCTGTGGCCACCGAGCACGTCGGCAATTTAAAATTCCAATTCCTCGCCGGAGATTTCTTTCAGAATAATCCCTTCATTCTCCCCGCGTTCACCGGCTATGTCGCGGAGCAGGCATCCGCAGGCGGCGCAAAATTTCTTGTGGATGCCTACTGCGGTTCCGGCCTTTTTTCTCTAACTCTGGCAAAAAACTTCGAGCAGGTCGCAGGCGTGGAGGTTTCCGAGACTTCTTGCGAGTGGGCGCGCAAGAACGCCGCCGCCAATTCCATCAACAACGCAAAATTTCTCACCGCCTCCGCCGAGGCCATTTTCGACCAGATCAGCTTCCCCGCCACAGAAACATCCGTCGTTATTGACCCGCCGCGCAAAGGCTGCACGCCGGAATTCATTGATCAGCTCGTGAAATTTGCCCCCGCGCGGGTCGTCTATATTTCCTGCGATCCCGCCACCCAAGTGCGCGATCTCAAACAACTCAGCGAAGGCGGCTATGAGCTAGTGGATGTGCAGCCCTTCGATCTCTTCCCGCACACGCGTCACCTTGAATGCGTGATGACACTGGTAAAAGCGGCGATTTAAACGCACTCCCTAGAATCATCGAAATTCTGAAGAATGCAGCCTCCTACTGAGCAGTTCCCTGTCAGAAATCTCTTCCTCCGCCATCGGAGAAACCTCAAGCCATAGGAAGCACGCGACATTCAGCGATATCCTCCTGTATCCGCATAAAAATTCGGAATTTCTCCCGCTCCTCATCCCGCAACACGAGGTATCGATCCATGATACGCGTGATACAGTGATAAGCTTCAAATTTCGTTGCTAGAACCACCTACAATACCAAATTCCAGAATAGATCTCTTGAAATTTCTTAGGAGTTTGAATTTCTTTACGGCAATTTTTTTGCAATAAAACTATTGTAATTAAAATTTGGATCAGTTTCCTGACATCCATGAATTTTCTATGTCACAGGATTTCCTCACACCCGTTAGTGCTGGCTGCTCTCCTCGTGTTGGCTGATTTCACACTCGTCCACGCCCAGACCCCGGGAGGCCTTGCCACCGGCCAAAACATTGGGGCATTTACCTCGACCTCCACTCGCCTAACCGGCCCAAGTGCGCAACCTCCCCTAACCATAACGACTTTTCGCTACTCCCAAGCCACCGTTCCCTTCGCCTACGCCGCCGTCGCTGGCGATACCGCCCTCGCAAAAGGCGACGACCTCTACCAAAGCACCGCCTCCACTTGGGCCGGCCAGGGTCCCGAAGGCAGCTCCCTCGTCATGCACTTCTCCGGCAAGTCCTACGACGGCCTCTTTGTTAACACCAACGGCATCCTCTCCTTCGGCGCAGCCATCTCCAGCTACACTCCCACCGCTGTTACAACACTTACCACCCCCGCCGTAGCCCCTTTCTGGGCGGATGTGGATACCCGCGCTGGCAGCCTCCCCAGCGGCAATGTCTGGTATCGCAGCACCCAAGACGCCACGCAGCTCTCCGCTATAGCGACCGCTGTCAACGGCTCCTTCGGCATCATCTCGCCTAACTTCAACCCCACTTTCGCCCAAGTGGTCACATGGGAAAACGTAGGCTCCCACGGTAGCTCCGGCTCCGACAACAGCCGAGTGAGCACATTCCAAGCGGTCGTCGCCTCCGACGGCGTGCGCACCTACACGCTCTTCCTTTACCCAGACCAGGGCATCTGGTGGGACCGCGGCTCCTCTTTGAGTTCTGCTAGCACATTCGCCGCCTACGGCTGGGCTGCCGGTAACGGATCCAACGGCTTCAATGGGCAAGGCACCATCACCGCATCAATGCGCGACCTCTGGTTTCTCACCAATACGGTCCCCGCCAAACCCGGTACTTTCGCCTACGATGTCGGTGGCACACTCGCTCCGCTGGTCGTGGCGGCCAACCTCACCCTTCCGTCCACACAGGGCACGGCGACTCAAATACTTCAACTTTCTGCTAACGCGGCTGGCCACATTCTCACCTCTAGCACCGCCAGCGGCAGCCTTCAGTTCAACCGGCTTCTCCTCGACCAACCCACCGATACTGTCTCCTTCACCGACAAACTCGTGACCCTCGCCAACGCCTCCGGTGCCATCGGCCATGGCTCGCTTACCTTTGCCGATTCGGCCGTCCTTGTTGCTCGCGTTGCCGGTGCCCTCAACGGCGGTGCGCTCAGGCTAAAAAATAACGCCCGAATCGCACTTTACGCCGCCGGTGCCACAACCGCCGCCACCGCGATCACCTTCGATAAAACCGGCGCCCTCGCAGGCCAAACCGGCGGCACGCTTGATCTCCGAAACTTTAACACCGCCATCGGCACCCTCACCTCCGTCGGCACCGCCGCTGGTCTTATCACCAATTCCCGCGCGTCGAGCGCCACGCTCACCCTCGGCACCACCGCCTCCGCCACTTTCAGCGGCGTCATCCAAAACGGCGCAGGCCTACTGGCCCTCGTAAAAACTGGCACCGGCACCCAAACCCTCACCGGCGCTAACACTTACACCGGCACCACCTCCATCAACGCGGGCACATTGCTCATCAACGGCAACAATACTGGTGCCACCGGTGTAGTCAGCATTGCTTCCGGAGCCACTCTCGGAGGCAGCGGCTCTATCGGCGGCGCGACCACGATCAACTCCGGCGGCATCATCACTCCTGGTAACGGCCCAGGAGTTTTGGCTTTTACCAGAACACTTTCGCTCTCCTCTGGCTCACTCTCGAATTTCGAAATCACCAGCGGGGTCCGTGGTTCTGGCTACGACGGTATCGATGTCGGAGGTAACCTCATTTACGGCGGTACATTGTCGGTTGCGTTCCCCGTTCCCGCCACGGCAGGAACTTACCGTTTGTTCGCACCAGCCGTTTTGCCTTCAGCTTCCTTCGGAGCCGTTAACCTCACCGGCTCACACCCAGTGGTCCTCACCCGGACTAGCAGTGTGTGGATGGGAAGCAACTCCGGCCTCAACTTCACCTTCACCGAATCCACCGGTAATCTGGTAGTCAGCAGCGCTCTTTCCGCGCTCCAGTCCTGGCGCCAGACATACTTCTCGACCACGGACAACAGCGGCAACGCAGCCGATACCTTCGATTTTGATAACGACGGTATTTCCAACCTGCTCGAATACGCGACCGCCAGTGATCCGGCGGTCGCCAGCCCCGCCTCGGTTCGTGGAAACCGAAACATTGGCGGCTTCTTGACGATCACCTTCAATGCGGTGGCCGATGCCACGATCACCTACACTGTCGAGGGTTCCAGTGATCTTACTAGCGCTTGGTCCAGCGTATTTTCTGCAACCGGCACTACGCTCGGTGCCGGCTCACAAACGATCACAGACACCATATTACCCGGCGACCGTCGCTTCCTGCGTTTGCGGGTATCCCACTGAACAGGGGTAGATCGCACATTTTGGCATCCCCGATATTTCAACGGCACTGAGCCGCACTTTTTTGTGATCAAGCTCTGCCCCGTCCTATACGATCTCGATTAGAGCGTACTTTGACCAACAATCAATCACGGCAGAGGCAGCGCTGGTTTGAACAGGCTTATGATCATTCAGCAACCAAACTTGAGGAAATCTGCGACTCGTTGAGCGAGCCAATCTCCGGCTTCCCACGGCAAGCGGTGGCTACAGCCGGGAGCGACGACGAGCGTGGCTCGCGGGATTTGCGCGACTGCGCGTTCTGCCAGAGCACGGAACTTAGAGTCGTTTTCCCCGACGACCCACAACACCGGGACGGCGATTTCAGGAAGCCGATGCCACAATGCTTGCTGGGCACCGAGCGACCAATCGACAAAGCTGCGGGCTATCTCGCGACGGCGCATTACCAGGGTGCCTGATTCTTGCGGATTGCGCGGCTGCGTGTGACCTAGGACGACCTGAGCGTTCCAATTATCGAGAAATTTTTGCCAGTCTCCAGCAAGCGCTTGGGTCGCCCACTCAGTATCACTGGCCCGCCTATCAGCTCGCTCTGGCTCGGATTCCAAACCGGGATGAGTGGAAATAATGACGGCCGCCTGCCACGGATGATCTTTTTCCAAGAGCGCGTGCAAGGCCAAGCGGCCGCCCATCGAGTAGCCAAGCAGAGCTCGGCCACTACCACGGAAAATCTCGCCGCCAGCCTCGGCGTTGAGCGCTTTAGCAAATTCCGTGAGTGGCAGCGGGCAGCATTCGAGAAAACGCCACAAGTCCACTGCCCGCGAGCCAATGGCGGCGGCGGCCAGGTATTTCGCAAAGTCACGCCAGTCCGCCGCCATCCCGACTGCACCGTGGAGGCACCAGCATTCTAGCAGCCCAGCCTCGCGGCGCTCATCGACTTGTTTGGAATACTGGATCACGGATTGGGTGCGAACGCTGCGCGCAAGGCGTCACGGATTTGTTGCTGGATTTCAGGCGTGCCAACGGCTCCTAACATCAACGCGATTGCCGCGATCACTGCCAACAAGACGATCGCAATAAGTAGCCAATACACAATGGCCAGGAAGACACCAGGGCCATCGAGTTTTTTATGGTAAGCGTATCCGGCGGGACAGGTGAAGCAGCGATAGCCGACCCAAAAATTCAGAATTGGGACAAAATTTCCCAGATACCACCAGCGGCTCATGCCCAAGTTAACAAAGCGTTGAAGACTGAAATGGAGGCCCACGATGAATGGGATTATATCGGCTCCAATCGATGCGAATTTCATGATCTCTGCACCGAATGTCGATGTTAGAAATGGAGTCACAACCACAAATCCATAGGCCCACACCAAGGGAAATAGCAAAGTGGCGAGGAGAAAACTCCGGCGCCTTGCACCAGGCCAACCGCCTTCTTTGGCCATAAAATTCTCAGGTGATTCCTGTTGAGGCGGCGCGTAAGGATCAGCCGCTAGAGCGAGGTTTTCCGGGGTTTCGAGAGGAGTATGGCGTGCGAATAATCCCTCGATTTCGCCTGCGGGCTTCCACTCGGCCATGCCCTGCGTCCAGACCATGTCGAGTCGCGGGTTGAAGGCGGCTTCGGAAGCTTTGACCCGTAACTCGGCGAAGGTGACTGGCCCGATTCGCTCTCCTTCACTTGAGTAAAACCAAGCGTCCTGCGGTGTATCATTCATGGAAATGGATTATAGGAATCCGCAAAAACTGTCAAACGCCAGCTTGCTCGCATTTTCTTCGCAAGAGTGATCTTGAAAGCGCTGGCAGCTTTTTCAACGCTTTTCAAGCGACTTGGGTAGGCGACCCTGGATCTCTCTCCGAGCTTTCCTAGTTGATAATAGACGGAATTAGTGCCGAATTCAATGTGGTGCTTCTCCTTGAGCCAGGCTTGCGCTTGGCCAGTTTTCTTGCCATGCGAAATCAATACATATAAATGAATTTTAACCCAAGATATTCTACTAACTGGTGTAAGCGCTCTAGAGCTAAGATGCTAACCCATCGCGGTGGATTACGAAAATAACTTCCTGTCCAGCGAGCGGTATTGAATGGCCTCTAAAATATCGTTAGGACGGATCTCAGGCGATCCAGAAAGATCTGCAAGAGTCCGCGCCACTTTCAGGATTCGGTCGTGGGCGCGGGCAGAAAAGTTCATCTCCTCCATCGCGTGTTCAAGGTAGCCATTGCTCTCAGCACTGAGTTGGCAGTGCTGGCGGACTTGCCGCGAACCCATGGAAGAATTCGTGGAGTTAGAAGATTTTTTAAACCGCTCCAACTGAATGCCGCGTGCAGCGATGACCCGTTGGCGGATCGCTTCCGAAGATTCTCCGGTGTTCGTGGTGGATGATAGCTCACGGAAATCCACCAACGGCACTTCGCAATGGATGTCGATGCGATCGAGTAGCGGACCTGAAATACGCTGGCGGTAGTTTTCAATCTGTCGAGGCGAGCATCGGCACTCCCGCTTTGAATCGCCGTAGTAGCCGCACGGCAATGGATTCCATTTTCGGTGACAATTACATGTTGCTCGAAACGCCATATTTCCCACGGGATTTAGCGACTATTGATCGCGTGCCCGAGGGAAACAAACGCTGCCGCATTTGCCAAGCCATCAAACCACTGACGGAATTCAGGACCTTGAAGACCAAGAACGGAACTTGGCCCTACTACGCTTGCAATCCATGCTCCCGTGACCTTCAACGCCAAGCTTACCAACACCGTAAAATCAAATAATCATGAAATCCATCCCCACCTACCTCCTTGGAGACCACCACAGCAATTACGACGATCTGATCCGCGCCCTCCTACGTCGAGGCATGCGCGGGGTCAGGATTATCCATGTCGGCGACGGAGAGGAGGGATACCCAGACTCCTGGGATTCTGAAACTCCCGAACAACTCGACAACGCATTCGCCTCTCTCGAAATTGAATACCTCAGCATTCGGGGCAACCACTCCAACCCGCATGTGTTCGACGGCAGTGTCATGCTCCCAAATTTCAAACTTTTGCCCGATTACACTCGCCTCGAAATCGACGGCGAATCTTGGCTATTCGTCGGAGGGGCAATAAGCATCAACAGGCTCGACCGCATCCCCAATGAAACATGGTGGCCAGAAGAAGAAATGGTTCTCCAAGAAGAACTCTCCGCCAAAG
>JANMYL010000187.1:0-29686 GCA_031382045.1 Akkermansiaceae bacterium | reverse complement strand
CAGTGGCTGCGGATCTGCTGATCCCTGTCATTATTATCCCGCACTCCGGTGAGCAACGCCCACCTGACATTCTCTGGACTCCCTGTCGGCCTCCGCCCAAGCTCCAGCCATGAAACGCCTTTTCCTGCTCGACGGCATGGCCCTGATTTATCGGGCACATTTCGCTTTGATCCATAATCCCATCCGTAACTCCAAGGGCACCAACACTTCCGCGCTATACGGCTTCATCAATACGTTGCTCTCAATTCTCGAAAAAGAAAACCCTACCCACATTGGTGTTGCCTTTGACACCTCCGCACCCACACCGCGGCACATTTTATTTCCCGCCTACAAGGCGCAACGCGACGAAATGCCGGAGGAGCTTGCCGCCGCGATTCCCCACGTAAAAGCGCTTTGCCGAGCATTCGGGATTCCTGTGTTAGAGGTCGATGGCTTCGAAGCAGATGACATTATCGGCACCCTGGTGAAGCGCGCGGAACTGGAGGAGTTCGAGTCGTTCATGGTCACGCCAGACAAGGATTTCGCGCAGCTCATTTCCAAAAACACCTGCATGTGGAAGCCGGGCCGCAAGGGCTCCGACCACGAAGTCATCGATCTGCCCACCATGCTTAAGAACTGGGAAATCGAGCATCCGGCACAAGTCATCGACATTCTGGGCCTGTGGGGCGACGCGGCCGACAACATCCCTGGTATCCCCGGCATTGGCGAAAAGACCGCGAAAAAACTCATCGCCGAATTCGGTTCTATTGAAAATCTCATCGGCAATTCCGCAAAACTCAAAGGCAAGCAGAAGGAAAATGTCGAGTCCAACGCCAACCAAGCACTTCTTTCCAAGGAGCTCGCCACCATCATTCTCGATGTCCCGGTGGACGTCACTTGGGAGGATCTCATTATTTCAGAGCGCGACGAGGAAGCCCTAAAAACACTCTTCACCGAGTTTGAATTCCGCACCCTCACCAAGCGGCTTTTCCCCGATGTGGCGGCGGTTTCCAACAATCAAGCCTCCGACGAAGTCCCCGTCCCCACCCTCTTCGAGACCTTCAAAACCATCCGCGACGTCAAGCACACCTATCACCTCGCCGACACTCACGAGCTCCAGTCCCAACTCTTCGCCGCGCTCGCCCAACAGTCATCCTTCTGCTTCGACATCGAGACCACCGGCCTCGACCGCTTCACCTCTAAGTTACTCGGCGTCGCCTTCTCCTGGAAAGCCCACGAAGGCTGGTATCTGCCGATCACAGATCTAAAATCTCAAATTTCAGATCTCAAATCCGTCCTCGCCTCGCCTGCGGAAAAGATCGGCCACAACCTCAAGTTCGACCTCTCCATTCTCCATCACCACGGTATCGAAGTCGCCGGTCCGTTCTTCGATACCATGCTAGCGGACACCCTAACTTCTCCCGAGCGTCGACACTCAATGGACTATCTTTCAGAAATTCTGCTAGGTTACACACCAGTCAAACTCGCCGACATCTCCAAGCCCGCCGCCGAACCTGAGGCCGCTCTCGATCTCTTCTCCCACGCGGAAAAAACCAAAACCTCAAAAGACCTAGACATCGCCGCCATCCCGCTAGTTATTCTCGCGGAATACGCCGCCGAAGATGCCGATGTCACCTTCCAACTCGCACAAAAAATCCGCCCTTTGCTCGCTGAGTCCGGTCAGGAATCCATTCTCAAGCAGATTGAAGGCCCGCTGCTGCCGGTCCTCGTTAACATGG
This sequence comes from Akkermansiaceae bacterium, assembly GCA_031382045.1. Lineage (GTDB taxonomy): Bacteria > Verrucomicrobiota > Verrucomicrobiia > Verrucomicrobiales > Akkermansiaceae > Luteolibacter. The sequence goes on along the minus strand of JANMYL010000187.1, from coordinate 27,968 downwards.
AAATGGAAGGTATCGCCATCGATCCCACTGCGCTCGGCATCATCGGCGGAGAGTTGCAAATCCAGATCGACGAGCTTGCGAACTCGATTCACGCCCACGCCGACCGGTCGTTTAACATTGCCTCGCCTAAGCAGTTAGGAGAAATTCTCTTCGACCAACTCGGCCTGGCCGAAAAAGCCAAAAAGACCAAAACCGGCCAATACAAAACCGATGAGCAAACTCTAACCACGCTCGAAGGCAAGCATCCTATCATTAGCGACATTTTGGCCTGGCGAGAGTCTACCAAGCTCAAGGGCACCTACCTTGATGCACTGCCCACTCACATCGTCGCCGAGACTGGGCGCATCCACACCCATTTCCATCAGCTCGTGGCCGCCACCGGTCGGCTCGCTTCGTCGGATCCTAACTTGCAGAACATACCAGTCCGCTCCGAGGCCGGCCGAAAGATCCGAAAGGCCTTCGTCCCACGTAAATGTAAAACCTCAAATTTAAAATTTGAAATTCTCAGCTGTGACTACTCACAGATAGAGCTTCGCGTGATGGCCGCTATCTCGCAGGACGCGACTATGATCGAGGCATTTCAAAATAATGCCGACATCCACACGATCACCGCCGCCAAGGTCTTCGTCGTCGAGCCGGAAAACGTTACCTCCGACATGCGGCGCACCGCTAAGATGGTGAACTTCGGCATCATTTACGGCATCTCCGCTTTCGGTCTCAGCCAGCGCCTCGCCATCCCGCGAGCGGAAGCAGCCGATACCATTGAAGCTTACTTCCGTGAATATCCCGCCATCCGCCAGTTCATGGATCGCACGGTGAACGAGGCCCGCGAGGTCGGCTATGTCGAGACCCTGAGCGGTCGTCGCCGGTATTTCCCAGACCTCAATTCCAGCAACCAGAACCTACGCGGCATCGCCGAGCGCGCCGCCATCAACATGCCGATCCAAGGCACCGCCGCTGATATGATCAAACTCGCGATGATCCGTATCGCTGCGCTATTGCGGGAAAATTCTTATCAGTCAAAAATGCTACTCCAAGTACATGACGAGCTCATCTTCGACCTTGTGACTGATGAGCGTGAAGAGCTCGTCCCGCTTATCCTCACTGCGATGAAGACCGCCTTGCTACTTCCTAACGGCGTGCCCATCGAGGTTAGCTCCGGCACTGGGCCTAACTGGCTCGCAGCCCACTGAATCGTTAGCGCATGTTTCTATAGCTTTCCACCATGCTCGGCATGCTGGACCATTGCACATTTACACCACCTCTCCGTCGCCTTTTTTTCGGCGAAGGCGAGGGGGATTCCAAAGCCACTTGACGGTATTCATCTCCGTTCAAAGTCACGACTTCGGCAAAGTCCGTATCCAAACCGTGCATCCTCAGGCCATTCGAAATGGGACCAGAACTTTAGATAGATAAACTTTTAAAACTGTCTCGAGGCATTGACTTTTTAAAAAATAAGCCTACATGTTGTTGGTATTTTAAAATACCCGTCATGCAAACCCACAATTGCAATCGATTCTTTGTGTATGCGAGCGCTATGCTTCCCGTTTTAGCGGGGCAGAGCGTCCGGGCGTGGCAACCTGGAACGGGAAATCCTACCGCACTGGTTGGGTTTTCTGTCAACACGGCGAATCGCCGGGATGTGTTGTCGTTCTATCACTGCGCTTACCAAGCATCGGAAAATTACGTCGCAAACATGGCCTGGAGCGGCAATGTTGCAAACGGCTCCGCTGGCACCACCAGCGCAGCATTTAAAGACGATGTCCGGCGGCGGATTAACTTCTATCGCGCTATGGTCGGAGAGCCTGCAGATATTGTGTTTGACGCAACCAAGTCCGCAAAATGCCAGAAAGCGGCCCTGATGATGGCGGCAAATAATAGTCTGAGCCATTATCCACCAACCACTTGGACATGGTACACGGCTGATGGCTATGAGGCTGCGGGTAATTCCAACATCGGCTTAGGAACTTACGGTCCAGAAACAGTGAATGCCTATGTGCGAGATGATGGTCCTAACAATCACACCGTCGGTCATAGGCGCTGGTTTTTATATAGCCAAGCTCAAGAAATGGGCACCGGAGATATTCCAGCCAGTGGCACCTACAATTCTGCGAATACAATATGGGTGTTTGGTAATCCCAAAGCCGCGCCAGCTCCAAGATTTGTGGCTTGGCCCAACGAAAACTACGTCCCGGATTCTCTCACCCCCGCGAGGTGGTCGTTGTCATATCCAGGTGCCAATTTTGGCAGTGCTTCGGTGACAATGACTCAAAATAGCATCAACGTGCCGGTGACAGTTGTTTCACGAACGGATGATGGATACGGCGACAATACCATCGTGTGGCAACCGAGCGGGTTACCCGCATCGGTCACCAGTGACCTGCCTTACGTGGTCAGTGTCACCGGCATAAGCGGTAGCGGAATCCCGACGAGCAAGACTTACACCGTAACGCTTTTTGACCCCTACATTCTGGGAGATGCCGTGACCATCACCGGCACCGCCACTCCACCCACTACAGGCCAGAATTACGCTTTCAACAGCATTGAACAGGCGGACTCTTATCAGTTAGAAGTCACCACTACTAGCGCAGCCGCGTGGACGGAAGGTGCGGAAGACTCGCCGATACCTCGGATCACTGAATCGATTTCTGCAGGCTACAATCTCCGCCAAACCGGGCTCGCACGCACCGGAGCAAAAGCTTTCCAACTCACTTATCCAGCCCAAGTATTTGTCGATCAATCCTTCGCGATCAGTCGAGACATTATCCCCAGTGCATCAAGCCAGCTTCAGTATTACGACCGTGCTCGGTTCAGCGCAACCTCCACCACTCTGGAAACTCAGATCTCCACCAATAATGGCTCTACTTGGTCCAACATCGCCAGCCGAAACGGAGTCAACACTACCGGAAGTAGTGTCGAATGGGATACCTCTTGGATTAGTAGGAACGTGAGTCTCGCTGCATATGCTGGTCAGACCATTAAGCTGCGTTTCATTATTAAAGGTAATGGAGGAAGTATCTATCAAGGTGTTGATTCCAATTATGGTTTTTTCATCGACGACATCACCGTGACAAATGCTACCCAGCTCACAACGCCGACCATTTCCACCATGCCCGGAAATGCCACGTCATTCACGCTGAACTCCACCAGCGCAGGCGGCAGTCTGATAGCTGGCACGAGCTATAACCTCCGTATCCGCCCGAATGTGGGCTGCCGTTGGTTTGGCTACGGCAGCATAAAAACCGTGACTGCAACTACGGTTGTAATCACTCCACCGGCCATCACCTCACAGCCCGTTTCAGTCACCATCAACAGCGGCCAAACAACCTCGCTGACTGTCGCAGCTTCCGGAACGTCACCCGCTTTCCAATGGTATACAGGGGCCTCCGGCGTCACAACCAGCCCGGTGGCTGGAGAGACATCAGCGTCATTCACCACCCCGGTCCTCACCGCTAGTAAAAGTTACTGGGTCCGCGCAACCAATTCAGCAGGCATTGCCGACTCTAACACTGCAACTGTCACAGTGCTCGATCTCTACACGAGTTGGGCCTTAAACTTCGAATCCACCCACGGGCTGCCTGCGGGGACTATTTCAAATACCAGCGGTGACCCGGATCTGGATGGCAGGAGTAATCTCATCGAATACGCTTTCGGGACTTCCCCCGTGGTAAGTGGCGAGCCGACGCCGCGGATGCCGGTAAATTCCTTCACGGCGACTCACTTCGTCGTACGCTATCAACGGGACACGACGCTTACCAATCTAGTGTTCACCCCGCAATGTAGCCCGGTCCTAGAAAATTGGAAAGCACTCGGCCAAGCCGGCGTACCGGCTGGATTCACGGATAGCGTGATTTCAACGGCTGGCAGCTTGGAAACTCGTGACGCGACAATTCCGCGGAGTTCTGGCAGCACTTATTTTATCCGCATCCAAGTCACCCGGCAATGAGCTGCGGTCCGACTTGGTGTAACTCGCGGCTATAGCTTAATGATGTTCTTCTTATCGAGAAGTTCTTGATCCAGTCCCAATCCTGAGGCGATGACAAGTCAGCGAGCAGCCACGAGATCGTAGCCGCGCCAGTCCCCGATGGTGATGTCCACGAATTCGCCGACGGGGATGCTCTCATCCACCATGACGGAGCCGTCAATTTCCGGGGCGTCCCACTGGGTTCTTGCAACGCCAGGTTGCTCGACTAACACACGGACGGCTTTGCCGACTTGGGCTTGGTTCGTCTCACCCGCGATTTTCTGGAGAGCTGCCATGGAGCGGGACCAGCGACTCTTACGGGTGGCGTGGTGGAGTTGACCGTCCATCTTGTAGGCGCGGGTGCCTTCTTCTTTTGAGTATTGGAAAACACCCGCACGTTCGAAACGAAATTCTTCAATGAATTCCAACAACTCTTGGAAATCCTCTTCTGTTTCGCCAGGAAAGCCGACTATGAATGTGGTGCGAATACCCAAACCAGGGATGCCAGCTCTCATTCGGCGCAGGAGATCGCGGATGTAATCGCCGCTGGTCACACGCTTCATAGCGGTGAGCATTCTATCGGAAATGTGTTGCAGCGGAATGTCCACATACTTTGCGACCTTGTCGCACTCGGCGATGGTGGTGATAAGTTCGTCCGACCAATGTGCGGGATGAGTGTAGAGCAGACGGACCCAGAAATCGCCTTCGATTTTATTGATCTCGCGGAGCAGAGTGGAGAGTGATTCGCCGCGGGTGGAATCGACGGGTGAACTGGGTGTAGGACGCTTGCCTTCCCAGTTGTCCATGCCGAAGTAGGTTGTATCCTGCGAGATGAGGTTGATTTCCTTCACGCCAGAAGCAACGAGCGCCTGCACTTCTCTAACGACGGAATCCTGTGTCCGCGAGCGGTGCATGCCGCGGATGGTCGGGATGATGCAGAAGGTGCAAGTGTGGTTGCAGCCCTCGGCGATTTTGACGTAGGCGAAATGGTCCGGCGTGAGGCGGATGCGTGGCGTGGAGTAATCCGGGACGTATTGTGGCTTGAGGGTGACGAAATCTCGCGGATCTTCGGTGGCAGACGGGCCTTCGGTTTTTTGAACTTCGGCGTCGTTTTTCTTTCCTAGTAGATTCTCGATGATTGGCGCGACCTTGGTGATTTGATCAAGACCGATGAAGGCGTCCACTTCCGGCATGATGCCCGGAAGATCCTTGGCAAAACGCTGGGAAAGGCAGCCGGCGACGATGATTTTCTGGCGCTCGCGATCAGGATCTTCCGAGCGATCCTTCACCGCGCCGAAGATCGCGTCGATGGACTCCTGCTTGGCCATGTCGATGAACGAGCAAGTATTGATGATGAGGACGTCCGCGAGCTCGGGATCAGGCGTGAGGGACATACCGGCTTGGGCGAGGTGGCCGATCATGACTTCTGAGTCGATGAGGTTCTTGGCGCAGCCGAGTGAAATGAGACCAACGGTGGTGGACATGCTATTTTGGAGAAACTTGGAGAGTTATTTGTTCAGAGTCAGAAGGCGGAGGATAATGAGATAAATAACCTCTAACGAATAACTTTTAGCGTCTTGCTTCAATACTGCGGAGGCAAGATGAGTTCGTCACCGACCTCCGGTTTGACTTGGCCGAAGCCGGGCAGTGGGCTGGCGATGGCGCCCTCGGTGGTAATGTCGGAAACCTTGAGTTGACCGTGAATCCCAGTTTTACGGCGGATGGCGAGGATGACGCCAGCTTGGACCTGCTCAGGCATGAGCACTTCGAAGGTGACGAAACCACCGTATTGTGCGTCCTCGACGTATTCTTTGATGCGACCGATGAGCAGGGCGTCGCTGATCATACGAGCGCGACGGAGTTCGCTATCGCCGCTTTCCAGCTTGCGCTGAGCAAGCAGGCCTTCTTCATCTTGGGCTATTTTTTTGTCGCGGACTTCCACTTCTTTACGGAGCTCGATTTCTTCGAGTGTCTGCTTATTTTTTGCAACTTGGGCCTTCACTGCCTCAAGCTCGGAGTTGGCAGGTGTCTGGACGGGTTCGCTTCGGAGCAGTTGTAAATCCCGCTGCATTTTGAGGTTTTCTTGTTCGGCGCGGAGTTCCTTCACTTGTTTTTGAAGGCGGGCAATTTCATCCGGTGGAGTGTTTTTCACCCCTTGATTCATGCCTTGCCATGAGACTGCGAGCGCGCCGAGCAGCAGGGCAACGGTCGCGCCCAGGAGAAGTTTCATCGTGTCCATGGGCGGGACGTTGGACGGGCTGGGAGTGGATGTCAACGCGGGGCGACGGTAGGATTCTTGTTTAACCAAGCTTCGGCGGAGACCGGGTCATTACGCTTCCAAGCCCCAATAGCGCGCCGATACATTTGATCCCTTTGTTGAGCATCGCCTATGCGGGCAATGGCGGTGACGGCGGTGGCGGGATCGCTGCGGAAAGAATTCCAAACGACGCTCTGCACCACACGGTCGGTCACGTCGTTCGGGTAGCGATCCATGAGGGTGAATGCCGTCTTTGGATTTTGCGCAGCAGCGCTGGTGATCATGCCACGGAGGGCATTACTGCGGGCATCACCAGTGGGCAGGTTGTTGAAGGAATTCCAAGCGGCCTGCTCGTCTTTTTTCGACCAAGTGCTGTAAATATCATCCATGCGGCGCTCGGAAGCTTCGCCGGGATTAGCGAGCAGCCAGGAAACGGTGCCCGCTGGATCGGTGAGGGCAAGAGGCTCTGCGGCACGCATCATCGCTCCATTTCTGAGAGAATCATCCGTAATGGCAGCGATCCAAGTGCGGGTGGCTTCCGTTCCTTTTTTAATAAGATGCGGCAATATAAAATCGAGTGCATTGCCGCGCTCCTCACTTTTGGGCATGCTGGCAAGGAGTTCGGTGGCCCGAGCAGAGTCAGATCCGGCAAGGCCGCGGATAATTCCCGGTAGATATGGGTTCGCTCCCTCGCCTTCGAAATTCGCTTTTGCCCAGCGGATGGCAGCCTCCGGATCAGTCGAGGCCCACGAGGTAAGAATGGTGCCTGTGGCGAATCCGTTGGTAGTGTTGCCCTTGGCATAAGCCAGAGCGGATGTCGGATCGGCCTGCGCCCAAGCACTCAGAAGCAGCGAGTATTCGCCCATCCGGCTGTCGGTGACACCGAGTTCGCGGAAATGGGCGACTGTTTCTTCAAATTCCCCGGGGCCGAGTCGATCGATAAAAGCGAGCAGCGCACGGTTCCGGTCCAGCGGGTTTTCCCCGCGCATGATTGACTCCAGACGCGTTAAGCGGTCTTGCGCTGTCAATTTTTCCTCGCGTTCCGGGCGGGCGCTGCGTGAGGAGATCTTGGTTTCTCCGGCATTTCCGGAAGAATTTCGTGCGGATGAACGGCTTGACCGGGTGTCCACCGGGCTAGCTTGAGATTTCTCGGTGGAAGCCAGAGACGAAACACGGCCAGCCATGAATCCCCCAACTCCGATGAGAACAAGGGCAATCAAGGCGGTGAGGGGCGTGAATTTCATGAAATTTAAGTGATAATTATTCTTACAGCACCATAACGCTCCAGGCCGTATATTTTTTCTAAAAAACCACGGATTCTCAGCCAGCGAAGGCATTCGCAGGCAGCCCTTGCACGCCCAGCCCGCGGATCACGAACAAGCGTCCCGCATGATCCTCTTCCACCGATTTATGGACGCCGGTGGTCACATAGAGATCCTCCAAAGCTGGCCCGCCAAACGCGCAGGCGGTCGTTTCCAGACACGGCAGCTCAATACGCCGTAGCTCTGCGCCAGACTCAGGATTGAAACAAGCAACGCAGCCACCATGGCAAAATGCGATCCATAAATTCCCGTCAGTATCCACGGCCATTCCATCCGGCGACGCATCCAGATGTGCTGTTGAAACCACGCTGCGCATGTTCCGCAGGTGGCCCTCTTCGTAGTCGAACGCGAGCACTTCCCGGCGCGGCGTATCGATGTAAAACACCGTTTTCCCATCCGCAGACCAGACGATGCCATTAGAAGTCGTGACCGGGCCGAAAGCCAGGTGAAGCGTGAGATCCGGGTCGAGCCGGTAGAGCTTAGCGTCGCCAGTTTTCCTCACCAGACTGATAGTGCCTGCGAAAAACCGGCCGTCGGGCGAGCACTTACCATCGTTAAATCGGTTGTCCGGCTTGTCTGGCTCCGGATCGGCGATCGCGGTGAGCTCACCGTCTTCCTCGTCGAGAAAGAACAACCCGTGATCACCCGCTATGACCAGCCCGCCACTCTCGCGAGGGACCACGGTGCCCACGCGCTGGCCGACGTCCCATGATTTTTCACTGCCATCCGCTGGATCGAAGCGATGGACGCGGTGGCCCTCGATATCGACAAAATAGAGCGCCCCATGCCACCAGATCGGGCCCTCGCCCCACTGGCTGCGGATGTTTCCAATCGGTTCGATGCTGACCATAGCTGTAATCTAAAAGCCTGGGGAAACTGGCGCCATTGTAAAATCACCGATCACGAGCTTTCATTTCACCTGAGCATCCGCAAGATGCCTGACATGCGCAGCGAGGCTTCAAGCGATGTGTTCAAAGTTTGGCTCTACGCCGCAGCTTCGACATTGCTTGGCGCGTGGTCCGCCCCGCTGCTTTACAACGCCGGAAAAGCACTGGCTGAGGTCTGCGCCACCAAACAAATTAACGGCCCGCTCGAGTGGCTAGCGGGGATCTGCCAAACTGCAGATTTCCCAGGGTTTTTCTCAACGAGCTTGGTGATTTCAGCGGGGATTCTCTTTCTGCCGTTCATAAAATGGCAGCGTGGCGGACGCACGGGAGCGGGCGAAAATCCGTGGTCATTGCGCCTGCCAGCCAGCGCCAGAACCAGCGATGCCAGACAACAGCTGGCGAGAAATCCAAAAGCACTGAGGCAAGCCGTGACGGGGTTTTTGCTCGTCACTGCATTATTTTTACTAATCGCCGACGTGATGGTTCTGGCAGGAATTTTCGAGTGGCCGGATCCGGGACAAGCCGTGGTGAAGTTCGTGCTGCGTGCCTTCGCAACCGCGCTTGGACTGGCTATTTTAGAGGAAATTCTTTTTCGTGGAATCGCGATGGGCATCTTCCTGCGGGCCATGCGCCCGGCGGCGGCGCTCGGCGTGTCGGCACTGCTCTTCGCGCTCGTCCACTTCCTCAATCCCCCGCCTGGATTAAATGTGCTCGACCCAGACGTGGCGGGCACGGGCTTCGAGTTATTGCGGAAAATCATCGAGCAGTTCTCCGAGCCGCACATCGTGCTCGGGACATTCATGCCGCTGCTCGCACTCGGCGGAGTGCTCGCCTACGCCCGTTGGCGGACCGCATCGCTCTCCTTGCCCATAGGGCTTCACGCCGGTTGGATTTTCACAAACGTGATCCTCGGCGGCACAATTCTCAAGCAAGGCCTCGCCCCGCTTGCTGGCATCCTGATAGCGGGAGCCTTCACCAATTACCTAACAAGACCCGCCGATGACACCGAGACCCAGGCTTGAAATCCGTGGCTGGCGGAAATTCGCGTCCCGCGCACTGGACTTGCTCTACCCGCCTGTCTGCGCGGTCTGCCGGGAAAACCTATCTGATGGGCGAGCGCTGTGCGACGCCTGCGACACCGACCTGCCGCGACTCGCTGAGCCGTTTTGCAAAACATGCGGTGAGCCATTTCCGGGAGAAATAGAGACCTCATTCGCCTGCCCGAATTGCAGTAAACTGAAGTTTACCATGGAGTTCGCGCGGCCGGCGATGGTGCGCGACGAGCGTACGCTGGAAATCATCCACCGCCTGAAATACGGCCGGGAACTCCACTTGGCGAAAGAGCTCGGCCGGCTCGCCGCAGGGGCATTCGACGATCCGCGGTTGGAGAAGGCGCTCGCGGAAAACTGGCCGCTGGTGCCTGTGCCACTGCACCGCAAGCGCCTACAACACCGCCATTTCAACCAAGCCGAGGAAATCTCTCGGGTGCTCGCCGCGCATACCAGCCTGCCCGTCATCAGTGCCCTGCGACGGATCCGCGCTACCGAACACCAGACCGCACTCACTCGCTCACAACGCCTGGAAAACCTTCGCGGTGCCTTCGTCATCACCTCCGCCGGCCGTCGCTGGATCGAACAATCCTCGGCGGGCGCGGTGCTCGTAGATGACGTATTGACCACTGGCTCGACCGTGGACGAATGCGCAAAAATCCTCCGCCGCGCTGGGTTTCAAAAAGTCTGCGCCATCACTGTGATGCGCGGTTAATTCAGTGCGCGTCTTGTTTCCAAGCGCTTTAACACCCAGTGACAAATCACCGCCGTCAGCCCGAGTGCAAGCAGCGGAAAAAGCCCGGAACGCAGCGTATCGCCTACGCCCCATGGCCGCAGCGGATGAGCAGGCACAGATTGGTAAACCATGTTAAACGCCTTAAACGCTAGAATCCAACCAGCGTGAAGTCCGATGGAAAACCATAGCGCCCCAGTCCGCACCCGCGCCGCCGCCAGCAGCATCCCAATGACGAATAAAGTCGCGAAATCCGTGATGAAAAACTGCGGATTGGTGAAGTGAAGCAGGATCTTTCCCAACAGCTCGAAGCCCGCCAGCGGCGCTCCGGGTGCGGCGATGACCGCCCCATCCGGTGCTCGCAAGAAGTGGACGAAGGCGAAAAATAGCGAAGTGCCCAGACAGGCGACGAGCGGTTTGGAGAATTTCAGCCACAGTCCCAACAGAAGCCCTCGGAACAACCATTCCTCCAGCAGCGAAGCCCCGATGGCCGCAGGTAAAATCCTGCTTACTATCTTTCCAATGCCCGGCACATCGCTCTCTGGAACGTAAGCTCCTGAAAATTCCAAAACCGCGCCCATCACCCACAATATGCCGCCCGCGATGATACACCCCAAAGCAATTTGAAAAAACGCGGAGGCCCAAGAAACCCGACGCACCGCAGCCTCTTCGACCACGCCTGCGTCTGCCCGAATCCCACGAATGCGATGGAATAAGAATGGCAGCAAGACCACAGCCGAAATTGCCAACGAGCGGCTGAAATATCGGCTGAATTGTGCCCGGCGGCACGCGCTTCCCAACCACTCCGTGAGCGCACTCCCATCATAAATCGCAGAAATTTCTGCAAATGCTTTTCCCGCTTGATAAAGCCACGGCGAAATCGTCGCTGCGAGCAGGACCGTGGAGACGACCCACAACACGGCCGCGCCCGCCTCTGATTGGAAAAAACGCTTCATCGAAGGGAGTTTTGAGGGTTACCAAGCTTTTTGTCCAGAGGCGGACGAAAAAAGCCACCAGTAAAATCACCCACCAGCTTTTTTGAAATTAGAAACGCGGATTTCTCAGAGCGCACGCAATGTCGCCTTGATCGCCTCGAAGTTCGGCATATCGCCTGGATTTTCAAGAATTTCAGCGTATTGGACCACCCCGGATTTATCCACCACGAAGGCCGAGCGCTTCGGCACCCCGCCCATAATCAGGTTCTTGGCGGGCAGAAACTGCTCGTAAGCCACACCGTAAGCCGCCGTCACCGCATGCTCGTAATCGCTGAGCAGAGAAATGGTGATCCCCTCCTTTTGCGCCCAAGCTTCCTGCGCAAATGGATTATCCCCGGAAATTCCGAGCACTTTCGCGTCCAGCGCGTCGTAGTCGGAAATCCCCGTAGAAATATCGCAGAGCTCCGTGGTGCAGCCACCGGTGAAGGCCATCGGCACGAATAATAGGACAATGTTGGATTTCCCAACCAGCTTGCTCAGCGTGACCAGCTCAGGGCCATTAGCGGTTTTGCTGACGAGGGTGAAATCTGGGGCTTGGTCGCCGACTTTGATGGACATGGTTGTTTGTTTGTTGTTCGAAGTTCGCCGGCACCTTAGAACGTCGCATCCAGATATGTCATACCAATTTTCACAATTTGGCCAACACCTCGGCTGCGGCAGCGGAATCGGCGAGCTCATGGACGACCTTGGTCACGCCCTCGCCAGCGGCAGCCCGGACTTAAAAATGCTCGGTGGCGGCCAACCCGCGCGCATCCCCGAGATGAACGCGGTCTGGCGGCGGAGGCTCGAAGAATTGATGGCAGAAATGGGCGGCCTCGAACGCGCACTCACCACTTACGACCCGCCCGGTGGAAATCCTCATTTCCTCCAAGCCATCGCCACGCTCTTCCGCGAGACTTTCGGTTGGGAGCTCGGCCCCGAGAACATTGGCGTCACCAGCGGCGGCCAAACCGCCTTCTATTTCCTCTTCAATCTGCTCGCCGGACCTATGCCCGACGGCAGTCGCCGGAAAATTTTGCTGCCGCTTGTCCCCGAATACATCGGCTACGCCAACCAAGGTGCCAGTGGCAACCTCTTCCGCGCCGTCACGCCGCTCATTGAAAAAACCGGCCCGCATGAATTCAAATACCGCGTCGATTTCGATCGACTGGAAATCACGCCCGACATCGCCGCCATCTGCGCTTCCCGCCCCACCAACCCCACCGGCAATGTCCTCACCGACGAGGAAATAGCCCGCCTCTCCGCCATCGCGAAAGAACACGACATCCCACTCATCATCGACAATGCCTACGGCGCCCCCTTTCCCGGCATCATCTTCGCCGACGCCACGCCATTCTGGGAGCCGCATGTCATTTTGACTTTCAGTCTCTCCAAGCTCGGCCTGCCCGGCACCCGCACAGGCATCGTCGTCGGCCCACCCGAAATCATCCGCGCCCTCAGCTCAATGAGCGCCATCGCCGGACTTTCCAACCCAAACATCGGCCAGCAAATCACCCTGCCGCTCATTAAATCCCACGAAATTCTCCGCCTCAGCCGCGAGATTATCCGCCCCTTCTACCAGGAAAAATGCCAACTCGCCCGCCAAGCCGCCGTGGACGCCTTCGGCGAAGACATCGACTGGTTCATGCACCGCAGCGAGGGCGCGTTGTTCCTCTGGTTCTGGTTTCCCGGCCTACCAATCACGTCACAAGAACTCTACGAGCGCCTGAAAAAGCGCGAAGTCCTGGTCATCCCCGGCCAACACTTCTTCTTCGGCCACGACGACGAGAGCTGGCCACACCGCCACGAGTGCATCCGCGTTTCCTACGCCATGGACGAAGCTGTGGTGAGAGACGGCCTTAAAATCATCGCCGAGGAAGTGCGAAACGCCTGCAATAACGTGTCCCAACGATCTCAATCGGAAGTGGAGCCTTCAAATCCAGTTGGGATAGCCCAGAAGATCTGATGGCGCGGTGAGGAACGGGATTTCGTGGAGTCTGGGTATTCGGCGGGATTCGTTAAATAAGCGACTTGGCTCGATCCGCGAGCGCGTGGGATTGGAAAATTATCACCAGCTCTTGCGCGCGTTGGCGGATGTGAAAAATCCGGCGAATCAAAATGCAGGCTGTATTCGATCCAACACCGTCACTGCCTGCCACGCGGCTTCTACCTGATGGACTCGGAAGATTTGTGCGCCGCGCGCCATCGCCGAGCTGAGACAAGCGAGGGTGCCTGCGTCCCGGCTCGTCGGATCTGGTAGTCCGAGGACTTCACCGATGACGGACTTGCGGGAAATCGGCACAAGCACGGGCCGTCCGAACTTTTGCAAGCGCCCAAGTTCGCGCAAGACGGTCAGGTTGTCCTCCCGCTGCTTGGCGAAGTCGATACCGGGATCGAGAATGATCGAATCTGCGCCCAGTCCGGCGGCCATCGCCATTTCCAGTTTGTCTTTGAAAAAGCATTCCATCGCCTCCATCACATCCACCCACTGTTGTTGGAAATGCGGAACCTTCGGCTCACCGACGCTGTGCATGATTAGCAACGCAGCACCATGCAAAGCGCAGGATTTCGCATTCCGGTCATCCGGCAGCGCGCCCATGTCATTGATGACTTCCACTTTTCCCATTCGCAAAACGCTCTCAACCACCGCCGGCCGCCACGTGTTCGCAGACAAGACCGGCGGCCAGACTTGGTCGCTGTCCCTAGCTTCAACACCACGCCAAACGTCCTCCCAGCGCGCGATAAATCCCCGGAAACGCCGGATTTCCTCGTCCACAGGCACTGCCGCCCGATTCGTCCGCGCGCTCTCCGCACCCACGTCGATCACATCCGCGCCCGCCGCCACAAGGCTTCGTGCCAGTGAGACGGCTTGTTCAAAATCCAGCGTCCCATCGCCAGAAAACGAATCATCGTTCACATTCACGATCCCCATCACCAGAGGACGCCGGGGGAATTCGATCACTCGCGTGGGCAGTTTCAATCGCATGACTTCCTAAAGCCTCAAAACTGAAAACTGGAAACTGAAAACTCATCCCTCTTGCCCATGTCGCCTCCTTCATTAAGCTGCACCCATGTCATCCACCTTCGGCCATGTCTTTCGAATTCACACTTTCGGCGAGTCGCACGGTGGTGGCGTAGGCGTAGTCATCGATGGTTGTCCGCCACGCATTCCTGTTTCGCAGGCGCAAATCCAGCATGAGCTCGACCGTCGCAGGCCTGGTCAGTCGGAAATCGTCACCCCACGGAAGGAGGCCGATACTGCGGAAATTCTTTCTGGCCTGCAGGACGGCGTCACTCTCGGCTGCCCAATCACTATCCTTGTTCGCAATACCGACCAGCGTCCCGGCTCTTATGACGAAATGGCTGCAAAATACCGCCCAAGCCACGCCGACTACACCTATGATGCGAAATATGGCCTCCGCTCTGCTTCTGGTGGTGGCCGTGCTTCCGCTCGTGAAACCATCGGTCGAGTCGCCGCCGCAGCCGTAGCCCGCCAAGTGCTGGACGCACTTCACCCGGGTATCGAAATTCTAGCTTGGGTGAAATCCATCCAAGAACTCAATGCTGACATCGATCCCGAGACGGTTACTTCGCAGGATATCGAATCCAACATCGTCCGCACCGGAGATCCCGCGATGGTCGAACCGATGATCCAGCGCATCAAAGCCATCCGCGCGGACGGCAACTCGGTGGGCGGTGTGATCGAGTGCGTCATTCGCAACTGCCCACCCGGCCTCGGTGAGCCGATTTTCGACAAGCTCGAAGCTGACCTTGCCAAGGCCATGCTCTCTATCCCAGCGACTAAAGGCTTTGAAATCGGCTCCGGCTTCTCTGGCACGCTTCTCACCGGCCGCGAGCATAATGATGCATTCCGCATGATTGATGGCAAAGTCCGCACCACCAGCAACCGCTCCGGCGGCGTACAAGGCGGTATTTCCAACGGCGAGCACATCATTTTCCGCGTCGCCTTCAAGCCGACTGCCACCATCATGAGCAATCAGGAAACTGTCACTGCATCCGGCGAAAATACCGAACTGCAAGGCAAAGGCCGCCACGATGCTTGCGTCCTCCCCCGTGCCGTGCCGATTGTAGAAGCCATGGCGACGCTGGTTTTAACAGATCACCTACTCAGGCAGCGCGCTCTGCATCGTTGATCTATTCGTTTGGCAGCGATCCGAGACGACACCGTCACAGGAACTGCTGCCCACCTTGCGGATTTAGCCGTTTCTAACCTGACTAACTACTTTTCAGATTAAAAAAAAAGCGGCCCGATCGATTATCCTCGGGGAAAAACCCAAAACCCAGAGGGAAACTCAATCGGGCCGCCTAATATTGTCGCGACGCGCGGAAAATAATCACCTCTTCAGAATTCGGTCAACTGATTTTCTCAGTTTTTTAAGACTCGCGTCTCGAGTGCGACGTTGCCTTGCCTCTGTCGGCAAATCGTGCGCCGAAAATCAGTGAAATCGCCCACAAATCTTGTTTTTTCTACTAGCTCGTCACGCAATCCCACTTATCCTCAACTTGACGTGAGGCAAGGCGCATTCTGCCCCGCACGACTCTCAAAATCGCATTGAATTACCCATGAATCTCACACTCAAAGTATGGCGGCAGTCCGGACCGAAGGCCCAAGGTAAGATCGAAACCTATGAGGCAAAGGCGATCCCGACCGAAGCCTCGTTTCTCGAGATGCTCGATATTGTCAATGAGCGACTCATCATCAATGGCCAAGAGCCGATTCATTTCGAACACGATTGCCGCGAGGGCATTTGCGGTTCGTGCTCGCTGACCATTAACGGGATTCCCCACAGCAAAGAGCGCGCGACGGCCACTTGTCAGGTCCACATGCGGAAATTTTCTGAGGGTGATACTGTCTGGATCGAGCCGTTCCGCGCAAATTCTTTCCCAATTGTCCGCGACTTGATCGTTGATCGCTCAGCCTTCGATCGCATCGTCGCCGCTGGCGGTTACATCGACATCCGCACCGGCTCCGGCGTCGATGCGAACTCCTTGCCAATTTCAAAAAGCGATGCTGACACGGCTTTCGATGCCGCTGCTTGCATTGGGTGCGGTGCCTGCGTGGCTTCCTGTAAAAACGCCTCGGCAATGCTGTTTGTGGCGGCCAAGGTCTCTCATCTCGGTCATCTGCCGCAAGGCCAGCCGGAGCGTCAGAAGCGCGTGCTCGCGATGGTCCGCCAAATGGACGTCGAAGGCTTCGGTAACTGCACCAACCAATACGAGTGCGAGGCTGCCTGTCCTAAGGAAATCAGTGTTGATCACATCGCCCGCCTCAACCGCGACTACGCCAAGGCGGTGCTGCTGGAGCAATTCGCCTGAATCATCGCCAGCGAATGGATGGAATAGGAATGGCTTTGAGTGCTCTTGCATACAGCTCGTCCACATTCAAACTATGATTTCCATTCGCTCCATATTCACGTTGGTGTTTTCATTCACCCTCGCTGCGTGCTCCGCCGAAGATCAAAAAAAAGCTATTATGGAAACCCGCGCCGAAGTCCCCGCCGAGCCTACCGGAAAAGTCATCAAGACTGATGCGGAATGGAAAAAAATCCTCACACCTGAACAATATCGTATTCTTCGGGAGTCCGGCACCGAGCGTGCCAATGGCCAAGTTTACAAAGAGTTCAGTAACCAGAACAAAGGCACATACCACTGCGCCGGCTGCAATGCCCTGCTTTTTTCGTCTGAACACAAGTTCCACTCCGGTTGTGGCTGGCCTTCCTTCTATGATCCGGCCAAGGCCGAAAACGTGATGCTCAAAAAAGACAGCTCCATGGGTGCAGTCCGCACCGAAGTGATCTGCGCTACATGCGGTGGCCACTTAGGTCACGTCTTCGAGGGAGAGGGCTACAAGACTCCCACCGACAAGCGCTACTGCATCAATGGCGGTGGCTTGATTTACGTCCCAGCCAAAGATGTGTCGCCGAAGTAATCGTCGTGTGAGGTGAATGATTTGCATTCCTGCGGCAAGAAACGATGCGTAAGCTTTACGCTCCTTTGGTGTCTGGCCTTAAACTGAAGCCAATTATCCTACACATTCAGGAAAGGTCATTACTGCGCGCCTTGGCCTGTGGCGGGCTTTTTCAGAGAAATCTTCACACCACCCATCGATTTAAAAAAGGTATCGAATTTGACCCAAACAGGTCACAACAAATTGATTTAATAAAGGTAACAGTTAGCTTATACTGCCCTTGTCCTTGTCGTGGCTATACTTCCTAGAGTGTTAGCAAAGAAGCTCCTTCTCTTGGCTAACGGCGCTGCGAAAAATTCAGACGTAGTGCAGCTCGACAGCTTTCGCTTCGATTGCGGCCTCGTTATCGAGGAGTTCTTGGATCGGGTCCCAACGACCGGAAAGCAGGGCTTCCCGCGCAGAGTCAGGCATTTTTACGGCGATGTCGAGACCGCCGGAGGTGCGGACACGAAGATTTTTTACGTCGATGGTGACCTCGGTGGTCGGATCAGCCTCGACGGCATCACGGATGGCAAGGACGTCTGCGGGGCTGGCCATGACGCAGGGCATGGCAAGTGTGGTGGAATTCCCGTAAAAAATTTCCGCGAAAGACTCGGCGATGACGGCGTTGAAACCGTATTTCCTCAGCGACTGTGGTGCGTGTTCGCGGGATGAGCCACAACCGAAGTTCACACCGGCTACTAGGATGGAAGCCTGGGCGAAGCGCGGGTCATTGAGTGGGTGCTGGGTTTTCACGCCATGCTCGTCGTGGCGGACGTCATAAAACGCGAACTCACCAAGCCCGTCGAAGGTGACGCACTTCATGAAGCGCGCGGGGATGATGCGGTCGGTATCGATATCTGCGCCAGGGATGAAAACAGCGCGGCCAGTGACGGTTGGGACGGGTTCGAGTGCCATGTTAGATGAATTCTGAAATGCTGAAAAACTGAGATGCTGAAATTACCGGTCCTCGCGGTTGATGAGATACCACGGGCGTTTCAAATCTTCAGGAAACGCAGCGGACTGATAAGAGGCGGAGACTGGAAGCGTGTGGTCGCTGGACTGGAGGTGGACCAAGGAACCAGACTGAGTGTAAATATGCTTTTTCCAATGATCCGAGTTTGATTCTCCTTCGAGATATTCGGCGGCGGTCGTGTATAGATTCTGGGCGGCGCTGCTCATAACTATACGCACTTTAGGCGACTTCCGCTCTTGCTTCGAGCGTGAAAACCTCTCGTGCATCGGCGATGGAACCCTGGATGGCGGCGGCAGCGACCATGACGGGCGACATCAGGATGGTCCGGCCGGTGGAAGAGCCCTGACGACCCTTGAAATTACGGTTGGAGGAGGACGCGCAAAGCTGGTCACCAACAAGTTTGTCAGGATTCATCGCAAGGCACATCGAGCAACCTGCGCCGCGCCATTCGAAGCCGGCGGCGCGGAAGATTTCTGGCAGGCCTTCTTGCTCACACTGGATGGCGACGATTTGCGAGCCGGGGACGACGAGCGCTTGCACGCCGGGGGCAACGTGGTGGCCTTGGATGTATTTTGCGACTTCCCGGAAGTCGGAGATACGGCCATTGGTGCAGGAGCCGATAAAAGCGACGTCGATTTTCACACCCTTAATCGGGGCGCCAGCGTCAAGCTTCATGTAAGCCAGCGCTTCTTCGATCGAGGCCTTTTCAAGTGGCGTGGCGGCTTTTGCCGGATCGGGGATATTTTCAGAAATGAAGATGCCGTGGTCTGGGGAAATGCCCCAGGTGACGGTCGGCTCGATATCGGCGGCGTTTATTTGAACGATGTCGTCGAATACTGCGTCGGCGTCCGAGGCAAACGAAAGCCAGCGGGCGGCGGTCGCGGAAAAATCGGACATATCCACGTAGGGACGGCCGCTCAGGTAGGCGACAGTTTTGGCGTCCGGGTTGATGTAACCGCAGCGGGCTCCACCTTCGATGGACATGTTGCAGACGGTCATGCGCTCTTCCATGGACATGCGCCGGAAGACATCGCCGGCATATTCGTAAGCGTAGCCGATGCCGCCGTTCGCACCGAGGAGGCGGATAATGTGAAGAATGACGTCCTTGGCGTAAACGCCGGGTGCAAGATGGCCGTTCACTTCGATCCGGCGGACTTTCATTTCCTGAAGGGCGATCGTCTGGGTGGCGAGTACGTCCCGGACTTGGCTGGTGCCGATGCCGAATGCGATAGCGCCGAACGCTCCGTGAGTGGCGGTGTGTGAGTCACCGCAAGCGATGGTGGTGCCTGGCTGGGTGATGCCTTGCTCTGGGCCGACGACGTGGACGATCCCCTGCTTGCCGGAAGCGAGGTCGAAGTAGGTGACCCCGAAATCATCGGCGTTTTTTCGGAGCGCCTGCATCATCTCGGAAGCGAGTGGGTCTTGCGGCGCGTCCTGGTCGATCGTCGGGACGATGTGATCGACGGTGGCGAAGGTGCGCTGGGGAAATTTGACCTTCAGTCCCAGGTCACGGAGCATGCCGAAGGCTTGTGGCGAAGTGACCTCGTGGATGAGGTGGGTGCCGATGAAGAGTTGTGTACGTCCATCGGCGATGGTGCCAACGGTGTGTGCGTCCCAGACTTTTTGGAAGAGGCTTTTTCCCATGATATAAGGTGTTCGCCGGGGTTCGCGGCGGACGAAGAAGTTGGCCGGGCAAATTTAGAATGTCAAAGCCGCATGCGTTTCTGGCTGAAAGAAACCAGTGGATTTGACAAAAAAAACGATCAACCGAGCATAGTAATATTCACCGCTTGGTAGATCTGAATACGCAAATTCTTGGCAATTAAAAAACGTCCCTCCGGATGCCGGGGGACATTTGATTGCTTTCGCTAGGCCGCGTCTGGGCGTGAATTATTTCGTGTAATGCACTTCTGGAGCAGGAGCCGATTGGATTTCCTTGAACTGCGGAAGCGAGCGCAGGCCAGGTGCTTTTTGATCACTGGTGCAACAGCAAGAAGCGGCCAACAAAGCGAATACGGAAGCGACGAGAGAGATTAGAATACGGATCATGGGAATAGTATTAGAGAGGATTGATAAGAAAGGAAATTCCTAACGATAAAGGATGCCGGAGAGAAAAATTACTTGGATGGAGCCACGTAAGCTGGATGGCAAGTGGCTGGGGCGCTTGGGCAGCAAGAGGCGGCGAAGAGCGCGGCAGCGGCGGCGATAAAGGCGAGTTTCATGATTTCAATGAGGTGGTTTTTGGTTTGGCTCTGGCATGAAACTCATGCCAGAGAGCCGCGACACTAGCGGCAGTGTCGGGCCCTGCAAGGCAAAAGACGAAGCGGGGCAGCCGTGATTCACCTTACAATTTGCAATAAGAATCTGACTTGCAACGCCACCCCACCGAACCGAAAGCATCCCGAGCCCTGTCTTCCCACTTGTATATTTCTACGGCATCCCGGACGCTCGCGACATGCTAACTGCGCCCGAAGCCGATCCCCGGTTCAACGAATTCATCATCCTCCAAGCACAGAATGCTGGGCTATTTCTCGGCCAGATTCCCAACCCTCACAGCGGGGATAAACAAATCAACCTGCGTGCCGCTCAATCCGTGATAGATTCACTGGAAATGCTCGCTTCCAAAACTCGCGGAAATCTCACACCTTCCGAGCAGAAACTCCTCACCACCGCGCTTGATAATCTTTTGCCGCTCTTCCAAGCCGCCCAAGCTTCAACCGATTCTTGATCCACTTCCATGAATTTCGATCCTTTCAATATAGGTAAAGTCCCCGTTGGCGGGCCGGCTCCCTTTTTCATCTTAGGTCCCTGCTCGCTCGAATCCGAGGCTTTCGCTTGGGAAATGGCTCACTCACTCAAGGAAATCGCCGACCGCACCGGCATTCACTTCATTTTTAAAGCATCCTTCGACAAGGCAAACCGCACTTCCGTGGACGCCTTCCGCGGCCCCGGCGTGAAGGATGGTTGCCGAATTCTCGGAGAAATCGGTAAGCAACTCGGTGTCCCTGTCACCACCGACATCCACACTGCCGAGCAGGCAGCCATCGCCGCAGAGCACGTGGATCTTCTTCAAATACCCGCCTTCCTCTGTCGCCAAACTGACTTACTCGAAGCCGCCGCGAAGACCGGCCGTGCCGTAAACGTCAAAAAAGGCCAATTCCTCGCCCCGCTCGACACCATCAACATCGCCGGGAAAATGCGCGCTTTCGGCTGCGAGCGCTTCCTCATCACCGAGCGCGGCACCACATTTGGTTATAATAATTTGGTCGTGGACATGCGCTCGCTCTACTGGATGCGGAAGGAAGGCTTGCCGATCATTTTCGATGCCACCCACTCCGTTCAGCGCCCCGGCGGACTTGGCGGGGCCACTGGCGGCGATGGCGAGCTCGCACCCGTCCTTGCCCGTGCCGCCGTAGCCACCGGCCTCGACGGATTGTTCATGGAAGTCCACTCGGATCCTGCCAACGCAGTTTCAGACGGGCCCAATCAAATCCCGCTCGAATTCATCGAGGACCTGCTCATCAAGCTGATCGCCATTCACCACGCTTCGCACTGAGATCGCACAAACACAATTCACCCTGCCCGTTTTTGCGCCCCATTCTTACAGCACTCGCGCTCGTCTTGCCGGCCTCCACCATGGTGGGGGAGGTGATCGTCATTCCCCCGCCGGTGAAGGAAATTCCAGCCTTCAGGCTACTTCCGGACGGGAGCGAGCTGAAGAACGTGATCGTCCCGCGTTACGATGACAATCGTTGCTTAGAAAGTGTCATGAGCGCCAAGGCGATGACTATCGTCAGTGCCGGGGAAATCTCCGGCGATGCGGTTTCCGTATTGTTTTATAACCCCGATCAAACTCAGCGAGGTCGTGTTGATTTAACAAAAGCGGTTTTTAACCAGCAAAAAGGCCTACTAACGACCAAGGAGCCCGTCAACTTGCTATCCGAGCGGATGAGCGCCTGCGGTGGCGGCCTTTATTACTCCATTACGGAGAGCAAGGGCTTTATGCTCGGCCCTGTCACCACCAACATTCAAGCTCCGCCTACCAAGACTACTATGCAAGCTCCCAAATCCACGCTTCGCGCCACCGCCGTTCTCGGTGCTTCGCTCCTCACGCAGTCGCTGGTCGCCGCGCCTCCAAAACCTATCACCGCTGGCGAAATTGCAGCGATCCATGCGGATTCAGCGTCTAAAGCCGCTCCCGCGGTCGCTGCACAGACCCTCACCCGCCAGATCGTTGCCCATGATGTGGCCGCTGCCGCCACCATCTCGAAGGATGCCGCCGCTTTCATTACCCGAGCAGGTTTACCTGCCGTCTCCACGGACACTGTGGCAGCTTCCGTAAAACCGCTCGATATTCAGAACGGCCCAAATGGCACCTTGATCCACTGTGAGGGCGGCATGTATTTCGATGCGGATGAAGGAGTCATGGTTTACCTGAAGAATGTTACGTTAAAAGATCCACGTTTCAACCTGTCTGGAGCCAACGAGCTGAAGATTTTCTTCGAGAAAAAGCCTGCCAAAGATACCAACGAAGAAGTTTCCGAAAAAGATAAATCCGACACGAAAGCAGGCCCTGACTCGGGCATCGACGAGGCCAAGCTCAATGCTGCCACAGACGCCCTGCCCACCGAACAGAAAGCGGAGGCGGGCAAGAAGCCCATTCACGCCAGCGAGGCTATCGACGAAGCTTCCGAAAAAGACAAACCCGACACGGAAGGAGGCCTAGGCTCGGGCTTCGGCGAGGTCGAGCGCATCGTGGCCACAGGCGCCGTGCTCCTCGAACAGAAAGCGGAGGCAGGCAAGGAGCCCATCAACGCAAGCGGCGCTATTTTCTCCTACAACTTTAAGGCGGACGAAATTATCCTCAGCGGCGGCTACCCCTGGTACACCCAAGGCACGACCTTCATGCGCGCCAGAGAGCCGAACCTCAGCATTCGAATGTATCCCAAAACTGGTAGTTTTAACACCGGAGGAAATTGGGATATGGGAGGAACTCTCGAATCCAAAAAAGAGAAGAAAGAGAAAAAAGGGAAAAAATAATAATAATTTCCATCTGTGACCACCATGCCCGTTCCCTCCACCATGCCCGTTCCCTCCACCATGCCACCGATGCACCACCCTGGCTCCACCTGTGCCCATGCCGAATCCGCCGTTCTCTTTGCCAACGGACTTCGTAAAACCTACAACGGCCGTGCTGTGGTGGACGGGGTCTCTATCAGCGTCCAGCCCCGGGAAATCGTCGGTCTGCTAGGCCCAAACGGTGCTGGGAAAACCACCTCCTTTTACATGATCGCCGGCTTGATCCCCGCCGATGCCGGCTCAGTTTATTTTAACGGCCACGACATGTCGCACATGCCCATGCACCGTCGCGCCCGCCTCGGCCTCGGGTATCTGCCGCAAGAAGAGTCGGTCTTCCGCAAGCTCTCGGTGCTGGATAACCTGCTCGCCATTTTGGAAACCCGGCCGAATCTTAATCGCGCCGAGCGCCATGAACGCGCCCATGATTTATTGGATCGTTTTGGCATCAGCAAGCTCGTCAAGTCACTCGCCATCACTCTCTCCGGCGGCGAAAAGCGCCGCCTCGCCATAGCCCGCTCCCTCTGCTCAGACCCCACCCTGTTGATGCTCGACGAACCCTTCGCCGGTATCGACCCCATCGCTGTGGAGGACATACAGCGCATCGTCCGGGAGCTGCGCGACCGCGATGGACTCGCGATTCTCATCACCGACCACTCAGTCCGTGAGACGCTAAGCATCACAGATCGCGCCTTTCTCATTCATGACGGCCGTGTCATCCTCGAAGGTGCGTCTGACGAACTCGTCAACGACCCCATCGCCCGTAAGCACTATCTCGGCGAGGATTTTAGGATGTAACTCAAGTCTGTGATGCTCATTGCTGGTCCTGACCTTGTCTGGGAGAGTTGGACAGATATGAGAATGCCAGTTTATGATGCGCATGCGCGTCGTCGTCCAATCCAGCACTTCTTGCTCTCAGGTCTAAGAAGGCCATTAATTTGCAACATCACTCGACTTGAAGCGCACGCGGAATTTCCGGCGGAATTTGAACCTCGGGTAGCGGTTGGAGCTCTTCCACAGGATTTGCCTTCAGTGGCAGCTCTTCTTCTGAAGATGGGATGCGCTTCGGCTTCACCAGAATCGCTCTCGGCGCAGGGGCGGGTGGCTCCTCGATAACGGCGGCTTTTTGGGGAGCTATTTTCATCTGTTCCTCAGTCGGCGGAGTTTTCCGCATTCGGATTTCTACCCGGCGGTTGGCGGCTTGCTCGGCGGAGGTGCCGGTGGTGATGATGGGTTCGTATCGCCCAAAACCCCGGGTGATGATCTTGGAGGGATCCATCCGGAGAGAGCTCGCGAGATAGTTTTTCACTGCCTCAGCGCGCTGGATGGAAAGATTGAGATTGAAAGTATCGCCACCAACGAGGTCGGTGTGCCCCTCGATCCAGCAATAGAGGGTGGAATTCCGGTCCATGAGCAGGCCGAGTTTCATCAGCCCGACTTTGGCGCTCTCGCGGAGTTCCGAGCTGTTGAACTCGAAAAGCAGGTCGCTGGGCAGCATAGTTTTTTTGCTAAGAAGGATGTTCGCGGGCAAGTCGAGCAGGCTGTCGAGAGAGGTCATGCCGTCGAGAGTGCCATTCTCAACACTGCCGTTGGCCCCTTTTTTGATCAGATTATCGGTGAATTTTCCAATTTCATTGTCGTCCGCGATAGCCGCTCCGGGGTCCACGGTTATTTGGCCGATTTCCGCAGGCAGAATATTGACCGGCTCGCGGCCGAATTCCGGAATGTCGGCGTCCTTTTCCAGCCCGGCGGAAATTTCAAGCGCCGCCGCTTCAGGATTTCCCTCCATAGCTGGGTTTTTCATCTGTAATGCATACTCGGCCTCGACGATCGTAGGCTTAATATCGATTTCTTGATCTTTGGGTAAAATGTCCAACAGCTCGACCTCGTCGAGCAAGGCCGCGCTGTCTTTTGGCGGTTGAATGATTTCTTCCGGCGGCAAGGACTTCTCTATCTCCATCGGCCGCACTTGGATCTGACTTACATTGATTGGCTTGGTGCTGAGTTCGCGGGCTTGCTCGAATTTTATGGCGATCTTCATTTGATCCAGCGCGAAGAACACGACCACGTGAAGAAGGATCGACACCAACATCGCCACCGCTGCCCACCAGCCAAGATGATCCGGGCCGGGTAAGCGATAAGCTCTCCCGCCGCGCGATGCACTCCATGAATAGGCGTTTGCCATGGCTTGACTATACCCAGATCAAAAGGGCTGGCAATCACCAGAAAGCCTGTTTATTTTGAATTCGGCACCTTGTGTGCTCATTTCATAATAACCTCCCACCCGTTATGGCTGCCAAGAACACTGCAAAGACCACTCCTGAATCCGCCCCCAAAAAAGTGGAAGCGCCCCTTAAGCCGGTTGCTAAAAAAGCCGCTAAAAAAGCCGCTGTAAAAAAAGCTCCTGCCAAAAAGACCGGCGCAAAACCATCGCTCGACGCAGTCGCACGCGCCGCTTACCTCAATTACCGCAACCGGGTGGAAAAAGGCCTGCCCGGCGATTCCCACGGCGACTGGCTGGAAGCAGAGCGCCAACACAGTGCTCTTAGCTGATCATCCCGTTTTTCCAATTCTTCCGGCTTGGACAAGCGGGTGAAACGCAATCAGAGTCGCCTGCGTGAATCCCTGCTCATCTATCGGCATTGGCCTGGCCGGCTTCGGAACCGTCGGTTCCGGCGTCTGGAACACCCTTCAGCGTAATGGCGAACTCATCACCGGACGCACTGGCGGAGACGTCGCCTTGCACATCGCAAAAATCCTCGTCCGCGACCTCGCAAAAATTCGGACCATCTCTGGAGAAGTCTCCCCTGAAATTTTCACCACCGACTGGCGCGCCCTAGTCTCAGATCCCGCAGTGGACATTGTCGTAGAATTGATCGGAGGCACGACCGATGCATTTGAGATTGTCGCTGCCGCCCTGCGCGCTAAAAAACCGGTAATCACAGGCAACAAGGCCCTGCTCGCGGAGCGTGGCGTCGAGCTGTTCGCCATTTCCAAGGAAATGAACACTCCGATCCACTTCGAAGCAGCCGTCGCCGGCGGTATCCCGATCATTCGCACCGTGCAGGACTCGTTCATTGGCAACCGCATCCATTCGTTTTCTGGAATCATCAACGGCACTTCAAATTACATTCTCGGCCGCATGACCGATGCTGGACTCACTTTTGAAACCGCTCTCAGCGAGGCCCAAGCACTCGGCTACGCAGAGGCCGACCCAGCACTCGACGTGAATGGCTGGGACGCCGCCCACAAGGCGATTCTCCTTGCCACACTCGCCTACGGATTTCCAATCGATCCCGCCTCGATCCACGTCTCCGGCATCGAACAAGTTCGTCCCGCCGACATCAATTTCGCAAAAAATCTCGGCTACGTCATCAAGCTGCTCGCCGTCATCCGCGAGCACGCGGATGGCTCGGTTGAGCTCCGCATCCAGCCATCCTTCATTGCCCAAACCCACATTCTGGCCTCCGTCCACGGGGTTTTCAATGCGGTGGCCGTGCACGGCGACGCCGCTGGAGAATCGCTTTTCTACGGTCGAGGCGCAGGCCAGGACCCCACTGCTTCGTCGGTCGTGGCAGATCTCGTGGAAGCAGCCCGCTCGTTGAAGCAGGTTGCCAGCCACCGCGGTTTCCTACCCTACCGCGAAAGCGGGCGTATTCTGCCAGTCGGGGAAACTTCCACTTCGTATTACGTTCGTTTCGACGTCACCGACCGGCCGGGTGTGGTCGCAGAAATCGCGCGGGTGCTGGCGGACCATCACATTGGCATTTCTGGCACCCACTCGCCGGTCAATCCTGCGAATCCAGACGCTGCCTTCGTGGACATGGTTTTCCTGCTTCATACCTGCCCATTCGGGAAACTTCAAGCTGCCCTCGCCGAAGTCGAGGCGCTTGATTGCGTCAACAGCAAGCCCGTCGTCTTTCGCATCGAGAATCTCGCCTGATTCTTTAAGAGTGATCCAGGCATTGTTGCCTGTTTTCACAATCTCGCTTTCTACATTTCACTGCGCCCCGTCGGCAGGAAAGCGGAAATGGCGTTGGATGCTGTAATCGCAGAGGACATTCTCCCACTTCACTCCGGCACCGATGTTGTGGACGACCCACATTTCATTCGCACGGTTGCCGGGTCCTGGGACGATGATCCCGATGTGAGGCTCCGAATTGCCGAGCTCCCAGACGACGATGTCTCCAGGAAGATAGTCCGCAGGATTGCGGGATGAAGTCAGGGTTTGGCCCTTGTGCTCGAAAAAGCGCTGGAGATTTGGAATCCGGCGATGGTCGATGTTCGTGTCAGGGGCCGATGCCTTCCAAAGCTGCGGATAAAGCCGGAAGTCCTTGGTCATGTCCTCATGCACCAGCACCTGCAAATCTATGTTCATCGCTCGGTAGCACCGGACCAATACATCAGCGGCCACGCCCTTGTTCGCTGGCACGTCACCGTTTGGGTAAGCAATTTTGTAGTAAGATGGATCGAAAGCGACGTTTTCCCCAGAGTGGGAGAGAGCGGCGGCGGCGAGGCGGTTGCCAAAGCTTTTAGAACTCTCCAGCGAAGAAATCAGCAGCGCCGCCTGATCCATCGAAGCATTGACTCGAGCCGCCTTGAGAAAAGGAATCAAAGGGCGGCCGAACCAGAATCCCATGCTCAAGGCGATTGCAATAATTACCCAACCACCAAAGAAATTACGGCGCTTTGGCTTTTGAGGGCGCGGGCCAATGTACTCAATGGTGCTGTAGAATCCTGATTTCGAACGAGCCATGAGTGA
>JANMYL010000128.1:0-3678 GCA_031382045.1 Akkermansiaceae bacterium | reverse complement strand
AGGACAAGATGAGCGTCTTCCGCGCCCGGAAAATCCAGCGTTTCCTCACGCAGCCGTTCCACGTTGCTGAAGTTTTCACCAACGTCCCCGGCGTTCTTGTCTCCATCGAAGACACCGTCAAGGGCTTCGCGCAAATCCTCGACGGCAAGCTCGATGACGTGCCAGAAGGCAACTTCTACATGAAGGGCAACATCGATTCCGTGCCGCGTGACTGAGGGTAGAAAAGTTCAAAGTTATTCGTTAAGAGTTATTGGGAAATTACTTTTAACGAATAACTCATCACAAATAACGACACTTTAAATGCCACTCCAACTTGATATCGTCACACCCGAGAAAAAGATTTTCTCGGACACCGTGGACAACGTCTATCTCCCGGGAGCGGACGGTGAAATGGGCATTTTGCCGCAGCACACCGGTCTTGTGACGGCGCTCAAACCCGGAGAACTCCGCTACCTTCACAACGGTAAAGTCGAAAGACTTGCTATAGGTTCCGGATTTGCGGAAATCACCCAGTCCAAGGTCGTCGTCCTCACCGACATGGCTTTGGGAGAAGCTGAGATCGATGTGCTTGCCGCAGAAGACGCAATCAAGCGGGCCGAGGAGAAGCTCGCGGGGATTGAGCACAGTGCGGATGCAGAAGAAGTTGCCTATCTCCAAGGCGTCGTCGCTAAGTCCACCGCAGCGCTGCACTTCAAGCGAACCTTTCATTCCTGAGTTTTACTTTCTGGAAGTTTCAATGCCCGCCCCGGTTTATCCGCGGCGGGTTTTTTAGTCTGCCTGATCACTGCCGCTGAAGATGGCGGTCGGCTACGTGTTTTCGAGTTTTACGAAAAAGATACTATCACTCTTCGGCACGACTATCGTAGAGAGTCTGCTAGTAAACTTGGGGAGGAGGAAGATGGAGAGGAATTTTTCAAATATAAGGTGCCTTTCCTGCTGTCGCATTGGCCGGACATTCCTCCTTAGAGTTGCTTTGATACTGTATGATACAGGGCAGAGAAAAACCATGATCGACTTATCCGCGCGGGTGAAACTGCTTGTGCACTGCCTTCAAGCGCTGGCGGTCCACGTGAGTGTATATCTGGGTGGTGGAAATATCGGCATGGCCTAGCAGTTCCTGAATCACCCGTAAGTCCGCGCCGCCTTCCAACAGGTGGGTTGCGAATGAATGGCGCAGTAAATGAGGATAGATGTTTTGGTCGATGCCTGCGAATTTGGCCCGCTCCTTGACAATCTGGCGGACGCGGTCGGGCGAGAGCGCCGTACCACGTATGCTGATGAAGATGTGTGATGAGGTTTTCTTGGTGACCAAGCTCGGGCGCTCGTTGGCTAGATAATTGGAAATTGCCTCGCGCGCTTTATGTCCGACGCGGACGATGCGGGTTTTCCCGCCTTTACCCGTGATTCTTAAGAAGCCTTCTTCGAAATCCATCATTTCTAGCCGTGCATTGCATAGCTCTGACAACCGCAGGCCGGAGGAATAGAATAGCTCGAGAATCGCCAGGTCACGTCGGCCTAGCGGTAGTGAAGGATCGATGGATTCCAGCAATTTAACCAACTCAGATGCATGCAAGGTTTCTGGCAGTGTTTGATCCGGTCGCGGGGCGAGTAGCGGCTCGGCAGGGTCCATCTCCAACTTACCTTTCACCAACAGCCAGCGAAAAAAAATCTTTAGGTGCACGGTGGTGATTCTCAGCGAGGCCGCGTTGAGGTCTTCCTTTTTGCGTTGGCTGAGAAACGCGGCGAGTTCGTCAGTGCCGATGTCGCGCAGGGAAGTGCTCCGCGATTTCATCCAGCGGGCCAGCGCGTCGAGCGTCTGGCTAACCGATAGCTGATAGGCGGCGGATAGCCCGCGCTCGGTGGCGAGATAGCGGATGAATTGATCGGAGCTAGCTTCCATGAAGTGTGCAAAAATTCAGCTCGCGTGGTGACGGAATAAAGTCTTCATGCGGTCATGGAAATTTTAAGGAAAAAAGTGTCTGGGGAGTGCTAGAAAAATAGACGCGAATGTCTGTATCTCGTCATTGCTAGCGCCATAATTACGAGTTGAGAGACGATGAACGCGGAGAGCCAAAAGAACGCGGCGTCGGTGAAGCCGTACGAGTGGAGGCCGATGCCGAGCATGTTGGTGCCGAACCATGACCAAGAGGTAACGATATTTCCGAAGACCGCCATGACCATCATGCCGCGCTCTTTCACCATGCCGCCCCAGCGGGCGTGGAGAATGATGGCGTTCCAGATTACGATGAGTAGCGCGCCATTTTCCTTGGGATCCCAGCCCCAGAAGCGGCCCCAAGACTGGTCCGCCCAGATGCCGCCGAGGACGGTGCCCACGAAGCTGGTGAGGGTGGCGAAACAGATGACTCCGTAGACCATGCCGCGCATTGAGGCGGAGGTCGCGGGCGGGATGCCACCGAAGGCGCGGCGTAGGATCCATGCGATGGCGATGCCCCCCGCGAGGAAACAAGCCGAGTAGCCGAGGGTGATGATGACGACATGGGTGGCGAGCCAGAAATTCGTATCGAGCACGGCGCGCATCATTTCCAGGGTGTCGCCGGAAAGGGAAAGGTGGTGGGCTATTAGCAGAGTGGCGAAACCAACAGCCGCCGCGACTGCCGTGCCGATCGCGTTGCGGTGGAAAATTTCCAGCGCGGTGCTGAGGACGATGACGCCCCAGCCGATGAAGATGGCGGAGGAGTAGAGATTGGTGACCGGCGGCCGACCTTCGAGCACCATGCGGGCGATGAGACCGGCGGTGTGCACTGCGAAGCCAAGCAGCAGGATGCGGAACGCGGCGACGCGTGCGGTGGAACCCACTCGCAGCCATGAAAATGCCGCGCAAAGGAATGCCGCGACATAGAGCGCCATGGATTGGTAAAATGGCGCGATGCAGTTGAAGAGAGTTTCTGCCGAGCTTTTTCTGGCGGCATCGGAGCGATTTTCGGTAAGCCATTTCCGGTAATCCGCGACGGTTGAGTTGAAGGCGGCGGTGTCGCCCACGCGGTAGGAATCCCCGAGGCGGGCGTAGGCGAGCGCGGAGGGGTGGAGCTTGCCGGTATCGGCGGAGTCGATCACGGAGTCGGGGAGTTTGCGCCAGCCTTCGTTGCCTTTACCGGAAGGCGAGGTGAAAACCTCGCTGAGCGGGGCCCAGGAAAGCATTTCGCGCATCCGCGCCGAGGCATCGTCGATGAGCGGTTGGTCGGACGGGACTTTTTTGCTACCGGCGGCGGCTAGCGCGGCAGTGACTTTCTCAAGGAAAAGACTGAGCTCGGTCTCCATGTTTTCCTTCTGCGGTAGAGAGATGGCGTGCTTCAGTTGGTTATAGGCGAAGAGGTTCCGCGTGAGCTGCATCAGGGCTTTTTCGTAGGCGGTGCGTGCCTGCGCATCGATTTTCTCGATCCTACCCGCTTCCTTCTGCAATGCGGGGAAGGCGGGCTTCAGTTGGTCGAAGGAAAAGCTTTTCTCCGCGGCGCGGCTAAGTTCGGTCAGACCAAGGATATCATCGTGGTGAATTAAGAAAATTTTCCGTGTATCGGCGAGCGCTGGCTTGAAGGCGAGTTCTGCGAGCCACGCGGTGGGAGTGGCGGGGGCGTCATCGCCGGGGACGCGCTGCTTGGCGTGGATCGCGAGCAGGGTGTTGCGCGCGAGCGAATCAAGCGGTTGCACACGCCCGTTAGA
>JANMYL010000118.1:0-54149 GCA_031382045.1 Akkermansiaceae bacterium | reverse complement strand
GTAGCCGCTGAGGGCGGGCTGGCGGAAAACGCGGTTCATGAAACGGCAGGATTCCTCTTGGTCGAAGTCGAGGGTGGTGTCGCCGTATTTCCGATAAAAAGCGAGGTAATGCTCCCAGAGCGTCTGGCTGGAAGCGTCCATGAGCAGGGCGGCTTCATGGTGGAGATTGACGTAATTCTCGATGTCGTTCTTTTCGCGAAGCTGGATCCAGACTCCGGCTTTTTCCTCTTTCACTTCGAGGCGGGCTTCGTTGATAGTGGCAACGAGACGAAATGCGACGGAAACGGGCGCGTCTTGCGGCGGGCGCTCGTTGACGTGCTCGATGCGCTCGTACCAGGAGGCAACTTCGCGCTCTTGCTCCCAGTCTGCCATTTTCTTCTGCACATGACCGAGATCGGTGATCACGCTCATGAACTCCGGATAAGGGAGTTTCTTTTTATAAAAAGCGTAGGCGATGTAGTTCCAGAACTCGAGGATGTCGCCCGGCGGGATGGGCCAGAGCTCGAGCGGTTCGTAAGTCGTGATTTCCCAACGCGGGGTGATGCGGACCATGTCGTGGTCGTGGAGTTCGCCCTCGATCACGTAGCGCCGGTAGCGCTTTTCGATTTTAGTGACAAAATCGGCCTCCTTGTCGTCGAGCTCGCGGCCAAGTTTTTCCTCGATGATGTCGAGCACTGGCGTGTCGTCGAATTCGTTAGGAGATTCCGGTAGATCCTCGCCGCGGTGCATGCGCTCCATCATGGTGGCATACTGGCACGCACCGGCGATTAGCTCGTCTTCGGCGGTGCAGGAGCCGAACCAACGGTTGCCTTGGAGGCGGAGGCTGGTGCGGAAAGTGCCGGACAAGTCCTCGACGCGGCCCTGAATGAAGAGGTGGTTTCCGAAAATTTGGGTGACGGCACCGTCTTTTTGGAGCATTTCCCCCCGTTTTCTGGCTTCCTCTGGAAAACTATTGAGGAAATTAAGGGTAGCTCTGTCTGGATTCATCTCGTGTGAAGTTGAAAAATTGTCCGGCAATTATGGCGGGAAAGTATTTCCCCGCCACGCAACGCCGGGCTGCGAGCCTAATCCACGAAAACGCTGGGACGCAATAAAAACCTTATAACTGCAAGGTTGACTGTAAATGACTGATAATAAGCCGGTAAATATAGAACACAGCCTCTTTCATTGCTTCCTGACGGCAGCCCGAATGCTGATGCCGAGTCCACCGACTACGAACAACGCTGGGAACCAGATCGAGTATCCCGGCGCGAGCGAATCCGGTTTCAAGACTGCAAACTGAGGTTTCAGCGGATTTACCCGGCAAGTTGTCGTTTTTCCAACCGGGAATTCTGCGGTCCGCGCCTCTGCTAGCTCGCGCTTGGAGGACCACGGGCTTCCACGCAGGGTCAAATGATCACCGGTGTGGACGGTGCCTTGCCACTCGTAGCCAAAACTCAAATTTTGGCGAAATTCCATAGGCGAGTTTCCATCATGCCGCCTTTCTACTATCTCCGAGTTGATGATCACACAGGCGACTTCCGGCCAGCTCCGCATTTCACGTGCTCGCAGAAAACTGCGCGCCATCAGCCAGACGAAAAAGCCGCCAAGCAGAGCGATTGACAAGCCGAGGATTATTAAAAACCAACGCCCAGCGTGGCTTGGCTGGGCGGGGCCGGAGAATTTTTGCGTCACGCAGGATGCTATGCAACAGATGCCACAGGGATGCCACCTGAAATCCGCTGCGACCCTTTTCCGTCGAGGATTGAAGTTTTTTCTGCCGTTTTACGATTTTCGGCGTTTATTTAGCTTATGCGTCTTCGCGGTTCATTATTAATTTTCGGTTTCGTGGCAGTCGCCGTGCTGGGATATTGGCTGGCGGGCACTGCGGTCCCCGCTCAACCCGCGCGGAAGGATCTTCCAAAATTGCAAACGGAGCCGAAGCGAAAAATCATCGCCGATGAGCCAGCTCTGAAATTCCGCAGCAGTGAGCGGCCAGCAGTATCTCCCCGGGATGATGCTGCCCTGGAAGTTGGCGCGATATCAGGGCAGCGGATTGTGGTTTTCAAAAATCAGGCCGCACTTGAAAGTTTCCTGAAACGAGCAGGAAACAAGATCCATTTGATGGGTCGGCTAGACGCGCTAAATGCTCTACGTCTCGGGTTTTCTAACCCCGATGATCTCGCGGGATTGCTCGATGGTGAGGCAGAGGCTTCATTCATTTTTCCCGTGTCCATTCCCAAGCCTGGCGATGGAACTGCGCAGCCGGGCGCGGTGGCATTGGGCGATGGTTTACTCGATTGGCTCGGCATCACGGGGGACAATTCCACTTGGGGCAAGGGCGTCCGGATCGCGATTTTGGATACCGGGGTGACGGCCAGCTCGGCTTTTGGCAGCAAGATTTCCTCCGTTAATTTGGTCGATCTCCCCGCCGATCTCTCCCAACAGAACGGCCACGGGACCGCCGTGGCATCCATGATCATCGGGCAAAACCCGTTGACTCCCGGCGTCGCACCGGGTGCGGAAATCCTTTCATTCAGGATCGCCAATGATCTCGGCCAATCTGATAGTTATTTGCTCGCGCAGGGCATCCTCGCCGCAGTCGATGCGAAGCCACCAATAATCATCATTATTGCAATGGGTAGCAATGCCGACAGTCCGTTGGTCAGAAATGCCATCGAGCATGCCCAAGCGGCCGGAGCGCTGATCGTAGCGGCTGCGGGAAATAACGGAAGCGAACAAGTTTCTTATCCGGGCGCGAACAAGGGGGTGATTACGGTGGGCGCGGTGGATGCTAAGGGCAATCCAATGAATTTCTCCAACACCGGTGCGGAGGTCGATATCTCGGCACCGGGTTTCGGGGTGAACGCCGCGTGGACCGGCGACCAAGCGGCCAGAGTGAGCGGCACGTCATTCAGCACTCCGATCGTGGGTGGCGCGATCGCGGCGGTGAAGAGTTGGCCCGGAAATGAAAATCTCACGATGCAGCAGGCGGCAGATGTCCTTTTCTCCTATCTCAACGACGGCGGGGAACTCGGGAAAGATCCGGCTCTGGGGGCTGGGATGCCCGCTCTCGGACGCGTCCAGAATGCGAGAACACCCGGTATTTATGACGCTGCCGTGGCATCGCAGCGCATCATGCCGCCCAGCGCGGGAAATCCTTACGGCCAGTTGGAGGTGTTGGTGCAAAACCGGGGCACTGAAACTTTGATCAACACCAGCCTGCGGATCACCACTCCGGCGGGCGTTGTCACTTCCAATATAACCTCGCTTCCTGTCAACGGGGTGCAGGCAGTTCGGGTTCCCATCTCACAGCCAACAAGCTCGGAAATGAGCTACAATTCTGTGGTTAAACTATCCGGTGGTCGCACGGATGCTCTCCCTTCTAACGACAGCCGTGTCGAAACTTATGTTCCGGCGCGCAGCAAGTAGTATCTGGCTCGCTCTTTGCCTGCCGGCATTGGCTGACGGCGCCGCTCCGGTGCCTGCGGATCAGCTCGTCGTCGCGGGTAATGCCTGCGGTCCCACCGCATTGTTAAATGCCTTCCGCTTTGGCAATCCCGACTGGCAGCGCGCGGCGAACGCCATCGCGGGCGACACCGACAAACAACGGATTTACACCATCATCCGCGAGTCCGGCATGCGGCCGTCCCACTCGATCAAGGGCCGCCCGCGCTGGTCGCGAAAGGGCGTAAATCTCGCCGATCTCCACGACATCGCAAACGAACTAACACGCGGCCATTTCCTGCCGCTGATGAGCGAGGAAGTCCTATTTCTGAAGCCGAGCGAGAATCAGGAAAAACTCCTCCGCCGCGTCCACTCGCGGTTTGAAACTTCGCTGGCCAAAGGCCTGCCGCCCATCATCAGCCTCCGTCGCTACGCGTTGCGTCGCCAAGATAAAAACCCACCGGCGTGGGTCGTGCTGGATGCCCATTTCGTCACTATCACCTCAGTTCCCGGGAATCTGGATAAAAATCCCCACTCATTTCCAGTGACCTACATCGATCCCTGGGGTGGTAAAATCTGCCATGGCTTGATCTCCATTCCCGCTCGACCCGTCCTCGCCAGTGCGGCGGCGGACTCGCCCTGCCTCGAAGCGGTTTTCCCTCAAGCGCTCGTCGGAAAAAAGCTCATCCGCAACGGCGAACCGACAGCACTTACGGTCGCGGCGGTGCTCGGAAGATGGTAAGGCCGTCAAGTGGATGGTGAACGCGATAAAAGGTGTCGTGACTGGAGTGGCATTGTGAAGCTTGAGATACTGCCGAGTCATTGTTCTTTTGCAATTTGGTCATCGGTAAAAAATCTCGATGTATTTCTAAAGCATCATTTTTTCATCAAAGAATCTCAATTTAGATGCGTATGCCCTGAAAAATTTGTGCGAATCCGCCAAAAAATTACGGTTTAGGAAAATACTTTAAAACGTTATTTATTTGCAAAAACATTAAAAATGTATTGCATATAAATTGCGTTTTAGCACTTTTCCGACGTGCCGGCGACAACGCAAAAATCTTTGATTTCTCTGAATGACGCTGCTCGTGGATTGACCCAGCAAATGGTATTTTGGGGCCATGATGTCCGCCATCCAGAAGGAAATGCTCTAGTCCGGTTCGGGATGAGGCGCGCGCCCTCATCAGGACTTAAAGGCACCAGTTGCTATTCGATGTCATGGGAAAACGGCTTAATCGAGCTTCATGGAGCGGTCGCTTCTTGGACACCGGATCGTCGGGGAAACGGCTGTATTTTTTCACGGGATCGTGCGCGCATTGATTCTTGGAACGGGGATCATCCGCCGATTCCCGGTCGTGAACATGGCTGCGGCGGCTCACCAGATGAGCGATGGTCTGCCTTCCAGCCATTTCTTCACTGGCTCGTCGGATACGAGCAATGGATCACCCAAAACCATGGTGCGGACTGGCGTAGCGGGTGTTGGCGCGCTCTCAAACGCCTGCCGAAAGGAAAGCCGTGGCTTCCGCCTGAGCTCGCCCTTCGTTGGTGGGAACTCGCCACCACTTCACTACCTCCAAGACCCAAACAACTTCTCATATCATGACCTCCAAGCTCCCTGTCACTGTCCTCACCGGATTCCTCGGCTCCGGTAAAACTACCTTGCTCAACCGCATCTTGACCGAAAACCACGGCCTCCGCATCGCGGTGATCGAAAATGAATTTGGCGAAGTCGGCATTGACCATGATCTCGTCGTCAACGCGGACGAAGAAATATTCGAAATGAACAACGGCTGCATCTGCTGCACCGTCCGTGGTGACCTCATCCGAATCATCAGCAGCCTGATAAAACGCCGTGCACAGTTCGATCACATCCTGATAGAAACCAACGGGCTCGCTGATCCCGGGCCCGTCATACAGACCTTCTTCGTCGATGACGAAATGAAGGAAAAACTTACCCTCAACGCCATCGTCACACTCGTCGATGCCCGCCACATCCAGCTCCACCTCGACTCCTGCGACGAGGCCGTCCGCCAGATAGCATTCGCGGATGTCATTCTGCTGAATAAAACCGACCTCGCCACCCCCACCGATCTCAATGCGCTCAAAGCCCGTATCCGGGCCATGAACGGCGTTGCTAAAGTCCACCGCTGCCAGAATGCGAGTATTCCTATCGCCACCGTGCTCGACATCGGTGGTTTCAATCTTGATCGCGCCATCGGCATCGATCCTCGTTTCCTCGATCCCGAATACCCCTTCGAGTGGGGCGGCATCCTTCAAGTCCCCGCTGGCACACTCACCTTCGAGGCATCGGAAAATCCCGACCCTTCCATGACCACCGTCATCATCCCGGTAAACGACACCAGTGACGAATCGCTTGCCACCGCGCGTGAAATAGCTGTTCGCGCCTTTTCCCAAGATGCCACCCCAGCACCCAGCGGAAGCGCCTTAACTGCTGATGGAAATGCTCATGACCTCATCCTGCAAGCTGGCCCCACTCGCTGGACCTGCCTGGTTGAAACCGCCGGTCCACTTGCCATTTTCACCCAGCACTACCCAGAAGAACTCGGCCTGCGTTTCCTCTCAGCATCCGGCGAACTCCACGCTGTCACCGCCGCCTCTTACAAGCCGGACCACACCCATGACGAAGCCGTTAGTTCCGTCGGTATCGAGGCCGATGGTGAGTGCGATCGAAAAAAACTCGACGCTTGGCTCTCAAAAATCCTTCGCGAGCGCGGCACAGACATCTACCGCATGAAAGGCGTCTTCGCCATCAAAGGCGACCCGAACCGCTTTATCTTCCAGGGCGTCCACATGCTGCTTGATTCCGCCGACGGTGGCCCGTGGGGGAACAAACCACGTCGCACCAGCCTCGTCTTCATCGGGCGCAATCTCGACCGGGAAGAACTCAACCAATCCTTCCGCAAATGCCTCGCCTAACGAATTCTGATGAGCTGGGTGAGGAAATTGAAATCAATTCTGCCGCCGATCTCCTGCCCCTCAACTGGAACGCAGACCTTGCCGATTACGTGCTCGACCTCCGCTGGTCGGCCGATGGTAGCCACCTCGCCGCGCTCCCCAGCACCGGCGGACTTCAGCTTTTTGACTTAATTAAAAATAAAATCATCGAGCTTCCATCCCACCGTGGGGGCAATGGCAGCATCGCTTGGCACCCGCGCGACTGCTCCCTTGCTAGCTTCGGTCAAGACGGCGTCCTTCGTATTCACGACATCGCCGCCACGACCTCTCGGGAACTCCAGCTCCCTCGCAGCTGGTCCGAGCGCTGCGCGTGGAATGCCGATGGCTCACTCATCGCCCTCGCTGTTGGTAAGACAGTTCACGTCATCGCCACCGCCACACTGGAGACGATTTGCACGATCACGGACCATACCTCCACCGTCACCGATCTAGTTTGGCATCCCAAGCTGCGGGACCAACTCGCCACTGCGGACAACCGTGGCACCCACCTTTGGCGTCTTGGTGAAGCCAAACCCTTCGCCCGCATCGACGATGGCGTGGCTGCACAGTCGCTCACTTGGAGTCCAGATGGACGCTGGATCGTCAGTGGCGATCAAACACCCTCAGTCCATCTCTACGACACGAAAAAACGCGATCCACTTTTCATCCAAGGCTTCGCGACCAAGATCAAAGCCTTTGCCTGGCAAACCGGCGGCACCAAAGACCTGCCATGGCTCGCTCTCGGCGGCGGCCCCGTCATCACCGTCTGGTCTTGCTTTGGAAAAAACGGCCCGCGCGGTTCAAAGCCCATCCAACTCTTCGGCCACCTCAAGGAAGTCAGCGCCCTTGATTTCCCCGCACACGGACAGCACCTCACCAGCGGCGGGAGG
Organism: Akkermansiaceae bacterium; assembly: GCA_031382045.1. Lineage (GTDB taxonomy): Bacteria > Verrucomicrobiota > Verrucomicrobiia > Verrucomicrobiales > Akkermansiaceae > Luteolibacter. Next base: position 46,878 of record JANMYL010000118.1, on the reverse strand, counting down.
GATGGCTTAGTCCTTCTCTGGCTGCCGCACCACTCAGACAGCGCCGCCCTCATCGCCCGGGAAGAAAGTGAAATCACCACGGTTCGCTGGTCGCCTGATGGCCTCCACCTCGCCTACGGCACTGCCTCGGGCCGCGTCGCCGTCCACAGCCTTGATCCCTCTGTTAGCTTATGAAAAAAAATTTCCTTCTCCCGCTCATCATTTTTTTCGCCGCCTGCAAACCCACGCCCAGATCTGAAACATCCGCCCCATCCGGGAAGCTGCAAGTTCTCGCCACCTTTCTGCCCATCCACGCCCATGCCGCCGCCATCGCTGGCGACCGTGCCGTTGTAGAATCCCTCATCGCCGGCAACATCGGCCCACACGATTTCTCACCATGCCCCCGCGATATGCAGCGTATCGCACAAGCCGATGTCCTCGTCCTCAATGGCGCCGGCATGGAACCATGGCTCGATGACCTCATCCAGCAAGCCGCCAAAAAAAACCTAAGAAAAGTCGACCTCTCCTCAAACATTGAACTCCTCACCACCCAGCAAGCCCTTCATGGCGAGCCCCATCACCACGCCAGCGAGCCCAATCCTCACCTCTGGCTAGATCCCGTCATCGCCATCCAACAAGTGGAAACCCTCCGCGACGCCCTCATAGCCGCCGATCCCGATGGTTCTGCGATTTATCAGCAAAATACCGCCAACTACATCGCCAAACTCCTCCTCCTTGATGCCGATTACCAACGCATCCTCGGCCCGTTGCCCTTCAAAAAACTCATCACCTTCCACGACGCCTTCCCCTATCTCGCCCAGCGCTACGGCCTCGAAACGATCGGCTACCTCTCCCAATTTCCCGAACGCGATCCCTCCCCCGCAGAACTCGCAGCCCTCATTAATAGCATTCGCGAGAAGCAGGTCAAAGTCCTGTTCGCCGAGGCGAGCTACGAGTCCGCGCTCCTCCGGCGCATCGCCACCGACACCGGAGCCAGATTTTCCATGCTCGACACCCTTGAAGTCGGCGCACTCGGCCCCGAAGCCTACCTCACCGGCATGAGAAAAAACCTCGAAGCCCTGCGTGTTGCTTTCACCCCATGATCACCGATTCAACATTTCTTCAAGTCCGCTCCCTCACCCTGCTCTACGGCACTCGCGCGGTCTTGGAAAATTTCTCCTGCACCCTGCATCGCGGAGAGTTGTTAGGCATCAGCGGCCCGAACGGCTGTGGAAAAACCACTTTTCTCAAATCCCTCGTCAGCATCCACCGCTCCGCATCCGGTAGCATTCACCGCCATCGCCTTGCAAAAAATCCGGGCTACGTCCCGCAACACGCGCCCATCGATAAAAATTTTCCACTCACCGCCTCCGAGTTTCTTGCCATCAACTGCCACAGCCGCATCCCATGGATCGGCGGTATCCCGCGCAAACTCCGCCACGGCATCTGTGAGAAACTCGATTGCCTAGGTATCAGCCAACTCGCCCATCGCCCGCTCGGCACCCTCTCCGGCGGAGAACTCCAGCGCGTCCGCATCGCCGCCGCCCTGCTCGATGACCCCGCCCTGCTCCTGCTAGATGAGCCATCTAGCCACCTCGATCCCGCCGCTGCTGCCAGCCTCAAGCAGCTCCTCCTCCACCTCCACTTGGAGCACTCACTCACTCTCATCGTCGTATCCCATGACGAATCCTTCCTCGAGGGCCTGGCCACCCGCCGCATCACCTTGCATGCGCCATTGCTTGCCGTCGCCTGACCCTCCGCCATGGATTTCACCGAGCTACTCCGCTATGACTTCATGCGCTACGCCCTGATTTCCGGGCTGCTCTTGGGTCCCACGTGCGCCCTGCTAGGCGTATTCGTGAACTTGCGAGGCATGGCTTTTTTCAGCGATGCACTCGCCCACTCCGCCCTCACCGGCGTTGCCCTTGGCTTCATGATCGATGCATGGACTGGCTGGAAACTCGATCCTACGATCTATGTCCTTATTTTTTCCTGCTTGCTCGCGCTCGGCATGAGTTGGCTTTCCCAACGCACGCCACTTTCTCGCGATACCATCACCGCTTTCACCTTCACCGGCAGCGTCGCCCTAGGAGTGATCCTTATTTCCCTGCTCGGGAAACACCGCATGATCGAGGGACTTCTCTTCGGCAGCATTTACGCCAACGGCCCTGCCGACATCGCTCGTCAAGCCATTCTCACTGCCGTGGTCCTCGTATTTTTTCTCACTCAACTCCGCCCACTCACACTCGCCACCCTCGATCCCGAGCTAGCCCGCGCACGCGGTTTCCAGCCCGCTTTACTCCACTACGTTTTCTCGCTGCTAGTCGCAGCCGCCGTCGCCGTCGGCCTGAAAATGCTCGGGGCACTCCTCCTCAGCGCACTCATCGTCATGCCTGCCGCTGCCGCCCGCATCGCCTCCACCGGTTTTCGCGGACTTATCGCAGGAGCTGTGATGTTAGGTATCATCGCCCCACCCATCGGCATCGCCGCCTCCGCCGCTTTCAATCTGCCCACCGGCCCCTGCATCGTCCTCGTTCACGTCGTCGCCCTGGCGCTCTGCCAGATATTTCACCTCATCCGCCCACTTGGAATCAACGCATGACCCCGTCCTCAGACCGCATTCCCGTCCTGATCGTCGCCGGTTTCCTGGAAACCGGGGAAATGACTTTCATCCGCGAGTTCCTGCCACGTCTGGCGGATGGGCAGCGCGCGCTCTCCGTCATTCTCAGTGATTTCCTGAATGCGGCGAACGACGCATTTACCCTCAAAGGACTGGCCCGCGTTTCCCCATATAAGCTTTCCCTCTAATCCTCCAAAAATTTTTCTAACATGAATACCACCCGTCAACTTCCCGTCACCATTCTATCCGGCTTCCTCGGGGCCGGAAAAACCACGCTTCTCAACCACATCCTCCGCAACCGCGCGGGCCTCAAAGTCGCCGTCATCGTCAACGACATGAGCGAGGTGAACGTGGATGCCGAAACACTCCGCCGGGGCGAGGCCGCACTCTCCCACACCGAGGAAAAGATGGTGGAAATGTCCAACGGCTGCATCTGCTGCACGCTGCGAGAGGACCTTATGATCGAAGTCACGCGCCTCGCGAAGGAAGGCCGCTTCGACGCGCTGTTGATCGAGTCCACCGGCGTTTCCGAGCCGATGTCTGTCGCGGAAACCTTCACCTTCGAGGATGAGAACGGCTTCTCACTCTCCAGCCTCGCGCAGATCGACTGCATGGTCACGCTCGTCGATGCGCCGAATTTCCACCGCGACTATTGCAGCCACGAGCGTTTGAAAGACCGCGACCAGCAGATCGGCGAGAGTGACGAGCGCAGCATCGTCGATCTCCTCACCGACCAGATCGAGTTCGCCAACGTCATCGTCGTCAACAAGGTGGACTGCGTCACACCCGATGAACGCGCCCGCGTGACCGGCATGGTCCGCTCGCTCAATCCCAAGGCCCGCGTGATCGAAACGACGAACGGCGAGGTGTCTCCCGCGCTGATTCTCAACACCGGTCTCTACTCGCTCGCCGATGCGGAAAAATCCCCAGGATGGTTAGATTCCCTCGTCCACCACACGCCGGAGACCGAGGAATACGGCATCTCAAATTTTATCTATCAGCGTCGTCGGCCGTTCCATCCTGCACGCTTTCACGAACTCCTTTCCTGCGAATGGCCGGGGGTCATTCGTTCCAAAGGTATTTTCTGGCTAGCGTCCCGCCCCGATTACGCCGGGTTCTGGTCCCAGGCCGGTTCGGTGGCGAGGAACAGTTGTGCCGGGCACTTCTGGGCGGCCATTCCCGAAGAACACCGTCCTACGGATCCCGATTCACTCAAAGCCTTGGAACGATCTTGGGAAAATCCGTGGGGCGACCGCCGGCAGGAAATCGTGCTCATTGGCCAGGGTCTCGACCGCGCAACTTTGGAGGCCATGCTCGATGATGCGCTCCTGACGGACGAGGAATTTCGCAGAGGTCCATCAGGCTGGGCTTCGATGTTGGATCCATTTCAAAAATGGTCGTAAATCCGATGAACAATCCTTCTCCTAACATCCCCGCCCTGCCGAAGCGTCGGTTGCTCATTTCCGAACCGGGAACCAACGGCCTGTCACTCGATCTAGGCGGTGTCTCCCCTCTGCCGGAACTCGAACCTGCAAAACCGCCGCAGGACATCCACGACCGCAAGGGCGAAGCCCGCCGCATCGTCAAACGCCTGCTCGCCATCATTGAGGAGCATCGCACGGCAGCCCTGAGAATGAACTTTTTCTTCGATACCAACACGCTGGATGTCGTCCTGCGTGCTCTTGAAGCGGAAACCCACGGCGAAGATCCATCGGCCATCCTATCCGATCCCGATGAGATCCGCGCCTATCTCCTCACCTCGCTCTACGAAGACTTGTTAGCAGAACCCAGCAACATCCTTTTCACCACCCAAGTCGCCGAAGATGTCGTGCGCTACGAAGCCATGGAGGCTGCCTTCTGGAAAGAATGCGTGGCTGGGTTGCGGCAAAAATTGATCTCATGATTTTCACTCCACGCACCAGCATCGCCCAGGTTGAAGAAGGCACCGATCTCGCCCCGAAGTTCGATACCAACGGCTGCCTGCCCTGCATCACCCTCAGCGCGGAAACCCGCGAGGTCCTGATGTTTGCCTTCATGAACGAGGAGGCGCTGAAGCTAACGATGCAAACCGGCCTCGCCCACTACTGGTCGCGTTCGCGCCGCAGGCTTTGGAAAAAAGGCGAAACCTCCGGCATGGTCCAGCACGTTCGCCGCATGCTCATAGACGACGATCAGGACTGCGTCGTGATCGAGGTGGATCTAACGACGCCCACTGCCGGAGGCAATGAAGCTTCCTGTCATGTCGGCTACCGCAGTTGCTTCTATCGGGAAATCCCGATTCCGCCTGCCGCTGACGAACCCACCCGGCTGAAATTCATAGAACACGAAAAATCATTCGATCCACTCGCCATTTACAAAGATACCCCGAACCCCACTCAACTTTGATGCCTGTTTTCTCCGATTTCACCGAATGGCGCCAAGCCATCACCCTCCGCTGCGGACTCACCCTCAGCCGCGACTATTGCACCGAGCGCATCGCCGCGCTGCGTGATGACTCCATCCCCGCCACCCAGAATTTCATCGCACATTATGGAGAAAACTACCGTGCCCTTGTCATTTCCTGGTTCGAACAAGCCCACCACGAAGCCTCATGAGCAGCCACTCCTTCCAGTCCCTCGCACCGCTGCCAAGCCTCGTGAAGTACCGGCCGCTTGTCCTCATCACTGGATTTCTCGGAGCTGGAAAAACTACGTTTCTCCGCGACCTGCTAGGTCAGGTGAAAGCGCAGAACCTCACTGCGGATGTCATTCTCAACGACTATGAAAATGCCGCGCTCGATGCGGAAACGCTGCATGGCAAGGCCGAGTCTATCGCCGCACTGGCCGCCAGTTGCGCGTGTTGCGATGGATTGAGCGACCTCGTCCAGCTCGCCGTCACCGCGCAGGCCACCCGCAGTTCCGTGCTTGTCGTCGAACTCAACGGCACCGCCGATCCGCTGCCACTGCTGGAGAGCTTCACCTTGCTGGAGAACAAACTCCACTTCCGCCCGCGCTGGCAGGTGTGCGTGGTCGATGCCCGCCACTTCGGAAAACGCGAGGAGTTCTCAGCCCTTGAAATTTTACAACTCCACACCGCCAGCCATTTTGTCATCAGTCACACCGCCGGGGTGGATCGCACAGCCCTGATTGTTCGTGTTAGATCCATCAATCCCCACGCCACCGAGATCACCGCCGCGCGGCTTTCAAGCCATCTCGCCGCGACCATCGCCGCCATGCAGCCTGCGGTTTCCTATGGGCAGCAGAAAGAAGTGAAGCTACCGCAGCGCAACGGCCACCACCTAGCCCACGCCTTCACTGGCTGCCAAATTATACTGCCACCCCGCGTCCGGGAAAAAACGATTCTCGGCTGGCTGGCCGCCTTGCCGGATTCCGTGTATCGCGCCAAGGCTCTCGTTTCCTTGATTGATTCACCGGAAGTCCGCCACTTGTTCGAGCGCGTCGCCGGGGACATCATGCCAAATCCGCTGGAGGTTCCCATAAGCCAGCGCGTGCCGCCATCCGCCATTCTGATAGGCCCCAGGCTCGATCCCGCCGGACTGCTGGAACTCAGCCACCAGCATTTCGGACCGCTAGCAAAATTCCCGGAAGAACCCTCCCCGCAACCCGCCCACGCCGATGTCTGAACGCATTCCCATCGTTATCGTCTCCGGTTACCTCGGAGCCGGGAAAACCACCTTCCTGCGCGAGATCATTCCGCAGCTCGTCGGTTCGCCGCGCCCGCCCTACGTCATTCTCAATGACTTCTCGAATGCGGAAGTGGACTCCGCCCTGCTCCGCCAAGTCGCGCCGGATGTGAATCCCGTTTCCGGCGGCTGCATTTGCTGCGACTCCTCCACCAGCCTCATCAAGGCCTTGGAAAGTATTCCGACCGACCTCGATCCCATCGTCTTCATCGAGGCGAACGGCACCACTGATCCGTTTCCCCTCATCGAATTACTTACGCTGGATACCGCGCTCATCGAGCGCTTCGGTCCGATCTATCAAATCACGGTCGTCAACGAATCCCGCTGGCAGAAACGCCTGTTCGGCTGGGATAAAAAAATCCAACGCGCCCAGGCAACCACCGCCAGCCACCTCCTCACGAACCGCAGCGAGAAGGCCTCCGTCAAACAACAACTCCGCGTCAAAACCGACCTCCATTCACTCAACCCGAACGCCGTCCGCACCACCGTCGCCGACTTCATCGCCGAACTCCTAACTATTTCCAGCAAACCCACTGCCGCGCTTAATCCCGCCGAACCCATCGGCCACGCCCACCACCACCTCGCCCTGCGTCTCGACCTGCCGCCGATGCGTGAGGACATCCTCGTCCGCTGGCTGCGGTCCTTCCCACCGAAGGTTCTGCGGATCAAGGGCGTGGTCCGGCTGATAGACGATCCCATCGATGACGCCTGCTTTTTCCAGCGCACCGACGATGAGTGGGGAAATCCCAGCATCATCAAGACCTTTATGCCGGAAGGCGCGGAACCCTGCGCCGTGTTCATCGGCAACGGCATGGATGAAACGAAAATCCGCAATTCCCTCAGCACGTTTTTCTATCAGACATCCACCATCGTGCCGCCTGCTTCAAATGGAATCCCATCCATCGAACATTTTCTCGTCAGCCGCTCCAAATGACCACCTTTTCTCCCAGCATCGTTCTCGCCGGTTTCGAATCCGCCGGGAAGACCGCACTCTTCCGCCGCCTCACCGGAGAAGCCACCGGCCATGAAGCGAATTTCCGGGGCTCCACCGTGAGCTGCCGCTCCTGCCATTCCGAGGACTGCCAGTGTGAAATCATCGACACGCCCGGCGTGAGGCTCAAGGCAGATACGGAAACGACCCGCCTCGCCTTAGAAAAAATCCACGGCAGCGACACCGTCCTGCTCGTCGTCCGTGGCACGAATCTCCAACAGGAAATGGAGGGGCTGCTCGGTGAAATCAACGCTTCCACCAAGCGTCTCGCCGTGGCCGTCACTTTCGCCGACAAGGATGAAAAGAAGATCTCAGCGCTGGCTGCCCACTACCGGGAAACGCTAGGCGTGCCCGTCGTCGCGCTGAACGCCCGCGATCTATCACCCGTCAAGCGGACGGCGCTGCTTGCGGCGATCCAAGACGCCCGCTTGCCCATCACCACCTCGCCTGCTGCACCTAACTCATCCTGGAAACTCGTTCCATCTGCAACTTGGTTCGAGCATCGCGGCGGCGGTCCGCTACTTTCACTGCTAGTGCTCGCCTTGCTGTGGATTGTCCCGGTCATCGCCGCTTTCAGGCTCGCTGATTTCCTACAACCCCTCGCCGATGATGCCTTTATCAGTCCAGTCACGGATTGGCTGAACGCGCGTCTCAGTCCGCTCGCCGCCGCCTTGCTCACTGGGGGCTACGGAGTGCTCACCCTCGGCTGGTATTCGTTTCTCTGGGCCTTTCCCGTGGTGCTGTTCATCGGCCTCTCCACCGGATTTCTCGGCAGCCTCGCCCGGATCATCCACCACTTCGAGCTGAAGAATGGCCACCCCGTGTTTTCAGAAGAACCTGACGAAAGCACCACGACACCCGGCCTTTTTTACTGTGGTCCACTGCTAGAACACCGGGGCGCGAAATTCTGCTTCATCTACAAATTCCGCTCCCGCTTCGGCGTCGTCGCCAGTGAAATCGCGAGACGCTTGGGTGGCAATCCCATGCCGCTCGATGCCTACGAAGACAACGGCTTCCTCAACGAAGATCTCGACTGCTGCACCGACTGCACCTGCGCCATCACCAGCGAAGCCGCGCCTCCGGATGCCCGCGCACGCCGGTATGCTGAGGCGATGAAATCCATTTCCTAATATGCGAATCACCCTCATCACCGGATTTCTCGGAGCAGGTAAAACCACCTTCCTCCGGCGGTTCATTGCCGACCACTCCGCCGCCTCCAGCACCGGCGTCATCATCAACGATCTCAGCCAATTGGAAGTCGATGGCGAACTGGTGCGGATGGGCGATCTCGTTTCGGAAAAAAACGGCACTCTTGTCAGTATTCGCGCGGGTTCCATTTCAAGCGAGCGTCGTGAGGATTTTCTGGCAGCTCTCAAGTCGATGCACTCATCCGGCATCGAGCATCTCATCATCGAGACCTCCGGCAGCACCGAGCCACATGTCGTGATCGGAGAAATTCTCGCGGCGGAAGCGGGCACGTTGCACGCTGTCGCGACCCTGGTAGATGCCAGAATGTTGCTGCACGATTACGACGGTGGCCAAAGTTTGTTAGCTCATCTCGCCCACACGTCGGAAACGATCACCGCCGAGAGCGTGTTGATCGAGCAACTCCGCGTTGCCAGCGTCATCGTCATCACCAAGCTGGACATCATCCGCGAGGATCAGCTTGCGCCACTGCTGCGCTCCATTCAAGCCATCAACCCAGATGCTATTCTCGTCGGCTGCGCCCATGGCAATATCGAGCCATCCGTCATTCTCCAAGCCCCGCCTTACGGCAAGGAAATGGAGTCATCCGGCCGCGAAACCCGGCGGAGCGACATCGACAGCATCGTCATCTGCGATCCGCGCCCGCTGCATCCCCAGAGGTTTTTCGATCTCTACCGCGAGCGCCTCGGCATCGGCTTGTTTCGCAGCAAGGGCTTCATCTGGTTCGCCAGCCGCCCCGGTCACGTCCTGCTATGGAATCAGGCCGGCGGCGCGATGGGCCTGGAATTCCTCGCCACCTGGCGCACCCATGTCCTCGAGAAGGATACTCGCCTGTTAGCCGAGGAGCGAGATCACCTCCGGCAGCAACTCAATGCCCAGCACCCGCTCTTCGGCGACCGCTCCTGCGAACTCACCCTGATAGGTCACGTCCGCGATCTGAAAATTTTCGGCAACGAGCTGATGGACTGTTTCTGCACCGATGAAGAAATCACCCATTGGCAGAACGGCGGCAGCTTTCCCGATCCATGGCCGGCCAAGCTCAAGGTCATACGCTAAATCCCACACTCTCATCATGTCACCACTCGAACAACTCCGCCACTCCACCGCCCACGTCCTCGGTGCCGCTGTCCTACGTCTCTATCCGGATGCGCAGCTCGACATCGGCCCGCCAACTGCCCAGGGATTTTACTATGATTTTGGCGGTCCGCAGCGCTTCAGCACCGGAGATTTCGAAAAAATCGAAGCGGAGATGCGGACCATCATCGCGGAGGATCAGCCATTCATCCGCAGCGAGGTGACTCGCGAAAAAGCAGCCAGTCTATTCACCGGGAAACAGCAAACCTACAAAGTTGGTAGGCTCGCGGACATCCCCGAAGGCGAGGCGATTTCACTCTATCAAAACGGCGGATTCATCGATCTCTGCGCGGGCACGCATCTTCCATCCACTGGAAGAATCGGAGCCTTCAAGCTGCTGTCCATCGCCGGCTCCTACCACCGCAGCGATGTCACCCAACCTCAGCTCCAACGGATTTACGGCACCGCATTTCCGACTCAGGAGGAACTCGACTCTCATCTCGAACGACTCGCCCAAGCCGCCCTGCGCGACCATCGGAAAATCGGCCAGCAACTGAAACTCTTCGCCCTCGGCCAGGAAATCGGCAGCGGCCTGCCCTTGCTCTTACCCAAGGGTGCTGTCATCCGCCAGCAGCTTGAAAAACTCATCTCGGACAAGCTTTTCGACTACGGTTACAAGTCGCTCTACTCGCCGCACATCGGCAGCATCGATCTCTACAAAACCTCCGGCCACTATCCTTACTATGCGGATAGCATGTATGAGCCGATAAAGATCGACGACCGCGAGTTCCTGCTCAAGCCGATGAACTGCCCGATGCACATCCAAGCATACACCTTCGAGCCTCGAAGCTACCGGGATCTGCCGCAGCGCTACGCCGAGTTTGGCACCGTCTATCGGATGGAGCAGAGCGGCGAACTCAACGGCCTCACCCGCGTCCGTGGTTTCACCCAGGACGATGGGCATATCTTCTGCACCGCCGCTCAGCTCAAGGATGAGTTCAAGAGTTGCCTCCAACTGGTGCAGGAGGTCATGGCGGTTTTCGATTTGAAAACAGAATGCCGCGTTTCCCTCCGCGATCCTGCGAACAAATCGAAATATGCCGGTGCCGACGATCTCTGGGACCCGGCGGAAGCATGCATCCGTGAGGTGGTGGCGGAATTGGAACTCACCCACACCGTCGGCCTAGGCGAAGCGGCGTTTTACGGGCCGAAATTGGATTTCATGGCACTGGATGCCATCGGCCGCTCGTGGCAGTTAGGCACCATCCAGGTGGACTTCAGCCTGCCGGACCGCTTCCAATTGGAATACACCGGCAGCGACAATAAGCCACACCGCCCGGTAATGATCCACCGCGCGGTGTTCGGCTCCATCGAGCGTTTCATGGGCCTGCTCATCGAACACTACGCCGGTGATTTTCCCACCTGGATCGCCCCCGAGCAACTCCGCATCATCCCCATCACCGACGATCAAATCCCCGCCGCCGATGCACTGCTTGCCCGCTGCAAAAAACTCCGAATCCGCGCCACCATTGATGCCCAGCCAGATAAAATAGGAGCTAAAATCCGCCGCGCCCAGCTCGATAAAATCCCGCTCATGGCCGTCATCGGCAAGCGCGAATCCGAGGCAGAGCAAGTCGCCGTCCGCTCCCGCAAAAGCGGCGATGAAGGCCCCACCGCCATCATCGATTTCCTCGCCCGCCTGAAAAGCGAAGCCGTCTTAACGGAAACCCCAGCATGAGCGAATACGCGCCACCTGCAGCCCATGCTGCCATGATCCTCAACGACCCCGCATTATCGAGCTTGCTGAAAAAAGCATGAAACCCGCGGTCGTCTTCATCGGCCTTGGCCTTAACCGTGATTTCCTAATTGATAGTTTCCATGATGAACCCGCTGTGACGGCATTTCGACTTTTTTAGAACCGCTTCCCTCGCAAGAGTCATGCGAGGGAGATTTTCCTAACTCTAGAACTCATACTTGCACCCGAGGTGAAACATCCGGGGAAAACGCGGGCCATAGACGTAGGAGGGATCGCGGTTAGCACCCTCGTCGAGGTCGTCTTGGTAGTCGTCAAATAGATTTTTGACCCCGGCAGTCACGGTGAGGTTGGTGTCTCCAATCTGAAATATTTTGCTCAAGCCCAGATCCACGGTGAAGAACGAGGGGGATTTCTCCAAGCGATCCGTCGCCACAAAGCCTGCGTAATGCGGAACTTCCATTGGCCCAGTAAATTTCCCACCCAAGAACACCTCGCAAATCGGTGAGTCCCATGTCAGACCCAGCAGGCCGTAGCGTTCCGGGGTGCGGTCGAATTTTCGGCTGCCGAAATCACCCGATGGATCATCAAAAAGCGAGCGCTGCTCCACGTAGCCGAGATCAAAGCGGAGATTCTGCGTGACTTCCCAGACGATGTTCAGCTCCGCGCCATAAACATCCGCATCCGGGCCGTTGATACGAGTGAACTCGGTCTCAGGGGTGGCGAGATCATCGTCCTCCACGATGTCGAAGGTGTCTTCGAGGCGGGTGAAGAAACCGTTGACCTCAAAGGTGATCGGATTGCTATCGTGGGCGGTGAGATTTTTCGGCAAGAAATCGCCATCCAGTGCCGGATTCCACTCGAAGCCGAGGGCCACGCTCTGAGAGGTTTCTTCGATTAAGTTCGCGCCATTGCGGATCACTTGCGCGTTTCCTCCTGCTTGCTCGATGGCCAGATCTTCATCAAAAACTTGCGGTGCACGGAAGCCCGAGGAGTAAGAACCACGCAACGCAAAATCTTCCAACAGTTTATATTTCCCTGAAACCCGTGGGGAAATCACCGGATCATCCAGCTCCGAATTGAAGTCGAGCCGCGCCCCGGCGACAATGTTCCATTTATCCGTCGGATCCCATTCCGCTTGGGATATTACGCCGAAATTTTCGATCTCTTGGAAGGTGAAGCGATTGTAAGCGGGCTGCTCGTCCTCCAGTTTTTCATACTGATACTGCATCCCAAAAGAAAGCTTGGTTTCGTCATTGAGCTGGTAGTGCATGAGCGCATCCGCCTGGAAAACCGGACTTTCGGACTCGCCAAACGCATTTGGGTCCATCCCCGATCCATAGTAGGTATCGCGCTGCGTGTAGTTACCGCTGAGGCTAAGTTCATACGACAGCTTATCATCGATTTCATGTTCCCAACGGATGCCGCCTTGGTAGAGCTGACTCTCGATCATCTCGGCGATTTCTGCTTGGGGCACCGGCTGGTCCAGTCGGTCGCCGCCCCGGCGTTCTTCTTGGGCAGTCGTGAAATCCACGCTCAAACGCGTCGCTTTCGTCGGCTCCCAGAAGGCTCTCATTCCGGCAGAAAAAAGATCCTGCATCCCTAACTCGGTGAATCCATCCCCGTTATGATCGTAAGGCGAGCGGCTGGAAAATTGGCCGAACGTCGTAAATCCCAGAGTCCCGTCCTTGTTGACCTGATCGAGGCCAAGGCCGGTAAGATGATTTGGCCCGGCGCCGAAGGTGGAGTAGTCGTAGTTGAGGTAACCGCCATTTTCTGTCGGCTCACGTGGGATAATATTTACCACCCCAGCAATCGCGCCGGGTCCATAAAGCGCAGAGCCGCCGCCTTTGACGATTTCGATCTGCTCCACCAAGGCCATCGGGATTTGCTCAACTCCATAGACCGACGCCAGCGATGACAAGGTCGGGCGCCCATCAGTGAGAACCTGCGTGAAACCTCCTTGCAGGCCTAGCAGCCGAATTTGTGAGAAATTGCAATTCTGGCAGTTGTTTTCCACCCGCACCCCATTCGACCATTCCAACGCATCGGCTAGGGTTTTCGATTGCGTCGTCTCCAGTTGCTCACGATTCAGAATCTCCGTCCGCACCGCAGCTTCACTGAGCAGACGCTCGCTGCGTGTGCCTGTCACGACTAAAGGATCCAGTTCCTGCTGGGCTGGAAGCGATAATGGAGAAAAAGGGAAAGTTGCTGCGGCAAGTGCCGTGGAGGTCTTAAGAATAGCGGTTTTCATTTCATGTTCTGTGTGTTGGCGATGAGCGACACACGCTATCTAATAACGCAACAAAATTGCAAGCGCAAACCAGTAACGATTTAAATTTTTACGTCACGAAGTCATTTGAGCACCCGCAGGCCTTACTAGAGCACGAAGAAATATTACTCACAGTGTTCGCGGCAGCGTACGTCAATGATCTTCTCTACGCAGCTCCGGCAAGCTTCTTGGGATGGCACTCGCCAACAAGGAGACCGCTAAATGGAGGAAAAACATCGCAAGACTTAGTCTAAAATTATGCAACCTCAGTCTGCCGGCTTAACCCAAGCTAACCACAAGCCGTAAACCTTTTGACCAAGGAATCACCTCGGGCGACAGCAAGCTGGAAAAAATTAGCGTCCTTCCTGAATCCGCTCCGCCAGCATCGGCGGTAGGCCGGCAGCGAGGATTTTCCGTTGCGTTTCGGCGATGTCATACTCGACGCGGCGAAAAACAACCACCCGGTGCACTAGATCAAAAATCGCATAACAAGCCCGCCAATCCCCGTCTCGCGGCTGACCAACGGATCCGACGTTGATAAAATATTTTGCCCCGTCCTCGATTACAATCGAATCCGTGAAGATTTCCTGGACCTTGTCGGTTTTCATATACATCCGCGGCACATGGGTGTGACCGTGGAAGCAGATTTGGGTGAACTGGTAGGAGAAATTAGACATCGCATCGAAGCGATTCGTCACATAGTTCCAGTTCGCCGGTTGGTCGAGTGTGCTGTGCACGACAGTAAAGTCAGACACCTGGCGGACCATTCGGAGCCGCGCGAGCCACTGGCGTTGCTCGTCGGTGAGTTGTTGACGGGTCCATTCTAAAGCGACTGCGGCCACCGGATTCATGCTGTCGAGCGAGTGGTTTCCCGATGTGTCCTCGTCGTGATTTCCCTTCACGGTGGGACAATTCATCGCCCGCACGATTTCGAGGCAAGCAGAGGGATCTGCGTTGTAACCGACGATATCTCCCATACAGACGTAATCAGATACGCCTTGTTCAGAAGCGTCCCTGAGGACGGCTTCAAGAGCTTCCAAATTGGCATGAATGTCACCGAATATAGCGATCCGCATAGAGGTAGTCGAAGAATGGAGAGGGACTTTGCGGACTGGGTGCGATCTGTCGAGAGGAAACCCGAAAGGCTATTTTTGAAACCAGTCGTGTGCCCCAGAATTACTCTGAAGAGGTTGATTGAAAATACTTTTCCCCTCCGGCACGGCCAACGTTTTTTCTAGAGACTTTAGCGCGGCGGCAATTCCATAAACCGGGAAGCGATCACGGGTGCGCTGCCAATGGCCGCTCAACGCCTCATAGGCTTTTTCTGGAGTTACAAACAATTCCACCGCCCGCTTAGCGCTATCCATGGACGGGTTTTCGTGAGTTTCTAAAACCAGCAGCAGAATGAGCAACGTCGGGGTGCTGTTCCGGCCAGATGCGTAAAGCGAGCGCGCCATGGCCAGCGCCTCCCCTTCTCTCCCCGCCACGCGGGCCAGCGAGTAGAACTCGGCGCGGCGGACATAGGGCAGCGCATCGCCGGTATCTGCGGAGCGGCGGTAAGCGTCCGCTGCAGCAGCGTATGTATCGCTAGCATCCCGGAAAGCGGCAAGCTTGTTGGAGTCGGAGAGTAGGAAACCGAGTTTGGCCAAGATACTCCAGTCCGTAGGATTATTGCGGATTCCACGCTCCAGAAAGGCCCGGCCTTTGAGAATCGACGCTCGCCAGGCCTCCCGCCGCCTCAGCGCGGGCAGCTTAGAATCATTCATGTAGTAAGACGCCGCGTTGTAGGCGGAGTGCCACGAACCGCTCTCCCAGTAGTAACGCGTCCGCGGTGCCAGATCGACGATCGTGTCATACGTGTCTGCCACGTCGTCCCAACGTTGTTCTTGGAAAAACGAGAACGCCCGCAAGTTCAGGAAAGTCGCCACCAATGTCCGCAATCCACCGAGCGCGACGGCCGAGCTGGTTTGCCCAATCCTGTCGCGCGTGCCGATTTCCATCGGCGGCGGCGTCAATCCCGCATCACGGAGTTCTGTGGCGAGACCGGCCTCGAAGGGCAGGCGCGCGCCGCCAAACACCAGCAGCGCCACCGTTAGAATACCGTTTCGTTGCCAGCTTTTCACAGGATTAGAATTCCTTTTCTGCAAAAATGAACCACGATGCAAAGGTGAAAAACACCGCGTAATACAAGCCGATCAAGGTCAATTTCCCGAGAATGAGCAGCGGCATCGCTTGGCCCTCGATGACAGCGTCGATGACGTTGAAACTTTGAAAATCTGGCAAAACCAAAGAAACCGCCAATGAGGCAAATCGCGCAAATATGCCCTCACCTGCTTGACCAGCCTGGAGATAGACTTCCCGCGCATCCGCTTGGAAATGACCGATAAAATAAATCAAAAAACTGATAATGGTGGTGAACAGCGTGCTCGTCGAAAACGTCGAGATAAGCAACGCCAGTGAGGCCATGATCGACGCCCGCAGAAACACCGCTAAAACCGCGCCTTGCAGCGACCAGCTCGGCCCTTGTGCCAGCGTTTCCACTTGCAGTGAGTCGATCGTCTCCTGCGGCCAGCCGAGCGCCTGTGCCATTTCGAGCTGTTGCGCCATCACCATCGATACACGGATTTGCAACACCGCCGTCATCAGCACATCCATCAACGCTAGCGAGACGAAAACGAGCAGCAGCACGCCGAGCAGTTTTCCAGCTAGATAATCGATGCGCGGCACAGGCTTAGCGAGAATCGTGTAAAGCGTCCGGTCCTCCACATCCTTCGGCAGCAGCAGTGCGGTGGCGACGATGGAGAGCACCACCGAAAACAAAGTCATCGTTCCCAGAGACCAACTTTTAATCGAGCGCAGCACATTCACGCCCACGGATTCCGGGCCCTCGTGCTGCGGAAGATTGAAGAAGTTGCTCCCGATAGCGATCACCGCGAACACCGCGAGGAAATAGAACACTTTCATCCGCACCAGTTGGGTGAAGGCGTGGCGCGCGATCACCCAAATGCGGCTCACATGCGAGCCCCGTGAAATTACAGTCATATTCCTCATCAATCTTCTCCATGGGTTGTTTCGCGGAGGAAAAGCCGCTCCAGCGTTGTGCGCGGCTTGCCGACCCGCACCAGCGAGGCACCCGCAGCATTGGCCAGCGCATTGATCTGGGAAATCAGCTCCGGGCTCGCGTCCTTCAGCACAATTTCAGTCTGATCTTCGATGGAAATCAAATCCTCCAGCCGACCCTCTTTCACCATCTTACCTTTGCAAATAATCCCGACGTGGTCGCAAACTTCCTGCACTTGTTCCAGTAGATGCGAGCACAGAAAAACCGTGATTCCCCGCTCCCGCAGCTTCAAAATCAAATCCCGAATCTGCCGTGATCCCACTGGATCGACGCCCGCCGTGGGTTCGTCCAAAATCACCAACCGCGGCTCCTGCACCAGCGCCTGTGCCAGCCCGATCCTCTGCAGCATCCCCTTCGAATAACCACCGATCCGCCGGTCACGTGCCCCTTCCAGATCCACCAGCGCGAGCAACTCCCCAACACGCCCTTCAAAAACCTTACCTTTTAAGCCGCAGAGCTTACCGTAGAACCGCAGAGTCTCCGCGCCGCTCAGATGCTTGTAAAAATAAGGATTCTCTGGCAAAAAACCCACGTCGTTTCGTGAATCCACTTTCAGCGAATCCTTGCCGAAAATCGTGCAATGCCCCGATGTAGGAGCGACCAAACCGAGGAGCGCTTTCATTGTCGTTGATTTTCCGGAGCCATTCGGGCCGATCAAGCCGTAAACCTCCCCTGGCATAATCCGGATCGAAACGCCATCCACCGCCCGCAGCAATTGCTTGCGGAATGAGGTCTTAAAGTCTTTCACAAGATCTTTGATTTCAACTGCGGGAGTCGTTTCAGCCATCGGCAGCAGCATCTTTGAACGGCCAAGCTCCGACTGGCAACGGACATTTCCATCCATTTTTGGATCACTACCCGGATTCAATTACCCTCAGCAGCCACCTGCGAGAGATGGAAACTCCTCTCTATGCAGTGCGGAGCTCTGATCCCTTTTCACGAATCCTAAGAGGGATTGCGCAAAAAACCTCGAAACTTACTGCATCGAGTCCTTTACCATATCTATCCAATTTTATCGAGGCGCTCCTGCATCAATTCGTGAGATCCAGCCAAAAATGCCTAAACGACATTACGAAACCATCGGCCTAACCGGCACACCGTGCCCGGCAAAATGACGCTTCGCCTCGCCCACCGTGTGCATACCAAAGTGGAAAATACTAGCTGCTAGAACTGCGTCTGCTTTGCCAGCATTGAGCACATCCACCATGTGATCCAGGTTCCCCGCGCCACCGCTAGCAATCACGGGAATACCGACGGCGGCGGAAACTGCGGCGGTTAGCTCGATGTCGTAGCCAGCCTGCGTGCCGTCTGAGTCCATACTGGTTAGGAGAATCTCCCCTGCTCCACGCCGCCAGATTTCCTTGGCCCACTCGGCTACGTCAATCCCCACGGGCGTGCGGCCACCATGCGTGTAAACACCCCATCTCCCCGGTCCTTCGCGCTTCGCGTCGATGGCGACGACGATACACTGGCTTCCGAAAGCTTTAGCCCCGGCATCGACAAGACTGGGATTGAGCACCGCCGAGGTGTTAATGCCAACCTTGTCAGCACCTGCTAGCAACATTTCACGCATGTTTTCCACCGTGCGGATGCCACCGCCGACAGTGAGCGGAATAAAGCATTTTTCGGCCGTGCGGCGCACCACATCGACCATCGTGTTGCGATTGTCAGATGAGGCAGTGATGTCGAGAAAGACAAGCTCGTCGGCCTGCTGCAAGTTATACGCAATCGCGCATTCCACTGGATCACCAGCATCGATAAGATCAACAAAGTTGACACCTTTAACGACGCGACCGGCGGTCACATCAAGACAAGGAATGATTCGTTTAGCGAGCACGCTGGCAGCAAAGCGGCAAATAGGAGCGCCGCCAAGCACAAGGAGCGCATTTACTTCAGAGCCTTCTTAGCATCCTGGACCGACGTCTTGAAGGCCGCGATTGCTTTTTTGTCGTTTTGGAGCTGGCTGCGATCCGCCTCGGCAACGATTTTCGTCATTTCAGGATCAAATACGACGAAAGTTACAGAGGCTCCCGTCGAGAAGTTTTGTTTCACTCGCTCTTGCATTACAGGCGGGAAGTTAGATTTATCTCCGTGCGCAATGGTTTCAGCGCGAGCATAAACCTTGACGACTCCCGAACCCACTGCCCTGAGGCCGTTTTCAAGAGCTGCGGCACAATTGGGGCATTGATCGTTCATTCCTTGGACAACGAGCACCAAAAGCTTCTTGCCGGAGGTGGCTTCTGCTTGGGCACTCTTAATCTCAGTCAGGGGCACAAAACCTCTTGGAGCGTCTTCTTTTGCGACGGCGGGAAGCGCGGTGAACAAGGCAAAAATTAGAACAATGAGCGGATTTTTCATGAATATGGGGACAGGCGGGAAAACACCTCTCGAACTGTTGATATGACAACCTCCACCGCCAATGAAATCTAATTTCCTAATAAAAAATTCCTCGGCACATTAAAACAAAACGCCCGGTTGCAGCGAAGCGACCAGGCGTTTTGGAGAAATTCGGGAAAATGGACTGAATCAGTCGAGTTTCGGCTTCCCGACGCGGCGAACGGCGCCAAAGCGTTTTTGGAATTTATCGATGCGGCCTTCGGTATCCACAAATTGAGCCAGTCCGGTGAAGAATGGATGTGAATCAGAGGTGATGCCGATCGAGATCAGGCTGTGTTCCACGCCATCGATGACTTCCTTTTTCTCGGAGGTCTTGGTCGAGCGGCTGATGAAGCGCTTGCCGGTGGTCATGTCTACGAAGACGACCGGATTGTATTTCGGATGCAGATCTTTTTTCATGGGAATCGAGTTTCCACCACGTTACCGACGCGACGGGGCGCGGAGAATGGCCAAAAACAAAGGCCTGTCAAGCGGGCATCTCCGCAGACGACGCTGCGCGCAATACGCTGGGACTTCATGAAACCTATACAGCGCACGAGAACTGCTAAAAAACCGCGTACGACGCCCGGTAATCCCGCTTGCCCCGCCGCCGTCTCATCTCTAGATTGCATTTTCAATGTTCGCCAGGATTGCAACCCACTTGCGCTCACCCGCAGCCCAACTGACCAGTTCAGTTTTATTGCTGATGACCGCGCTCTCACTCGCCCAAGCCCCGGCACCGATCCAGCCTGCGCAATTTGATCCATCCGATGTTTATTTACGAGTTTACCTCGAAATTCGCGCTGCTGAACAACTTGAAACTAACGGCGATTTCGTATCCGCCGCTGACAAACTCGAGAAAGCCCGCACCCTGCTAGAAGCCATCAGACGTTATTATCCTGCATGGAAGCCGGAAATGGTCACCGGTCGCACTTCTCAAAACGCCGAAGCCATCGCTAAAATCGCCCCGAAAGCCGCCGAGCAACGCCAAAAAAACCAAAACGCCGTGGCCGAACTCGAAGGCGGGGTCAAAAACTCTGGCACTCTGACTGACCCCGCTGACAGCGTAATACCACTCACTCCCAGCATTCTCGAAGTGAACCCACTCGCCACCCGACGCCTTGCCGAAGCCGAGGCCGAGGTCAGACGCCTCCGAGAAGTCACCAATGGCAATAGAGACGCAAAGACGGCACTGTCTAACACCCAATCCCAACTCAAAGCAGCGGAAGCCACCGCCCAATCGCTCCGCGCCCAGCTGGCGTCCAAGCCTGTTGAAAACGAAATGAAGTCGCTCAACCAGCGCATCGCGGGACTCGAGCAAGAGCGCGAAGCGATGAGAATGGCGCTCGGCCAAAGCCGCAGCTCCCACACTGAGGCGCTCGCCCGCAACTTAATCCTCGAGGCGGACCTCAAGGTGATGCGCCAAAAACACTCCGATCTCGACCGCGACCTCAAATCTGAGCGAGACATCGCCAACTCCGTTGTCACCGGCCAACGGTCACAACTCAGAGCACTCGAGAAGGAACTTGCCCAAAAAAGCACCGAGCTGAGCAATGCTAACAAGCGCATCTTCAGTCTGATCAGCGAGCTGCAGGAGAGCAGCGACGCATACGCCTTACTCCAGACAGAGCGCGATTCCCTACTCCAAGAACGCGCCCAAATGAGTGCCCTTCTCAAACTCAACGAAGACGGTCGCATCCAAGACCTCGTCCAACAAAACATGGGGCTCGCCAAAAATCTCCGCGAGGCCAATGAAAAAGTCGAACGACTCAATCTAGACAATAACAGCGCCAAAGACGACATCACGGACGCCCTCCGTGACCTCGCCATCGCGAAATCCCAAATTAACAAACTTCATCAGGAAAAACACGGACAAGACGCCCGCCTCGCCGATTTGGAAAGCCGCCTGCATGACGAGGAAACCGCGCTCGCAAAGGGCGAAGTCACCGCCAACCCGGAAGAAGTCGCAATCCTGCGAGACATCATCAAACGCCAGCTCCGCGTCCAAGAGCACCGCCGTCAGTCGCGTGATCTCCTCATCGAGGCCGTCAAAGAAATGGGCGCCAACGACGAGCGCATCGCAGAAGCCGCCAAACTTTTTGACGGCCAAGAAATCGAGCTTTCTCCGGACGAGCAACGGCTCATCGCAGACAAACAGGTCGATGGTGAATTCATTTCCCCCTTCGCCCAAGACCGCGCCACCGTCGGTCGCAACACCGCCGAGCTAAACCGCGACATCACCGTCTTCGAGCGCACTGCCGAGAAATCCTTTGCCGCAGGCCGCTACCTGCCCACCCGCGAACTCTTTCAAATGATCGTCGAGCAACACCCCGGCCACATCCCCTCGCTATGCAAGCTGGGAGTTGTCAATCTGCGTCTCAAAGATCCCGCCGCCGCCGTCGAGACATTTCGCCGCGCCGTCGAGCTCGATGCTAACAACCCCTACGCCTACCGGATGCTCGGCTTATCTTTCATGTCGCTTGGTAACCTTGCCGCCGCCGAGCAAAACGTCAGTCAAGCCATCGAGCTCTCGCCGGCTGATACAAAAAGCCAGTTGCTGCTCGGCATCATCCACAACCGCTTAGGACGCAAGAGTGAGGCCGAGTCACACTACAAAGCCGCAATTTCTGCCGACCCTATCCCCAGCGAGCCTTACTACAATCTCGCACTCCTCTGCTCGCGAGACGAGCGCCTCGACGAAGCGAGGAATTACTACCAGCAAGCCCTCGAACGCGGAGCGGTTCCCGACCCGGCACTCGAACAACGCATCACCCAGCCGTGAAAATCCTACTATTACCATTGCTTCTACTGGCATCATGCGCGTCGGATTCCAGCCCAGAAAAATCCGCAGCTCCTGCCCGTAAAACGTTCAGCCAAAGAATGACTGAAGACAACGGCTACAAGCAAGATTCTGAAGGCAACTGGAAAGCCCAAAGCGACCGCCGCAGCCCTTACGAAAACCAAGGCAAAACACACGAGGCCGGGAGAGATTTCAAAAAACAGGCCTACAAGACCGGCGACTACAACAAAAACTCTTGGTGGGGAAACAAGGACTACGGACGCCAGAGCTACGGGGGAAATACCGATGGCAGCCGCTTCCAAAAATCCTCTGGGCTCCAAGGAAAAGGTGCCAGCGAGGCCGGCACCAACGCGAAAATCCCATCCAACTATCAAACCAACGCCTACGGCACAGGTGCCGCCCGCGAGGCGAGCGGCGGACAGATCAAAAAGGGCTCCAACACAGAAATCGAAAACCGTCGCAACGAATACGAACGACCCGAAATCATCGATTGGCGTGAGCAACGCAAACTCAGCATGGAGCAGTCGAAGGGGATTCTGGGGCGTTAACCACGATCATCTCGTTTCCGACTAAAACGAGAGAATCCAGCAGAAGTTTTTTCAAAGTCTCCCAACGCCACGGCCGCCCTTCCAAGAAAAACGTCTGGGATACTGAGAGCCTGACCTGCGCATATCGCTCCGCAGGAAAAGCCCCAGCCAGCGCCGCCGCCAGCGGACTCGACTCCACCCCGCTCACATGGCGCACATCCAAATCCGCCGCCGCTAGCCGCGAGCGCCACGCCGCCGCGAACCGATCAGCCAGCTTCGCACCGACCGGCGTCTCTAACATCACCATCCCGTCTGTCACGGCACTCGTGTGAATCATCACATGCAACAAAGCCGGGTGCCGCCGCAAATCCTCGGCAATCCGCTGGTTCAACACTGCCCGATAGGGCCGCTCGTGGCGATCTTCCACTTTCGCCCGCGTCGCCTCCGGTAAATTAAGAGAAAACCGACTCCAGCGTGCATCGCCGTCCTTTGCGAAATCCATCAACAACCGCGTCACATCGCCATGAACCAAGGGAGTGCGGAATTTCATCGCGAAACCCTGCGATAAATTCAGCGACCCCGGCTCCCAGCCCTCGGAGGAGGTTAAAGCATCCTCAGACCCACGGAAAATTTCCCGATAAGCCTCCGGCACCGCGCAAGTCGCATTGTCACAACTGAAAAGAAAGGCTGTCATTCGCTTGAAATTTAACAAAGCCGGGACTCTTCGCACAATTTGCATCAAGCGCAATCCCGCATCCATGCAAGCCTCAGAGTCGTCATGCGCGGACAGAGCTTCGCACACTCCAGAGCGCAAAAATCTGCTGCGACCGCAGGTATGTGAGCTTTGTCGATGCGGCGGGAAGCTCACAACCCTACATTGAGGGAAAATTCCCAGTTTCTTCACTGGCAAGGGCGCGGGCTTCATGATGTTTTTCAGGTGTGTCCGCTGTCACAAATATCTCCACATACCGCTTCGCCGAGCTAACGGGTCTGAAGGAATTGCGCGAAAATCTTATTGCTGATTGCAAGGCCTGGGAGCTCAAAGGGACCATCCTACTCAGCACCGAAGGCATTAACCTATTCGTCGCCGGCGCAGCAGAATCCATCGACTTTCTGCTCGCCAAGCTACGCAGAATTCCCGGCCTCCAAGACTTGGAGCCAAAAATCAGTCTCAGCGACGACCAGCCGTTTAACAGGATGCTGGTGCGCTTGAAAAAGGAGATCATTTCCTTCGGCATGGAGAGTATCCGGCCGGCAAATTACACCTCGCCGAAGATCCCTGCTGCGGAGCTCAAGCGCTGGCTGGACGAGGGCCGCCCATTCACTTTACTCGATACTCGCAATGATTACGAAGTGAAGCTCGGCACATTCAAGGGCGCTATTATTCCGAATATCAATACCTTCCGCGAGTTCCCGGACGCCGTGAGAAAACTGCCAGAAGCGCTCAAGGACCAGCCGGTGGTGATGTTCTGCACCGGCGGCATTCGCTGTGAAAAGGCCGGGCCGTTCATGGAGAACGAAGGATTCAAGAATATCTACCAGCTCGACGGCGGTATCCTCAAGTATTTCGAGGAATGCGGCGGCGACCATTACGATGGTGAGTGCTTTGTATTCGACCAGCGGGTGGGCGTGGACCCAGGCCTGCGCGAGTCGGGCTACGCTGTTTGCTTCGCCTGCCAGGCGCCGCTTGACGCTGCAGACCAAGAGGACCCGCGGCACGTTGAGGGCGTGAGTTGCCCCCATTGTTTCGTAAGCGAACCTACACGCATGGCCGAGCGGATTGCCCGACTCCACGAGGCGATTGCGAAGGTTTCAAATCCCCTGCCAGGCTCGTTTGCGCGGGAAAACCGCCGCCCCGTTAATATTCCGGCCGCTTTCGACGGCCAGACTCTGCTAAAAGCACTCGTGGAGCTTTTCCCACAGGTCTCGCCAACAGAATGGGAGGCGCGCTGCGAGGCCGGACGCTTCGAGAACTACGGCGGCAGTGTCCGCAGCAAAGACCACATCGTGCGCGGCGGCGAGCGCGTCGTTCAAATCTTCCCGCCAGATGTCGAGCCGCCCGTCTGCGCCGACATCCATGTATTATACGAAGACGAGGCGATACTGGTGATCTGTAAACCTGCACCTCTGCCGATGCATGCCAGCGGACGCTTCCACCGCAACACGCTCCAATACATTTTGAATGAAGTTTATACGCCAAAATATCCGCGCCCTGTGCATCGACTGGACGCGAATACCACCGGCCTCGTCGTCTTCGCCCGCACCCGCCATTTCTGCCGTCTGCTGCAGCGCCAGTTCCTCGAAGGCACGGTGGACAAGCGTTATCTTGTCCGCACGCTCGGCCATCCGCCACAGGATGTGTTCTTTTCCGTAGCCCCGATTTCTGCAGAGCCCGACGTGATGGGCACTCGCGGTATCGACGAGTTAGACGGCTTGCCCTCACGCACTGATTTCCAAGTTATCGAGCGCAGTGAGGCTGGCACCACTCTAATCGAGGCAAAGTTAGAAACCGGCCGGACCAATCAAATTCGCGTCCATCTCTGGCAGCTTGGCTATCCCGTCGTCGGCGATCCTGCATACCTGACAGACCATCGAATCGGCGGCACGCAGACGCTAAATCCCGAAGCTCCGCCACTCCAGCTGCACGCTTGGAAACTCTCGTTCAAGCACCCGCTGACGGGGGAGGAGATGCGCTTCGAGACCGCGCGCCCGGATTGGGCATAGTCCAGACGGATGGTCCGACTTAGGCACATTTTAATGCAACTCTGGTTTAGAGACTCCAGTCATCCTACAACGCCTCTTGATGCGTTGGCCCGAATGCTTGTTAGCTGGGCCTAACGTTTTCGATGATTATTTTCAAAAAATGTTAGCGCCGGTATAACACTTCACTTCGCCGATTGTTGTACGGGGTCAGGTCTTGTGCCATCGCACCGAAATCCAGCTTGGAACTTACCTGCACCGGCTCATTTTTCGACAGTCCACCGAGCCGGATGGGCATGGAAAATGTTTGCACCGCTCCAGGCGCGAGGGTTGTCGCGTTGAACTGCCGACTGCCCACAGGCGTGGTGATCTCCACGAGCGTGTTCACTAGAATCTCGGTGCCGCGGTTTTGCACGGTAACTTGGATTTCATCGTTCGCAGTCGGATCGTTTGCTTTTAAAATTCGCTGGTCAGTGATGGCGGCATCAACAATACCCGAGATTTCGCGGCTCATGACGCGGCCCATGTCGATGATGCCCACGCCATACTCGGAATCCGGCCCCGGAATGCCGGCTTCGTTCGAATAGTTCATGACAATTTCCGCCGCCTGGCTGGCACTCATCATCACACCGCTGCCGTTCGACATAGTCGCTGCGATGGCCCCGGAGACGACGGGCGCACTGGCCGAGGTCCCGCTCATCCGAGAATAGCGATTTCCTGGCCAAGCGACATTGAGCGCATGGCCCGGCGCGGTGATAGAGAGGTAGGTGCCGTAGTTGGAAAAGTCGAGATGCTCGCCGCGTGCGTCCACAGCACCTACGCTGATCACGCTCGGATAAGCCGCCGGATAGGACGCATCTGCCTGCTCGGAATTTCCCGATGCCGCTACGATTAGAACCTGTTGGCGGTGCGCGTAGAGCACGGCTTCCTCGATGAGCGGATTATTATCCGTAGTGCCCATCGATATATTAATGATGTGCGCGCCCGCATCGATAGCAGCTAGAATACCGGCGGCGAGCGCGAAGGAATCACTTTTTCCCGACTCGTCGGCCACCCGGATGGAGATGATTTCCGCAGCTGGAGCGACTCCTGGCGCAGCTGGGTCATTGCTCGCGATGAGCGAGGCGACTGCCGTGCCATGACCGCGGATTTCATTCAAATCTTGGGGAAATGGCGTGATCGCGATGGATTTAGAAAGCCCCGGCAGCGCAGGATGCGGAACCACACCGGTGTCCAGAATCGCAATTTTTACACCCGCTCCCCACTTAGAATTATCCGAGGTGATACCCAGCCAAGGCAGCAAACCGTCGCCGAAGCCTACAAGCCCATCCTGATAGGTGCCGCTGGCCGGAGTCGGCGCAGGCACGGCAGGCAGCGAATTGTATGCAATGATGTTTTCCCCGGCCAAAAGATCGGAAAGGTCCGACCAATTATCGTATCCGAGGCGGACGGCTCTCAGCGGGTCCAGCTGGCCGATGAGACGGGTCTTGCCGCCGTCATCAAGCGCGAACAGGAAGTTGCCGTAAGTTTCCTCCGAAGGAAAACGCAGGATTACCTCGTCCGGCATACTGCTGGCAAAAATCTCCACCGTCGTGCCGTCCAGAAACTCTTCGCGGACGAGATGTTTCTGGGGCCGCCGCGCCTCTAATCTGGCAACCGCAGAAACCTTCCGAAGTGCCCGCTCAGGCTGGCGAAGCACCCGGACTTGCCCAACCTGCCAAAACGTCCACCACCCAAGAAGGCCGCAAAATGCGACAATCCCGAAAGTGATAACAGGCCGGAAATTTTGTTTCATGGAACAGTCTGAAGCCGAACAAATCGATGGGTTTTCACAAATTAGCAACTCGGATAAAATTGCTGTGAACACTATGTTCCACAAAAAACGTGGCCTGGAAAGCAAGAATCCGCGCCGATGGCAGACTCTCATCCCACGCAAATTCAGCGTTATCTTCGTCTACATTGTTTCCGGTCCGGCTCAATACAGGAAGGAATGGTGTCCTGCTGAATAGCGACCCATTCAAAGATGCGCTTCAGAGAAAGCACGCTTTCTAGGGCGACGCAGGCATCCGGCTGAAAAAAGGTTAACGGTGTCTCGTTGCTGGGCAAACAGGCGAATCACTCGTTCTTGAATAACTCACCTGAGACTTTGATTCAGGACTGTGAAATCCTCGTCCACGAGCACCGGCCGTGCGCCGTCTTTCCAAGCGACCGGCGGCGCGGGGAGATTTAACCAACTGCGGCACCCTCCGTATCTCGCCTCGTAGGGAAATTCCCAAGGCATGACAAGTTCACGGACGCGCACTAACGCAAGATGAATGCTGCCGGTGGCCATGCCTTTTCCTTCCCAATCGAAACGATCCCGCACGGTTTGCTCCGAATAAATATGAAGCGACTCCAAGGCTGCAACTTGTTCCCAATCTGTCAGAGTGACCGCCCACACTGCCTCTGCGTGATGGGTGATCCGGATCACATCGCCCGGCTGCCACTCGGGCCTGACTTTCACCTCT
This sequence comes from Akkermansiaceae bacterium, assembly GCA_031382045.1. Taxonomy (GTDB): domain Bacteria; phylum Verrucomicrobiota; class Verrucomicrobiia; order Verrucomicrobiales; family Akkermansiaceae; genus Luteolibacter. Next base: position 19,270 of record JANMYL010000118.1, on the reverse strand, counting down.
CCTTCCCGGACTTGGTCGGCCATGGCGTGGAAGCGAGTTGGAAAAAGGAAAAACGATTCGTGGGCGAAGGAGAATCCGTGACGGCCCTCGTGGATGCCGCCCTTGCGCAGAAGAATCGACTGTCGCCCAGATGCCAAGGCGTCGCAAACCACCTGCCATTCTTTGAATCCGATAGACACGCTCATCTAAGTTCAGCCCAAGTCATCAGCAGTGACCGAGGTTTGCTCCCGCGAACCGAGAATACGCGCCTGAAGAATCACTCGCTCGGGCGAAGCATCGAATCTGTAGCTGTGGCAGTTTGGGCAGAGCGCTGCACCACTTCCAACGATTGAGTCACAACCCTCACAGACTTTGTAGCCCGTGGGGTTTGCGGCGATTTTTGCGGCCGCGGCTGCGCGGTTCGGTGGAGATGATTCTGACATGATAGCGATGAAAAAAGCGGTACCGGTGAACCGGTCCGCTTGTCTCTCTAAATTTAAATGAAACCGGCTGACGGAGCAGATCAAGCGATGCCGGCGAGAGCCTTGGCAGTTTTACTCTTTAAATTAGCCGCTTTGTTCGGATGAATCAAGTTGCGCTTGGCGGCCTTGTCCACGACAGAAGAAAATGCGGAGCTTGCTTCGGCAGCAGCGGTTTTGTCACCGGAGGCGATGGCAGTGAGTGCTTTCTTGCGGAGCGTCTTCATGCGGCTCTTTTCAGCGCGGTTACGCTCGGTCCGGACGACGGTTTGACGTGCGCGCTTGATTGAAGATTTGTGGTTGGCCATGGTCGTATTGTAAAAAAATGGGTCGCTTGTAGGCGGGCGGGGGAAAATAGGAATTTAGACGCAGCTGTCAAGCTCGTGTTTCAGAGTTTCGGTAAAACCCAAAATTTCATGGCTCGTCATCCTTGATTGAACCGCACAAGGTGCGGCCCGACACCCGCTGAGGCGGATGAATATCACTAGCAAACACGATGTTGAAGACTTTTAAAGAACTCGGTATTCCCGCCAACCTGATGCAGGGGCTTCAGGAACTTGGCATCATTCATCCCACTGAAATCCAAGATAAGGCGATCCCTTGGTTGCTGGAAAACAACGGCGATCTCATCGCCCAAGCCCAGACTGGCACAGGCAAGACTGCGGCTTTCGGCTTGCCGCTCTTGATGAAAATAAATCCGAAATCACGGGAAATTCAAGGACTCATCATCGCGCCTACCCGCGAGTTGGCGAAGCAGATTGGCAAACAGCTTTTCCGCTACACCAAGTTTTCTGAGAAAATCTTCGTTGAGGTGCTTTGCGGCGGCGACGACTTCGACAAGCAAGTCGCTTCGTTGCAACGACCTACCCACATCGTCGTGGCCACGCCCGGGCGGTTGATCGATCTATTCCAAAAAAAGGCGCTGACTTTACTCAACGTGAAGCACCTGATTCTGGATGAAGCTGATGAAATGCTGAGCATGGGCTTTAAGAAAGAGCTGGTGAAAATTTTCGGTCTCACCCGGGCGCGTAAGAGCACCTGGTTGTTTTCCGCGACTATCCCGGACGCCATCCACGGACTCATCAAAGACTGCATGTCGGAAAAACCGCATCTTCTGAAAATCGACAAGGCGCACGTGGTCAACCGCGACATCGATCACCAGTTTAAAATTTGCAGCCGCGACGAAAAGACCGAGTTTATTGCCAGCTTCCTCAAGCAACAGAACGCGAACCGCGGCGTGATTTTCTGCCGCACCAAAGCAGGCGCGATCATCCTCGGTAAGCAACTCACCACCAAGGGGTTCCCGGTCGATGTCCTCCAAGGCGACCTCACCCAGAAAGAGCGCGACACGGTGATGCGTTCCTTCAAAAAAGAGCGCACTCAGTTCCTCATCGCCACCGACGTAGCTGCCCGCGGGATCGACGTGGAGGGGCTTTCCTTCGTCATCCATCACCAACTTCCCGAACAAATCGAATACTTCACCCACCGCAGCGGTCGGACGGCGCGCGCCGGGAAGAAAGGCGTGTCCCTCGCGCTGATCGAGCCGCGGGAACGGCCGAAAATCACCAAGCTGGAAACCGATTTCGCGCTCTCGTTCAGCGAGGTTCATTGAGCCGGTTGGCGGCTGAAAATTGCGTCTTGAATCCCGGCTCTGTTCCAAACCATGTTCCTTGCAGACCATGCCGAAAACGGGAGCCGAACAAGAAACAATTTATGAGGGTATCCCAGCCTCTCCAGGCATCGCCATTGCCCCCGTCCACGTCGTCGCACGCGGGTTTTCAGCTCCAGAGGTCTATGAAATTCCCGAATCCGAGGTGGTGCGCGAGCAGGAGCGCTTCCGGCAGGCACTGGAAATCACCAAGCGCCAACTCATCGAGCTGCAAAGCAGGCTAGAGGATCTATCCGGCGACAATGAGAGCGGGATTTTCGAGGCACACGTGATGATTCTCGAGGATCGCTCCGTGGTGGATCGGGTGCTGCTCGCCATCGAGCGTCGCCAGCAAAATGCGGAATACGCGTTCTACGCGGTGATGCAAAATTTCCTCGAAGCAATGCGGCGGATTCCCGACCCCTACCTGCGAGAACGCACCGCAGACATCGAAGACGTCGCCCAGCGGGTGTTGAGAAATTTTAGCACTGAGGGCGATACCCGTCCTCAAAGCCCGGAAGTCCAGCATGTCCTCGTCGCCTACGATCTTGCGCCCTCGGACACCGCCTCGATGAACCGGCGGCACGTGCTAGGATTTGCCACCGAGCAAGGCAGCGTAAACTCCCACACCGCGATTTTGGCGCGCGCCTTCGGCATCCCCGCAGTCGTCGGTCTCGATGGCGCAGTGATAGACATTATCGCCCTAGCACCTTCGATTCTCGACGGTTATACCGGAAAACTCATCCTACATCCCACCCCGGAGACCTTAGAGCGCTACAAACGGCTAATGCTGGTGAAGGAGAAAGTCCGTAACTCGCTCGATGCGATGCGCGGCGCCGCCACCGAGACCCTTGATGGCCGACCACTCAAGGTTTCTGCGAACATCGAACTCGTCGATGAATTATCTTTGGTGAAGCGCAGCGGGGCGAAAGGCATTGGCCTTTATCGCACAGAGTTTCTGCTGCTAAACGGCGAGGAAATGCCAGACGAGAAAAGCCAAGCAGACGTTTACTCTAAAGTCGCCCGCGAAATGGCTCCGCACACTGTCATCATCCGCACTCTTGATGCAGGTGGTGATAAATTGCCAGTGGAGCCGCTCACCGACGTCGAGCCGAACCCCTTCCTCGGCTGGCGCGGCATCCGCGTTTCCCTTGCCCGCCCGGCGATGTTTCGCGAGCAGATCCGCGCAATTCTCCGTGCCAGCGCTTTTGGTAAAGTCGCCGTGATGTTCCCGATGATTTCCGGACTTTCCGAAGTTTGGCGGAGCAAGGACATGGTCCGCCGCTGCATGGATGAGCTGGAAAAAGAAGGCATTCCATTCGACCGCGATCTGCCCGTCGGGATCATGATTGAAGTACCCGCCGCCGCGCTTTGCGCGGATCTGCTGGCACCGGAAGTGGACTTTTTCTCGATCGGCACCAACGACTTGATCCAATACACCGTCGCCGCAGACCGGGTGAATCCCCACGTCGCCGATCTCTATCGTCCCACCCACCCGGCGGTTATTCGCTTGATCAAGCGCACCATCGAAGCGGCCAATGACAACGGCATTTGGACCGGCGTCTGCGGAGAAATGGCTGGCGACATCCGCCTCACACCGCTGCTGCTGGGCCTCGGTGTGGAAGAACTTTCCGTCGGCCCACAGCAAGTGCCACGAGTCGGTCAAGCGATCCGCTCGCTCAGCCACGCTGAATGTTCCGCCATGGCTGACGAAGCGCTCCGCCACAGTCGCAGCCAGGGAGTTCTCGATCTCTCGCTATCGCTTGCCCGCAAGCACTACCCGGAGCTGTTGGATTAAGACTATCCAGAAAGAATTTGCCCCATTGATAGCTTCTGCGATGGTGTAATTATGATAACATCTCCCAAATTGCACATTCGCCGCGCCGCAGAGCGCGGCCATGCAAATCACGGTTGGCTCGAAAGCTGGCACACTTTCTCCTTCGCCGCTTACTCCCATCCGGCGCACATGGGCTTCCGCTCGCTGCGCGTCATCAACGACGACCGGATCGCTGCGGGTGGCGGTTTCTCGACCCATCCCCATCGCGACATGGAAATTTTTTCTTATCTGCTCGCTGGTAGCCTCGCCCACAGCGACTCGATGGGAAACAACCGCGTCCTCAAGCCCGGCGAAATTCAGTTGATGCGCGCCGGCTCCGGCGTTCAGCATTCCGAGTTCAATCCCTCCTCCACCGAGCCGGCGCATTTGTTACAAATATGGATCACCCCCGACACCCGCGGTCTTGATCCAGCCTACACCGAATGGACGCCCGCACCGGGTCATGAGCACGATGTGAAAACACTCGTGATCTCTTCTGATGGTCGTGACGGCTCGGCGACCATCGCCCAAGACGCCTCGATTTATCTGCTCAAGCTCCGGCCGGGCGACAGCACCCGCCACCAACTCGCCGCCAGCCGCGGCCTCTGGCTTCACATCGCCAGAGGCTCCGCGATCGTTAACGGGATTCCACTGGCTGCGGGCGACGCCGTCTCGCTCGAAGAACCCGGAGAAATCGAAATCACTTCCATCGACAGCACCTCCGAAGCGATCCTTTTCGACCTCAAATAAATCTCAAACAGAACACATCCATGATGACAGATCCACTTTTCCAACCGCTCCATGTCGGCGCGCTCCACCTCACAAACCGCGTCGTAATGGCACCGCTCACTCGCTGCCGCGCCTCCACCGGGCGAGTGCCAAACGCTATGATGGCAGAATATTACGCTCAACGTGCCGCTTTTGGTATGATCCTATCCGAAGCGACTTCCGTCTCGCCGCAGGGCGTGGGCTACCCAAACACTCCCGGTATTTGGTCCGAAGAGCAGGTGGAAGGATGGAAACTCGTCACCAGCGCTGTTCATCAGGCGGGCGGCACGATCCTGCTTCAGCTTTGGCACGTCGGCCGAATTTCAGATCCCATCTATCTGGACGGAGGGCTTCCCGTCGCACCGAGCGCCATCGCAGCCGCTGGGCATGTCAGCTTGATTCGCCCGGAGAAGGAATTTGTCACACCCCGCGCTCTGGATCTGGCGGAAATTCCAGGAATCATTGAAAACTACCGCCGCGCCGCAGAGAACGCTAAGTCGGCGGGTTTTGATGGAGTCGAGATTCACGGGGCTAACGGTTATTTGATCGACCAGTTCCTCCAGGACTCAACGAATAAACGCACCGACGAATACGGCGGACCGATTGAAAACCGTGCGCGTTTTCTATTGGAAATCACCGATGCCGTGGTCTCCGTCTGGGGTGCCGACCGGGTGGGCGTCCACCTCGCACCTCGCGGCGACGCGCATGATATGGGGGATTCAGATCTTTACTCTGTCTTCCATTACGCCGCTCGCGAGCTCGGAAAGCGCAAGATCGCCTTCCTGTGCGCTCGCGAATCACACGACCAGCCGGCGCTTGGGCCCTCACTCAAGCAAGCCTTCGGCGGCGTCTTCATCGCTAACGAAAGCTTCACTGCCGAAACCGCACGCGAAGCGATCCGCTCCGGCGCAGCCGATGCAGTGGCTTTCGGAAAAACAGCCATCGCCAATCCCGACTTGGTCGAACGCTTCCGAACCCACGTGCCACTCAACCCACCCGATCCGTCCAAGTTTTACGGCGACGGCCCCCTGGGCTACACCGACTATCCATTTCTCTAAAGTGTAAACCGCCGACGCGAAATACGCAGCCGCCACAGGGTGCTGCTCGGAATGAGAATTTGCCCACTGCGATAAAACTCTGCTACAAGGAAGAGCGAAACTGCCAATTTTCGGCATGCTGAGCCAGTGGCTTAGCGAACGCCTTGCGAGGCTCACTGGCCCCACTCCTACTGCCACCTTTTTCAAAATCAGCGGGGTCGCAAGACTTTGATTCAAGCGCCGCGCCAGTTCCTTCTCCACCGCCCACCACAGGGCAGTGTCGATTTGCTTGCGTGCTCCGTATGGTTCTCACAGATGCCCGAGATGGTGCATGATATAGTCCCGCACCATAGCGTCGGTATCGGGCTGGTACACCGCTTCACCCAAGGCCGTCGCCAGACCGTCCCACGGCGGCTGTTGTAAACGCAGCACTGTTAGTAACTCATCCGCCAGTCAATGCACCGAGCCCATGCCCGCGCCTTCCAGCGAATCCCTGCCCCGCCAGAAACGCCAGCGCCGACTCAGCTTCCTCCTAGGAAAGTGAAATCCCGCGCATCCCCTGGATGCTGTCGCACACGCTCGTCCACCGGCTGACTTCCATTCGCCAAAACTCCCAGCACTGCCGAGGGTTTCACCGGCTTCGCTCGAAACTGCAGCCGCTACCTTTGAACCTCTAGCGGCAGTCTATGACTGCGGCTAACTTCGGTTTCGTCATTTAGGCTCACTCCTCCAACCATTCGTATCTCCAACAACTCGCCGATTACGGCCTCCAATCCTCCATGAGCGCCATCGGCAACTGCTACGACAACGCAGCGATGGAAAGCTGCTGGCCCACCCTCAAGAACGAGGCGTTTCCAGAGTCGGGAGTCTTCGTAAGCAAAGAAGTCGCGAGACGTGCGATCTTCGAGTATATCGAAGGTTACTAACACACGCAGAGAATGCACTCATCGCTCAACTACCTCAACTCCTTTAGCTGCTGAAATAGCAGCCCAATCCGTATTCTGAAAACCTAACAAAAAACGCCTGGAAAACATTCCGAACAAAGGTGGCAATTCCATCTCCAATTCAAATGATTTTCCGCCCAGCAAATAAACTTTACCGTGCGTTGAGTGAGAACCCGAATGGCTTTTGGGAGGTTGGTCAATCCGCGAATTGCTTGCTAGTGAATTGACCGTCACAGCACAGTAAATTCAAATAGAGACTTTGAAAACTTAGAATGGATTAGCCGGAATGCTGGCAGTACCCGGCATGAATGCATTTTTTCAAGTGCAAAGCTGGGTTTGGCGACTTTGCTCGTCAAAGTTGCGTGACCACAGGTTTGTCCTCCTGTCATCTTAAGATCAGCCGCTTCGACACAAAAGTCATTTTTTAACTACTCAGGCAGGAATGTACTAACGCATTTCGTCTATCGTCTGTCGCCTATCAGATTCGAGCAAAATGCACTGATAATAGATTTTCCAGCCATGTTTTCACAAATCATGACGCATTTAAATATGAATAGTAAACCTCAGTCCTCGGACATCAGGCGCGCCTTACTCAAGTAATTGCAAATTATAGGAATCCGATCTCCCACCGAGGCCATTTCCAACAACTTTTGCCGCAGGTCGGCTTCGTGAATGAACTGTTGGCAAATGATGTCCGTCATCAGCGCGGGCTCATCTGCCCGGTCGAGAAGGGCAAAAATCCCGTTTTGCACCTCGGCCGGCAGCAGCCGCACGGCGTCCTCCACGGCTCCGCGTAAAGTCTTCATCGCAGCAGCCGCTTGTTTCTCAGGCGTGAAGATCGAAATCACCGGCTCAATGTTCGCAAAAGGATAGTCATGACTGTCATGCCACTCAGTGAAACGCACCCGCATCACCCCGTGAATCAGCAGTTGCGATGTGCCATCATCCTGTTCTCGGGACGCACGGACCAAACCGATAGTGCCCACCGGAGCCACGAAATCCGCTGGCTCACCGTCCTCTTCTCCCAGCAGGCGGGCGACCGCAAAAAAACAATCTCCCTCGAGCGCATTATCTAACATTTTCCGATAGCGCGGCTCGAAGACATACAACGGGAGCCCACCGTGCGGGAATAACGTGCAATTGGGCAAAAGCATCACGCCGCAGCGTTCGGGAAGGTGGATACTGGCCATTTCTTAATTATGCAACCATCCACAACCGCCCGATGCAAGACCGATAGATTCAGGAAAAAAACCGTTATTGGCTTGAAAATTTCTCCAAAACACTTTTTTCAAACAAGCCGTCACCGCAACGCCGCTTTTCACGAGAATCGCCCTTACAACCTCATTTCATCCCATGATCGAAGTCGATAATCTGACCAAACAATTCGGAACCAAACGCGCCGTGGATAAACTCACGTTCACGGTAAAAAAAGGCGAAGTCCTCGGATTTCTGGGACCCAACGGTGCCGGCAAATCCACCACCATGCGCATGATCACCGGTTTCATTCCGCCCACTTCCGGCGAAGCCAAAGTCTGCGGAATTTCCATCACAGACAAGCCCTGTGAAGCGAAAACCAAGATCGGTTACTTACCAGAATCCGCACCGCTCTACAATGATATGACCGTCATCGGCTTCCTGAAATTCTGCGCCGCCATCCGCGGGCTTAAGGGCACCGCGAAAAACGATGCCGTTGAGCGTGCCATCGACACATGCTTCCTCGGCACCGTCGCCAAGCAGTCTATCGACACGCTTTCTAAAGGCTACCGCCATCGTACCTGCCTCGCCCAAGCGCTGCTTCACGATCCGGAAGTCCTAATCCTCGACGAGCCGACCGATGGCCTCGACCCTAATCAGAAATTCGAAGTCCGCCAACTCATCAAGCGCCTCGGTAAGACCAAGGCCATCCTCTTCTCCACTCACATTTTGGAAGAAGTCGAAGCCGCCTGCACACGCGCCGTCATCGTGGACCGCGGAAAAATAGTCGCCGACGGCACGCCCGCAGAGCTGCTCGCCCAGTCCGAAACCGGCTCTCTTACCGACCTCTTTCGTAAAGTCACCTCCCGCGACACCGAGGCCGCGGCCTGAAATAAAAGCTGAAAGCTACAAACGTCTCTCTATCCGAGCATTTTAGATTTTCAGCACCTCAATTTTTCAGCATTTACCCCAAATCCCTATGTCTTCCTGCACCATTTATAAACGCGAACTTTCGAGCTACTTCTCGCAGCCCACCGCCTACGCGATCATCGTTATTTTTCTGCTATTTTCGCTCGGCCTTACCTTCACCTTCGGCGAATTCATGCGCGTTGGTGATTCATCGCTGGAGTGGACTTTCATCTTCTGGCACCCGTGGGTTTACATGCTGCTTGCTCCGGCCGTCGGCATGAAACTCTGGGCCGACGAACAACGCACCGGCACTATCGAACTGCTAGGCACATTCCCGGTCTCCACATGGAGCGCCATCATCGGCAAGTTTCTTGCCGCTGCCACCGTCTGGCTCATAGCGCTCGCCTTCACCTTCCCCATCGTCCTCACCGCCAACTACCTTGGAAATCCCGATAATGGTGCAATTTTTTCCGGCTATCTGGGGAGTTTCCTAGTTTGCTGCACTTTCCTTGCCATCACCATGCTCGTCTCTGCCTGCACTCGCGATCAAGTCGTTTGTCTCATCGTCTCAGTGGCCATTTGCGTGCTAATTTTGCTGTGTGGCTATGATCCAGTCACTCGCGAGCTAGCTAAAATCGTCTCTCCCGGCATACTCGAGGGCATCGTTGCCTTCGGTGTCTGGGACCATTTCAGCTCACTCAACAGCGGCCTCTTCCGCCTGAAAGACTTCATTTGGTTCGGCTCAATCATCTTCGTCTGCCTACTCGGCACCAGCGCCATTCTCTCCTCCAAGCGCGCTTGATTGATTTTAAAACTCCCATTTCAAATCTACCATTTCTATATGAAAATTAACCACCCGGTCACTCGCGCAGCCCTCGGAGTTGCAGCGCTCGTCGTCATCGCCTTACTCGCCAACTGGCTAGTCTCGCTAACTCCGCTCGGCAACCGCGGCGCGGATTTCACTGAGAACAAAGTACACACCCTATCATCCGGCACCCGCTCCATCCTCACCGAGCTAGATACACCCGTAGTCATCCGTTACTACGCCTCCCGCAGCACCGATTATATGCCCGAGGAACTCAAGCTCCACGTGCGGCGCGTGGATGACCTCCTCAAAGAATACGCCTCCATTTCCAAGGGGAAACTCCGCATCGACAACCTCGATCCCGAGCCCGACACCGATGCCGAAGACTCCGCCAACCTAGACGGCATCAACGGCCAGCGCATGAACGATCAGAACCTTTTCTTCGGTCTCGCTATTTCCTGCCTCGATAAAACCAGCGTTATTCCATTCATGGACCCGCGCGACGAAACGATGCTGGAATACCACATTTCCAAAGCAATCGGCGAGGTCAGCACTCCCACCAAGCCAAAAATAGGCCTGATGACCCCACTCGACATGAAAGGCGCACCTGCCATGATGCCCGGTCAACCGCCCACTCCGGGCTGGGTCATCTATCAACAATTGAAACAGTCATTCGACGTCGTTGATTTGCCGATGGAATCCACTGTCATCGACCCGAAGGAAATTAAAGTTCTCCTCCTATTTCACCCCGCCGGCATCACTCCGGATGCTGAATTTGCAGTGGATCAATACGTTCTCAACGGCGGCACCGTCGTTGCTTGCCTCGATCCCTTCTCCGTCGCCGCACAAATGAGCACCCCGCAGTCTAACCCAATGATGGGTCAGCAACCGCCGCCACCCACCACCTCCACCCTGCCTACGCTTCTCTCCGCATGGGGAGCCTCGTTCGAGTCCGGCTTGGTTCTGGCAGATCCCGCGCTCGCCACCAAGCTCGGCGGCGATCGTCTTGGTCTCGCCGTGCTCACCCTCGGAAAAGACTCGATGACACAAAAAGACAACGTCATCACCAAGGATCTTGGCTCCGTCACCCTTTTCCTTCCCGGCGCATTCACCATCACTGGCAAGGACGGAGTGACCGCAAATACACTCATTAAGTCCACCACCAAGGCCGGTTTTGTCGATGCCGTGAAAGCCTCCCAGCTCGATCCCTCGCTCACCCGCACCCTTAAATCCAACGGCACCGCCTACGACCTCATCACCCATCTATCCGGCACTTTCAAAACCGCGTTCCCCGATGGCAAACCTAAACCCGCTGAGGACGCAAAAACCCCGGAAGCCAAAGATGTCGCCAAACCCACCTACCTGAAAGAAGCGATCACGCCAGGCAACGTCTTCCTCATCGGCGACGTCGATGCCTTCTACGATCGCTTCGCCTACAACGTCCAAAACTTCGGTGGCCAGCAAATGGCCTCGCCCTCCAACGGCAATGCCACCCTGCTCCTTAACCTGCTCGACCAAGCCACCGGCTCTAAGCATTTAATCGGCTCCCGCTCCCGTTCCGCCATCCGCCGCCCATTCACCGTAATCCAAGAAATGGAGTCAGACTTCAACAAAACCGTCGGAGTCAAAATCGAGGAGTTCCAAGCGAAACAAAAAGCCGCCCAACAAAAACTGAGCGAACTCCAAGCCCAAAAATCCCGCGGCTCAGAACTTTATCTCTCGCCTGCGCAAGAGGAGGAAATTAAAAAATTGCGGAGCGAACAAGTCGAGTATTCCAAACTCATCCGCGAGCAAGAAAAAGACCTCCGCCGCCAGAAAGATAAACTCTCTGCCAAGATCACCCTGCTCAATGTAGCCGCCATGCCATCCTTCGTAGTGCTAGCAGGTCTTGCTCTATTCATCCAACGCCGCCGCGCCACCCGCGCTCGTTAATTTTTAAATCTCAAATCATAAATTTCTTCTGCCATGAACAAACGCCAGGTTACCATCCTCTGGGTCATTGCTATCGCCCTCGGCGCCGCCGTGACTGCCGTGAAAGTCAGCCAAAACCAATCCACCCGCAGCGCGACTAAGCGCAGCCAAGGCCAAACGCTTTTCGATTCATTCCCCGCCAACGATGCAGCCAGCATCGAAATTCAAGGCGCGACCGGCAGCGTGACGCTCAGTAAAAAGGACGGTAAATGGGGTGTCACCCAGCGTGACGGCTACCCGGCGAATAACACCTTCGTCAACGACTTCATCCGCACCCTTGGCGAGCTCAAGATCACCCTCGGCATGGAAGCCGGCCCCTCCTTCGCCCCGCGCTTCGGCATGGATGAAACCGCCACCAAGCCGGCAGACCGCGGACTCACTGCCACCTTCAAGGACGCTGCCGGCAAGGAAATCGCCAAGGTTTCCCTCGGCAAAAACATCGACAGCAACTCAGCACCCTCCCCCATGGGCGGCAGCAGCGCCGTCGGCCGCTACGTGCGGAACCACGCCGACGACTCAGGATTCTACGCCGTAAGCGAAATGTTCCCGTCCGTGAGCGACGACGCCAAGCGCTGGCTCGACTCCGGATTCATCAATCCAGAAAAAATCAATGCCATCACCCTCAGCCAACCCGGCAAGTCCGAAATCGACTGGAAACTCACCCGCGACGACGAAAATGCGGAGTTCAAGCTGGACGCTGCTGCCGCCACCGAAGTCCCAGACACCGCCGTCACCAGCCCGCTCAAAAGCCTTTTCTCTTATGCTAGCTTCGATGACATCGTCCCGACTCACCAAGTTTCAGAGCGCATCGACACAGAAGCCAAGCGCACCGCCATTATAGAAACTATCGAGGGCTTCACCTACACCATTCAAATCTCGCCCACCAAGCCAGCCACCGATAATTTCCTCCTCACCGTAGAAGTCGCCGCCGAGATCCCCAAAGAGCGGAAAAAATCCGAAGGCGAAAAACCCGAAGATGCCAAAACCAAAGATACCGCCTTCAGCGAGCGCCAGAAAATCCTCACCGAGAAGCTTACCAAAGAAAAAGCCCTAGCCGGCATCACCTTTCAAGTTGCGAAAAGCACCGTCGATCCCCTGCTCAAGGACCACGCCGCTCTCATCACCAAAGCCACTCCGCCACCTGCCGATGGAGCCCCCACCGGTAGCGTCCAAGAACTTCCCGGCGGTGTGATCGCCCGCCCGCCCACAAGTGCCACCACTCCGCCGATTTCCGTCCCACCGGCAGATTCGAGTAAGAAAAAGTAAGCGCAAAACGTATTTCCACCCTTTCCGTCTGTCGCTTCCACCACTCTGCCATGATCCTAACTAGCCAAATTGCCTTACTCCTATTAATCAACTCTGCTCTCTCACTCCACGCCGCACCGCGCGAATGGAAAAGCGCCGACGACCAGCACCCCAGCGAGGGCGAGCTGATGAGTCGAGACACCACCAGCATCAATATTCTGCTCACCAAGGATTGTGACCAACTCGCCCTCAACGACCGCACATGGATCGACTCCACTCAGACCCTCGCCACCACCGAGGCTTCAAATGAGTCTCCTGCTTTCGACACCCTCACATTCAATGACTCCCGCGAGACAGTCTTAGCCAAACTCAAAGCCAGTAAATTTGTCGTGATGACTGCCGATGAAACATTTATCGGCCGCTCCGGACTCAATGGCGTTTTCCGTACCCGTCGCAAAATCGGTAATCTTAGCGCATCCCTCTATTTTGATTGGACGGAAAACGGCAAGCTGAAGGAAATAACATTACAAACCGACCTTCTCCCTGCTACCGCCTATCAGTCGACGCTCGCACCGAGTTGGAAGGAATTTGAAGAACTGCTGGGAGCACTTCACGGCAAACCCGTCCAAAAAAGCTCTCTTCCTCAGATCGCCAGCCTCACCGACGGCTCATTTTCTCCCACCCACCTTTGGAAACTTGAAAATCGCGGCAGCGCCCTGCTAGGCATCGCCCGCGACGGCGCAAAATACCAAGTCGTCGTCCGCTTTACCCAGAAAATGATCCAACCCGTCGAAATTCCGTAATATTTCCCGGCCGTCTCCAGTCTTGATCATCCCATTTCTAGAGCGAGAAAACCAATAGGGGTTTTAATATTCGTGTGCGTGACAAATGTTCTGCTTTGTAGAGGAATCGAGCGGCTAACCAGATCCCCTCGCGATCATGCCAAATCACTCTAACTTGTAATTCAAGCTAAACAACACTGCGACTTTCTCCGTCAATTAAACACGGAATGACCCGCTTTACACCGAACTCAAACTCCTCGAAAAATTAATTTGAAAGGAGAGGGTTTGCTTGATGAACATTATTTCTAATTAAGATTCCTATAATAATCAGACGGATCCAATGCTTCAGTTTTGCAAGCTTTAGCATTACTTTTCCTCTATGTCCGGAGCCGCGAGAAATTCGTCAGGCGTTCTATTTCGCTCCCACCGCCGTTTTACTTACTGATATTTCCTCATGGATATCGCCATTACTCCAGATATGTCTTTTTCTGCTATCTAGATAGGCGAGTGCTTGATGACCTCAAACAGCTCGTAAAACAATTTATGGCGTCTTTGGCGGGGATGATCGTCGTTTTTCCTGGGGAGTTAAGGAATCATTTCACCCATTCGATCAAATCCACTTCTTGAAAAATCCCCCTTTAAATCGACACTCCTCGCATGGTTCAGCCTGATCTTTTTGCCCAAGCCCCCCGCCCACAGGACCGAATCCGCGAACTGCGGACTCAGCTGGAGCACCACAACCGGCTTTATTACAACCAAGCCCAGCCGGAAATCTCGGACGCAGAATACGACCTGCTCTTCCGAGAACTCGAAACCCTCGAAGCCACATACCCAGAATTTCGCGACTCAAACTCCCCCACCCTCCGCGTCGGCGGCGCACCCATCGCTGGCTTCCAACAACTCCAGCACGCCGTCTCTATGCTCAGCATCGACGACGTCTTTGAACTCAGCGCCGAGGCCGTCGCGAAATCCGCAGCCACCTGCCCCGAGCAAGAACTCATCGACTTCTACCGCCGCCTCCAGAAAAATCTCAAACGCGATGACGTCGCCGTCACCATCGAGCCCAAAATCGACGGCGTCGCCGTTTCTCTACTCTACCGGGATGGAAAACTCGCCTACGCCGCCACTCGCGGCGACGGCCAGACCGGAGACGACGTGACTCACAACGTCCGCACCATCCGCAGTATCCCGCTGGAGTTGGAATTTCAGGGCATGGCCGAGCCTACTCCATCGGTTGACTTGGACGAAATTCTGCCCTATCTCCAATTCCATGAATCAAACACAGCTTCTCGCCGAACGCCTGCGCAAAGCGCGGGACAAAGCTTGGCGCGAAGGCTTCTCGCTGACCTCGGAAGAAGCGATGGAAAGAATGTTTCGCAACGGATCCGACAGGAAGCCGAATCCGTGGTATCGTGGGCCAGAGAGTCAAACCGACTCCTCGATCCTAGAAAATTCGGACATCTCGCAGCCAGTTACCCTCAGCTAGGCGGCCAGTCCGAACATACCGTTTTTCATCTACAAAGCTCGCACCGGGTCATCAAGTTCACCCTGCCTCCGCACTTCGGCGCCCAAGGCGAAGCCATCGACTATTTGAATAATCTGAAAGCCGCGAATCGAGTTTTCGGCGATGAAATCATTCTCCACGGAATTTTAGAAACCGAGCGTGGGCCAGCACTCGTCACCTCCCAACCGTTTGTTTTTGGTGATGTCCCGACACCGGACGAAGTCGCTTCATGGTTCGAGGCGAATGGCTACCATTCAAACGGTCACAACCGTTGGAAAAATGATGAGTCTGGCCTCGAAATAGCCGATGCCCACGTTGGTAATCTCATTAAAACCAAAGCTGGCGAACTCGTTCCTATTGATCTTCAGGTTCTTCACCAAGGCGATGCATTTGCCCCCACCACCGCATCCCAATCTCCCATCCCAGCCCTCCTCGAAGTCCGCGGCGAGATTTTCATGCCCAACGAGGCCTTCGCTGCACTCAACGCCGAGCGCGACGAAGCTGGCCTGCCCACCTTCGCTAACCCCCGAAACGCCGCCGCTGGCACCCTCAAACAGCTCGACCCGAAAATAGTCGCCAAGCGCCCACTCGCCTTCCTCGCCCACGGCCTCGGTGCCTACGACGGCCCGCCCCTGGAAACCGAGCATGAATTCCACGAACTGTTGGGATCACTCGGCATCCCCCAAAACCAGCCAATTCTGAACGCCCGCAATCTCGACGAAGTGCTTGCAGCCGTCGCCCACATCAACCAAGAGCGTCACGCCCTCGACTACGGCACCGACGGGGCCGTCATCAAAGTCCTCGACCGCGCCGCCCGCGATCAACTCGGCTTCACCTCCCGTGCCCCCCGCTGGGCAGCCGCTTACAAATTCCTCCCGGAGCAGCAGGAAACGACGCTTCACAACATCCTCATCCAAGTCGGCCGCACCGGAGTGCTCACACCCGTCGCAGAGCTCACGCCCGTGCTCATTTCCGGCTCCACCGTCTCCCGCGCCACCCTCCATAACCAAGACGAAATCGACCGCAAGGACATCCGCCTCGGCGCGACCGTGCTCGTTGAAAAAGCCGGTGAAATCATCCCAGCCATCGTCAAGGTCATCCGCCACGCGGACGCCGCAGTTCCCTATTCCCTCTACGACAGCGTCCAAGGAAAATGCCCGTCCTGCGGCGGCCCGATCAGCCAAGAAGAAGGCTTCGTCGCGTGGCGCTGCACCAATTTCCAATGCCCGGCGCAGGCAGTCACCCACATCACCCACTTCGCCTCCCGCAAGGCGCTCGACCTCGACGGCCTCGGAGAAATCGTCGCCGAGGCGCTCGTCCGCCACAGCCATTGCCAAACCCCGCTCGACCTCTTCCGCCTCGACGAGGAAACCCTCGCCAACCTCAACCTCGGCACCGAAGAATCCCCGCGCCGTTTCGGTGAGAAAAACGCCGCCAAAGTCCTCGCCGCCCTCGAAGCTGCCAAATCCAAGCCGCTCCACCGCTGGCTCTATGCGATGGGTATCCGGCAGCTCGGTGAATCCGCCGCCAAGGAACTCTCCCGCCTCCACCGCACGCTGGGCCAAATTCCCGACTCGCCGATCCTAGCGGAAATCCTCCGCGACACCCGCGCCACGGCTAAAAAGCAAAACGAGTTCCTCGTAAAATACACCATCACCGGCGACGTCGGCCCCGCCGTGGCAGAGACCATCACCACCTTTTTCAAATCCGAGGCCGGCCAACACGCCCTCGACCGTTTCGCCGAACTCGGTATTGATCCAGTTTCCGACAACTACCTCCCCATCGCCGCCGAGGCCGACCTATCCGCTCTGCCACTCGCCGGAAAAACCTTCGTCATCACCGGCACCCTCAGCCTTGACCGGGATGCAATGAAGGAACTCATTGAATCCAAAGGCGGCAAAGTCAGCGGCTCGGTCTCCGCGAAAACCAGCTACGTCCTCGCCGGCGAAGGCGGCGGCTCCAAGCGCGACAAGGCCGAGAAACTCGGAGTCCCCATCCTCGACGAGGCGTCGCTCGCATCCATGCTCGAATCCTAACGAATGTCCACGAGCGACAGCCCAAGTTCACTGGGAAACAACGGAACACGAGGTAATCGCCGCAGACCGTTACTGTTTCGGCTCCTTGCCAACGGGCAATTGACCCGATGTTGATTCTCATCGGATTGTAGGCGTGACCAGTCGGTCTCAACTCTTTTACAGCGAGAGTTTCTGTTTCACTGGCTCAATCTCCATGGTAAGGGATTCGATGTCAGCGAGAATGGATTGTAGGAACTCTGCGCCGCGTAGTTCTCGGGAAGTTTGGAAGTTTTGCGCGAATCCGGCGCGGGCGAGTGCGGGAGTGGCTTGGTCGAGGGCTTCACGGAGTTGAATGGCTTGGAAGTTTTCGGATTTTTGATCGAGCCCGGGTTTGCCGAGGGTGTCGAGGAAAGTTTGAATGGCGTAGAAGAGCGGTGCCCAGTTGATCCATTGGGGAAAGGTCTCCGCATTCTGCCAAGTGAGTAGAAAGCGCCATTCGTCGTGGCGGAGGAAGGAGAAATATTTTTCCCTGCCGATGCGGATCGAACCGATGTGGCCGGATGCGGTTAGATCATTGAGGACGTTCTGGATGGAGCCGCGGAAGTAACCGGTTTGGCGGGCGATTTCCGCCGGGTGTCCTTGTTCGTTAGCTAGCAGCCAGGCCATGACTTCGGCACGGGCCTGCATGCCGAACAGGGCGCGGAGTTTGAAGAGAAAGGTGGCAGGCTGGTCCGGGCGAGGAGATTGGCTCATGCCCCGGAGTTCGATGCCGCCGCGCTCCAGACCATGCTTGAGGAAGACTGGATCGGGTTCTTTGAGAATAGGGATGGAGGGGAAGAGCCGCTGAACCAACTCTGCGGCCGGAGAGTCCGGCTTTTCTACCCGACGCATGAGGAGCTTCCACTTGAGATGGGCGGATTCTCTGGAGAGAAGATCCGCGATGGCGGCGAGGATGGCGGAATTCCCGAGGCGCTCTTCCTTGTGCAGGGTTCCAAGGCGTTGGAGGTTGATCCAGGAGCCATTGGTATGGAGCCAGTCGAGAATTTCATCGAACAAGCGGCTGTCGTGGCGGGCGATGTGGGTGGAGAAGAGAAGTAGCGCCTCGGGGTCGATCATCCACGGATCATCGCTGCGGGCATGACCTGCCACTCCCAAGGCGGACCATTGCCGCCAGAGGAAGTCGAGAAGCCGCTGGAGCAGGCTTTCCCTAAAGTTGTGCAATGAGGGGTTCATGACCAAGTGCTTTGAGAACTTCACCGAGAACAAATAGGAATCCTTCCGATGGATCCTGTGTGCGTGTCCAGCGGGCGGCGGCGAGCAGTTCTTCCGCCGTGGGCTGCAGATCCTGCAAATCCTCGTAGTGCCGGCCCATGTCGGAGTCCGCAGTGGCGTAAAGTTTGAAGAAAACCTGATCCCGGCGACTGATGAAGCTGATGCGTAGGTTTTTGTTCGGGCCATACTTCCGGGGAACGAGGCGCTCGGACATTCCCTCGGGAAAGCCGAAGCGGAAAAAGGAGTCGTCGGATGGGCCGGTGTTGAACCAATTCTCCATGAGCCCGAGCTGCTTCCTGACTTGCTCGGCCGCACTTGCAAGCCACTCGGGCAGGGGCTTGGCGGTGATCAATCCGTCTGGCTCGACGCGGGCCAGCACGTCCACATCGCGGGTAGTCGTGCGACTTACTAAGCCCAGTGCCAGCAACGACGAGCCTCCGCAGACCACCCAGTGTTGATTCGGGTGGTCTTCTGTGGACTCGGCGAGGAGGTTTAAGGCTTCGTCGAGTAGGCTTGCATTTAGCTTTTTCATCTTAATTTTTATTTTAAATGATCATAATGAGTATTTCAAGTATTTTTTATAGCCCTAGCTCTTCTAAATGGCTTTTCATTTTAACTCGAACGGTGGCGAGCAAAAAGGGGGGTGTGGGCGTCTGTCGGCTGACCGCAGTGCAAGCGGTTTGCTTGTGCTTCTGGAGCCAACTGGCGAGGATTTGGTAGTTCACGCCGTGGAGCGCGGCGAAACGCGGACTGCTCAAACCGCTGGTTTGGTAGGCTTCCACCAAGGCGGACTTCTGGTCCTTGGAATAGCGAAGTCGACCTCGGCGGTCGGACTTTAAGATAGAGTGGTTCGTAGCGGTCATAATCAGCAAAGCTATGACGTCTATGCTACGCGCCCGCCA
>JANMYL010000256.1:0-5465 GCA_031382045.1 Akkermansiaceae bacterium | reverse complement strand
GCTCGCGTCGTCCATGCGCGCCATGGAGGCAGTGCCGCCCTTTTCGATCTTCACAGTCGTCTTGAAAGGAATGCCGGAACGGAGTTTCCGGACGTCGGTAATAGCTCCCAAGTCAGGCTCCGGAGCGGGCGCAGTTTGCTCGGAATTTTGCTTTCCTGCATCCTCCAGTGATTTCTTGAGCGCGGCGATGTCGCGCTCGTATTTTTCCTCCAATTCGGCACGGATTTGCGCTTCGGCTTGGCGGAAAATGTCCTTTTTATCAGGGGAAACGACTGCCGAACGGGGCGCGAAAATTTCCCGCAGGCCCCGTTTTACTTTTCCCGGGAATGGCGTGAAACACAGTCCAATTCCTGCGGCAACTAGCAGCAGAAGAATGGTGCCTAGCCGGGGAAACCCCATGGATTTGCCACCTTTGGAGGCTTTTTGCGCGTTCATGCTCCCCGACTCATAGCAGCAACCCGGCAGCCATCAATCCCCGTCCTACAAACTTTTTTCGTCCGCCCATTCAGTATTTTTGCGATTCCTGAAAACTCGGCCATGACAAACCCGCCGTCATCCATACACTCGTCGCCGTGAGTTATCAGGTCTTCGCCCGCAAATACCGCCCCAAAACCTTCGACGACGTCCTTGGACAGGACCACGTCGTGAGGACACTTCGCAACGCCATCGCCCAAAAACGCCTGGCCCACGCCTATCTTTTCGTCGGCCCACGGGGCACCGGCAAGACGTCCACCGCGCGGATTCTCGCTAAGGCACTCAACTGCACCGCTGGGCCGAAAGCGGACTTCGACCCCGAAGAAGACGTCTGCATCGAGATCGCAGAAGGCCGTTCGCTCGACGTGCTTGAGATCGACGGAGCCTCGAACAACGGAGTGGAACAAGTCCGCGATCTCCGCGAATCCGTCCGCTTCGCCCCAGCCCGTGGGCAGTTCAAAATTTTCTACATCGACGAGGTCCACATGCTCTCGAACGCCGCCTTCAACGCACTGCTCAAGACGCTTGAAGAACCGCCGCCGCATGTGAAATTCATCTTCGCCACCACCGAGGCGAACAAAATTCTCCCCACGATCCTCTCCCGCTGCCAGCGCTTCGACCTGCGCCCGATCCCCACCGAGACGATCGCGCAACACCTCCTCCACATCGCCCGCCTCGAAAACATCGCCCTCGAAGACACCGCCGCTTGGGCCATCGCCAAAGGCGCGGATGGAGGCATGCGCGACGCCCAGTCGATGCTCGACCAGCTCGTCTCCTTCTGCGGCGACTCCATCAACGAGACCAACGTTCTCGACGTCTTCGGTTTCACCTCCCGTGAAAAAGTCGCTGCCCTCACTCAAACCCTGCTCGCCCGCGACAATCCCGCCGCCCTTTCACTCATCCAAAAAGAAGCCGAAAGCGGCCGCGAACTCTCCCAGCTCCTCGGGGAACTCATCGGCTGCCTACGCGCCCTGCTCGTCGCGAAACTTGACCCTTCCGCCGACGGCGAAGGCATTCCCGCCCACCTGTGGACCGCCCTACTCCAAGCCGCCGACGAATACCCGCCGGACCGCATCCTCGCCGCCATCGACGTCTTCGCCGAGACCGAAGGGCGGATGAAATGGGCGACAAACAAGCGCCTCCATTTCGAGCTCGGCGTTATCAAAGCTATCCAATCTCTCGGCGAAGTCCGCATCACGGACGTCATCAAAGTCCTTACCCGCGGCGCGGATTTCATCTCCTCCAGCACGGTTAGCACTCCCGCTCTAATCGCCGCCGAACCCGCGCCAACACCCGTCCGCGAGATCGAGCCAGAGCCCGTCACCGTCCAACGGCCCCCGGTCGCAGCCACCCCAGCTCCCCGCCCCGCCGCAGGTATTTCCGCTTTCGATTCCATGATCGCAGATGCCCCGGAAGTTAGCGAAATTCCAGCCCCAGTCGAGACACCGCCATGGAAAAGCGATAAGCCCGCTGCCGAAATCAAAGCACAGGAACCCGCGCCCGTTGCCGCTGCCATCATCGACGATACCTTCCACAACGACCCACTCATCCAAGCCGCGCTCATCAAATTCGAAGGCAAAGTGCTCGCCTAAAATTCATACATGGAAATATTATCAAGTTTCGAAATCCAGATCATGGCCTTGCCTGATGGAGCACGAGCGAACCTTGCTTCCTTCATTCTTCAATCTCTCCCTGCAGTCTACATAGACGAGGATGATGGCGATGCCGAAGCCCTCCGCCGTGATGCCGAAATGGACGCGGACTCATCCATGTGTATTACCTTCGAGGAATTAAAGCGCTCGATCAAAAGATGAAGCTTTGTCTTCTGGCATCATAAGCGCAATACCGCTTACACCTTTCGCCGACAATAATCTCCATCACTCATCCCAAAAAATATGAACATCGCCAAACTCATGAAACAAGCCCAGCAGATGCAAGCTGGACTCGCCGCGAAGCAGGAAGAACTCGCCATCCAGACCGTCGAGGCCACCGTCGGTGGCGGTAAGGTCCACGTCATCGCCACTTGCGCAGGCGATGTGCTTTCGATCAAAATTGACCCCTCTGTCATCGATCCAAGTGACGCCGAGTTTCTCGAAGATCTCGTGCTCAAAGGCGTCCAAGAAGCCATCTCCAAGGGCAAAGAAAAGTCTGCTGTTGAGATGAAAAAACTCACCGGCGGTCTCAGCATCCCGGGGATGTGAATTTTAAATTCTAATCCCCTCAATGTCGTCTCTCAGTCGCCGCCTCGGATGGACATTGGTAGGGATTTCCCTGCTGCTGCAACTCTTCACGGTTTACTGTTTCGCGTGGCAGCCGGATAGGTTTGCGGCGTTCACGGTCATGCCGATCTGGCTCTGGGGCGGATTCGGACTTCTGCTGTCCACCGTCGCATTCTATTTTTTCCGTGCTTCTTTTTCGTTAGTGATGACCGCCGTGTGGGCCGTCACCCTGCTCTTGGGCGCGGACGAGGCACGAGTTCTAGCCAATTTCGGAAAATCCGCGCCGCTTCCCGGCCTCGCAAAGCCTCATGAAGGCAAGCCCGTCATCCGCGCTATCACTATGAACTGTGCCTTCTTCAACTTCGGAAATCCCGCAGTGGATCTCTCCCTGTGGCAACCGGACATCGTGCTATTACAAGATATTCTGCCAGACCAAGTCCGCCAGATCGCCGATGCGCTTTATGGCGGCCTTGGCGACTATCGTATCCATCAATCCAACGGCGTCGTCACCCGTTGGAAGATCCGGCGCGAAGCCCAAAACTCCGCACAACACAGCCAACAAATCACTCTGGCCCTCCCGAGCGGCAGGGAAATCGAGGTCGTAAACGTCCACCTAGCCACCGCAGCCACCGATCTTCGCCTGTGGCGTAAATCAGCATGGAACCACCACCGGAGCAACCGCGCTATCCGCCAGAAAGAACTTTTGCTTACCCAGCAGATTCTGAAACAAACCACTGCCTTCCCCAACATCCCCACCCTCTTCGGTGGTGACTTCAACTCTCCAGCCTCGGACATCATCCATCGCCAGCTCGCCCGAGATTTCCTAAATGCCTTCGCCGCCGCCGGCACCGGCTGGGGCGACACCTTCCAGCGGCGTTTCCCAGTGCTCCGCATCGACCACCTTTATTCGACTCGTCACCTGACACCAGTCCGCTGCTGCGCCGTGACCACCCGCCACAGCGACCACCGAATGGTCGTCGCAGATTTCCTAATGAAATAAGCTATCATCCACTTCCTACTATGACCCGCGAAAACCTTGCTGAAGTGCTCGAAGAAATCGCACTCCTACTTGAACTTAAGGACGAGAACCCATTCAAAATCCGCGCTTACCGCCAGGGCGCAGAGACGGTGAGAAACTTCGACGGAGAGATCGTCGCACTCGCAGAAAAAAACGAACTCACCGGCATCAAAGGCATCGGCGAGGCCCTGCGAGACAAACTCCATGAACTCGCCAGCACCGGCAAACTCGATTTTCACGAAAAACTCCGCGCCGAATTCCCAGCCGGTATTTTCGAGCTCTTCGACGTCCAAGGCCTTGGCCCGAAAAAAATCAAAGCCCTCTACCAATCTCTCTCCATCGCCTCTGTCGCCGATCTCAAAGCCGCCTGCGATGCCGGAAAAGTCGCCGGACTTCCGGGCTTCGGCGCGAAAACTCAGACCAAAATTCTCGAAGCCATCGCCCACCGCGAATCCTTCGCCGACACATTCCTGCTAGGATCTATTAGCCCGCTGGTGGAAGAAATTCTCAGCCTGCTCCGCACCCATCCCGAGGTTTCCCGCGTCACCGTCGCCGGTTCATTCCGGCGGGCGAAGGAAACCGTGCACGACCTCGATTTCCTCGTCGCCACCAAAGAGCCAGCGCTCGTCTGCGAAGATTTCACCACGCTGCCACAAGTCGCCTCCATCATCGTCTGCGGCGATACCAAAGCCTCCGTCCGACTCAAAAATGGCATCCAGTGCGATCTCCGGGCCGTATCAAACGCGCAATTCCCCTTCGCCCTTCAATACTTTTCCGGCTCCAAGGAACACAACGTCGCCCTCCGCTCGTTAGCCTTGAAACAAGGGCTTTCCCTCAACGAATACGGTTTCACCCCGACCCACCAAGACGCTCCTGCACCGATTCCGGAGGTCCACGAAGAAGCCGATATCTACCGCGCGCTCGGCCTCGATTTCATCCCGCCAGAGCTCCGCGAAAATATGGGCGAACTCGAAGCCGCCGCCCATCACACGCTACCTCGCCTCGTCGAGCTCGGCCAACTTCGCGGCACCTTCCACAACCACACCACCGCCTCCGACGGCCACGCAACTCTCGCCGAAATGGCAGAGGAAGCCATCGACCTCGGCCTCCAATACCTCGGCATCGCGGATCACTCGAAATCCTCATTTCAAACGAATGGCCTCAATCAAGAACGCCTGCTAGATCAAATCGAAGCCATCGCCACGCTCAACGCCGGCTACGAACATTTCCGCCTCTTCGCGGGTTCTGAGGTGGATATTTTGAAAGACGGCTCGCTCGATTTCGACGATGAAACACTGGCCAAGCTCGATTACTGCGTCGCCTCCGTCCACGCATCGTTCACGCTACCGGAAGCCGATATGACCCGCCGGATTTGCCGCGCCATGGAAAACGAACACGTCACCATGCTCGGTCACCTCACTGGCCGACTGCTGCTCAAGCGCGATGCCTACGCCGTCAACCACGCCATGATCATCGACTGCGCCGCCGAGACGCGCACCATCATCGAGCTGAATTGCAGCCCGATGCGATTGGACATGGACTGGCGCTGGTGGAAACGTGCCCGCGACAAAGGCGTGCTCTGCTCGATCAACCCGGACGCCCACTCCACCGCCGGCCTCCACCACATCGGCCTCGGCGTCCGCCTCGCTCGCAAGGGCTGGCTGCGGCAACAGGATGTTTTCAACACCCGCCCGCTGACCGAAGTGGAGAAATTTTTCAAAACGCCCAAGGCCAAGCGCTGAAGCGTTCCATGT
>JANMYL010000222.1:0-5191 GCA_031382045.1 Akkermansiaceae bacterium | reverse complement strand
TGAGGCGGACTTAGTGCGCGAAGTGCTGGCTACGATCCTGAGCGGGCAATTGCTTGATTTGGATCGTTTCGCCTTAGCCAGTCGCAAACATCCGGTGGCGCTTTATGACGATGCCGCGCTGGAGGATTATGCATGGCGGGTGGCGGGATGCGTTGGTGCTTTTTGGACCAAACTTGGCTTTCTCACGCTGGGAGAGCGTTTTTCAAAAGCGCCAGAGTCAGACTTGTTGGCACAAGGAATCGCTTACGGAAAAGGACTCCAGCTCGTGAACATCCTGCGGGATCTCGCGGCGGACCTTGCCACTGGCCGATGCTATTTACCGGTCGCGGATCCGCATGATCTGGAGGCGCTTTTGGCCTGCCATGCTGAGTGGTGGCTCCGGGCGGAAATATGGATTCGCGAGGGGGAAAGTTACGCGAAGTCGCTGCGATCCCGGCGACTTCGGGCAGCCAGCGTCTTGCCGGCATTGATCGCTCAAAAAACGTTAGTGCCACTCAAAGATGCCACTTGGGAGGCGCTCCAACACCGAATCAAAGTGCCTCGAAGCCGAATTTACCAAGCCGTAATCTCCGCGTTTTTTAAATCAGGTCCACGGTAACAGCTATCAGTTAAATATCAAAATGGCTGGGGCGTCGGTCGCTCCTAATGTGGTAGCCAGTGGTATCATAATTTCCAAAGATTAGAAGGCCATTGGCCACGCAAATCTTTTTCTATGATCCTAGACCTTTCCGGTCCGGCTGTTCTTCTAGCATAACTCACAGAAGTGAATTGGTGACTGATGGAAAATATGTGGTTAGTAAATTCAATTATAATAATATACTGATGCGGTTCATTATTATTGACTTAAGTATGGTAGATCTGGTCCAGCAAAGGTGCGCCTGCCAGATAGCGCTGTAAATTTGCTAGAAAATGCCGCACCAAGGTGCCGGACTCGTCCGCGTGACCGCCGGCGATGTGTGGAGTGATGAAGCAGTGCGGTTCGCTACGCAGCGGATGGTCGGTGGGCAGCGGTTCGGGTTCGGTAACGTCTAACCAAGCGGCGGCAAGCTTGCCAGATCGCAGTGCGACTAACAATGCATCTTGATCCACCGTGGTGCCGCGCCCAATGTTATAAAATACTGCGCCGTGCTTCATTTGTGAGAGGCGTGCCGCGTTGATGAAATTTCGTGAAGCGGGGTTGTCTGGCAAAATGTTGATGACATGGTCCGCAGTCGCCAGCGCTGCGGGCAGTGTTTCGATGGTCACGGTGGGATATCCCTCGTTACCGCGTGGCTTGCGGCGCATCGCAGTGATGCTCATTTTTAAGGGTTCTAATAATTTTACAAGTTCTGTGGAGATCCCGCCGAAACCAAGAATCACCACGCTTTGCCCACGTAGCGAGAGTGAGTCGCCGCGCAGTTGGAACCATTCCGGCGAGCCATTGGACGCTTGGCTGCGCAGCGCCTGTGGCATTCGACGAGAACCAGCGAGCATGAACGCGAACACATGTTCGGCGCAGGACGCAGCATAGACGCTGGAACTGTGGGTTACCAACAGTCCGCGCTCAGCCACCAGCGCACGGAACTCTGGCGTATCGTAACGAGTGAATCCGGCCGAGCTGATATGTAGCCATTTTAATTTTTCTGAGCGCCGGATGCACTCCAGATGTGGTTGTCCGAAAGCGATATCCGCCAGTAAAAATGCAGGATCCGGCTCTGCTTGCGCTAGCACCGAGGCAGCCGCGATTCTGGGGAATAATACCTGATGCGGCGAGCTTCCCTCCACTAACAGCCGGGTATTGGAAGAGTCGAGCGGCGAGTCTGAGAAAATTTTCAGGGCGGTCATGACATTCAAAAAAAGTGGTTGCGACAGATTGCTGTGTTTGAAGCGCTATTCTAAATCGAACCGCCGCGTGCTGCCAGCGCCTTGAAAACAGGCTCCGGCACGTAGCGGCGGACGGTTTCCTCCCAACCGATCGGCCCGGTCAGGCTCTTGATCATACTCGATGAGAGTTCTGCCATATCGCGCGGCGGCATCAGGAATACTGTAGTGATTTCCGGAGTCATGTCGGCGTTGATGTGGCGCATCACCCGCTCGTATTCGTAGTCGTTAGGCGAGCGGATGCCGCGCAGGATGTATTTTGCATCCATCCGCTTGGCATAGTCCACGAGGTAACGGTTGTCGAAATGGGCAATGACGAGGCGATCACAGCTGCGGATAGAGGCGTGAAGCAGCTCCAGCCGCTCCTCAACCGTGAAGGAATAGCTTTTCGACGGATTGCTCCCGATAGCGACGATCAAGCGGTCGAACATTTCAAGCCCCCGCTCGATCATCCAAAGATGACCATGGGTCGGCGGATCAAAGGATCCGGCATAAACTGCGGTGCGCATGCATGGTGGGTTAGCGGGAAATTTGCCAGATCGGAATCCTTAATTCCGGCCCGCGAAAACAAATCGACGAAATTATCACGCGGATTTTGACTTGTGCGTCACAGGTTGTTACGAACTCCGCTTCAGCGCCTGTAGCTCAGTTGGATAGAGCACCCGCCTTCTAAGCGGGCGGTCATTGGTTCGAATCCAATCAGGCGCACCAAACTCACCAAACCCACTTTGCAAAATCATCCGAAGTGTGGGATCCGTACCACTCTGGATCAAATTTTAATGTCAATAATCGCGCGCTTGCGCTTGGACTCAATCCAACGCTCGTATTGTGCAGATGTTTTTTTCTTGCTGACTCGCTGTTCGACGAGTTCGCGGACTTTATCATCAAGCGGCGGGGAGGGGCCAAGGTTGATTTTGATCGGTTTGACGATAGTAAATCCCTGCGGGTCTAGCAGCGGCCCTATGATTTTGCCGACAGGTGCGTCGAAAATAATGGCGGCAAACTCAGGCGAAAGGTCGGTGCGCGGGGTATTTTCTTGAAGGCCGCCGGTTTCCGCGAAGGCGTCTTTGGAGTAGCTTTTGGCAAGTTCAGTGAAGTCCTTACCGTCTGCGAGTTGCTTGGCGACGTCCTCGCTCAGGGCCAGTTGAGTTTCAGGTGTGGCGAGGGGGTTTTGTGGGTCGGAGGCAGGGATGAAAATCTTTTGGAAGGTGATGACGTCCTTCGTCACGTCGCGGAGGGATGCTCGGATCTCGCTGTATTCCTTTTCGATTTCATTCGGCAGTGGGGGAGGGGCGTCGGAAAATTGCTGAGCGCGCATGGCTTGGACGACCATTTTCTCGCGGGTCATCTCGCGGTAGCCTTCCATAGTCAGGCGGCTGCGTTTGAGCTCCTCCCTGAATTTTATTTCGTCGCCATTATAAAGTTCGCGCATCTGGCGTTTGATTTCTTCGTCGATCAAGTTGGGCCTGATAGAAGCGCCGAGTTGTTTGAACTCGTCTAGGATGATTTGGCGATCGACCAGTTCTTTGATGATACTGTTTCTGGTTTCCTTGAACTTGGCCTCAAATTCCGGTCCCCGGCGCGGAAACTGAGTGGCTAACTGGGCGTAAATCGGGGCCAGCATGAAGGAAACTTGGTTTTTAGTGACGACCCGACCGTTAACTTTGGCGGCGATGCCGTTCACTTCGACAGGACCAGAAGGACCCGAAGGACGTTGGGGCGTTGTTTGCTGTGCGGAAGCTGATGTGGCTGCGAGTGCTGCGCAGGAAATCACCAATGGCAGAGCGAGGCGCGGGTTCATAAGTATCGGGTGCGAGATCAAAAGTTTTGAAGCAGGGTCGCTGCTTCGGTGAGCTTTCCTTGCGGACTGGCGGATTGCAAGCGGGGAAACCTGCGACCTTCGAGGAGAATGTAATCTCCATTGCGGTGAAGCATGAGTCGTTGGCCGCTGATTTCCACTGAGGTGATTCCCTCGGCTGCGGCGAGTGCTTTGATGCGGGTGATTTCCAGCAACCGCGCGGCGGCTTCCGGAATGCGGCCGAAGCGGTCGCGCCACGAGGTTTCTAGCGCGTCGATGGCTTTCAGCGTGCCTGCTTCCGAGATCTCCCGGTAAGCGGTGATGCGGACTTTAGCTTCTTCTAACCAAGCTGCGGGCAAGAATGCTGGCAGCACGATTTTCGGGTCTTCCCGTGCATAGGCCGTCTCGCTGAAGATGATGAAGTCTGCCTTGAAACTCGTCTCGCCGCGCGGTGCGTCTTTACGGCCTTTAAGCCGGTCCACCGACTGGCGGAGGAGCTGGCAATAGAGTTCAAAGCCGATCTGCGAGATGTGACCGGATTGCTTGGTGCCAAGTAAATTTCCTGCTCCACGGATTTCGAGATCCTTCATCGCGATTTTAAATCCGGAGCCCAGCGCGGTGTATTCTTTGATGGCATTGATGCGCTTGCGGGCGTCGCCCACGGTCATCATGTCGCGCGGGAGAAGGAGAATGGCGTAGGCTTTCTCACCCGCCCGCCCGACGCGCCCACGGAGTTGGTAGAGATCCGCCAGGCCGAAGCGGTCAGCGCGGTCGATGAGGATGGTGTTGGCATTTGGGATGTCGATTCCGGTTTCGATGATGGTCGTCGCTAATAACACATCGGCCTCGCCCTTGACGAAGGCGTGCATGACCACTTCCAAATCGTCTTTGTCCATTTGCCCGTGGCCGATGAGCACCTTGGCCTCGGGGACTAATTCACGGATTTTGGCGGCCATCATGTCGATGGTTTTCACGCGATTGTGCAGGAAAAATGTCTGTCCGCCGCGCTTCATTTCCCGCCGGATGGCATCGCGGATGACGCGCTCATCGTAAGCGCAGACGGTGGTGGAAACTGGAACTCGGTTCGGCGGCGGGGTGTCGATGGTGGACATGTCCCGTGCGCCCATCAACGCCATATAAAGCGTCCGTGGAATAGGCGTGGCGGATAGAGTTAGCACGTCCACCTGTCGGAAGAGCTGTTTGAATTTCTCCTTGTGCGCGACGCCGAAGCGCTGCTCCTCATCGACCACGACTAGCCCAAGATCCTTGAATTTCACATCTCCAGAGACTAAGCGATGGGTGCCTATGACTAAATCTACCGAGCCATCCGCAAGCCCGGCGATGGTCT
This sequence comes from Akkermansiaceae bacterium, assembly GCA_031382045.1. Lineage (GTDB taxonomy): Bacteria > Verrucomicrobiota > Verrucomicrobiia > Verrucomicrobiales > Akkermansiaceae > Luteolibacter. Next base: position 185 of record JANMYL010000222.1, on the reverse strand, counting down.
CGCGAGTCTCGGCAGCGGTGCGGAAACGGTTGAGCAAATCGATGCGGATCGGGTAGTCTGACATCCGCTCGCGGAAAGTCCGCCAGTGTTGTTCTGCCAGAACCGTGGTGGGCACTAGGATGGCGACTTGCTTGCCACTGGTGATTGCTTTAAAAGCACCTCGGATGGCGACTTCGGTTTTCCCG